>WFXH01000092.1 GCA_015490715.1 Saprospiraceae bacterium | reverse complement strand
ATCTGTGGCGAAGAGACGGCCTTGCTCAATTCCATTGAGGGCAAACGCCCGGAAGTGCGCGCCCGGCCGCCCTACCCCAGTCAGGAAGGACTGTTTGGACGACCCACGCTGGTCAACAACGTCGAAACACTTGCCTGTCTGCCCTTTATCGTCCACATGGGCGGCGAGGTATTTGCCTCGATCGGCACAGCGCGATCGACGGGCACAAAACTGCTCTCGCTGGATGGGCATTTTCAACGGCCAGGCGTCTACGAAGTGCCGATGGGATATCCGCTTTCGAAATTGGTGTACGCACATGCCGGCGGATTCCGCAAGCCCATCAAGGCCCTCCAGATTGGTGGTCCGCTCTGCGGTGTGGTTCCCGTATCGATGATTGAGGAGCTGACGATCGACTTCGAGAGTTTTGAGGAGCGGGGCTTCCTCCTCGGTCACGCAGGTGTGGTCGCCATTCCTGAAGATTTTCCCATGATTCGCTACATGCAACACCTCTTTGCCTTTACAGCACATGAGAGCTGCGGCAAGTGCTTTCCGTGTCGCATCGGTGCACTACGCGGTGCCGAGCTCCTGCAAAAAGCCATCGAAGAGGATGACCGCATCGACGCCGAGCTATTGGACGATCTGCTCGACACCCTCCAATACGGATCCCTTTGCGGATTGGGTGGTGGATTGCCCTTGCCCATTCGCAACATCTTGCAGCATTTTAAAGAAGAACTCCAACCACACTTTCATACCAAAATTCCAGCGTCATGACGACCAATCCACAGGTGCTCTATCTCAACGGCCAACCTTTTACCTATAAAGCGGGAGAGACAATCCTTGAGACGGTGCGTCGCATTACGGGCCAACGCAATGCCATCCCCACCTTGTGCGATGCCCCTCAGCTCAATCCCTACGGTGCATGTAGGGTGTGCGTCGTCGAAGTAGCCGACTCAGCCGACGGCAAGCGCAAGGTCGTCGCGAGCTGCCACACCGAAACCCGTCCCGGCCAACACATCTTCACCCATAGCCCGCGCATACAAAAGCTGCGCAAGAACATCATCGAATTGGTCTTGACCGATCATCCCCTGGATTGCTTGGTGTGCGAAGTCAACGGCAATTGCGAATTGCAGCGGGTAGCCGCAGAAACGGGCATCACCGAAGTGCGCTACCCCGAAGGGAAAAACCATCTCCACCTACCCAAAGACCTCAGTCACCCCTACATGACTTCCGATCTGTCGAAATGCATCTTGTGTTATCGCTGTGTGCGCGCCTGCGATGAAATACAGGGGGAGTTCGTCCTCTCTGCTAAGGGGCGAGGATTCGACACCCAAATCATCAAGGGCATGGATACCAGCTTTGCCCTTTCGGATTGTGTCTCCTGTGGCGCATGTGCACAGGCCTGTCCGACATCTGCCATCTCCGATGTCTTTCGCTCCAAATCCATGGCTAATCGCGGCAAGGTGGTGCGTACTGTCTGTACTTATTGCGGTGTCGGCTGCAATTTAGAAGTGCATACCGTCAACGGCGAGATTAAGAGTATCCAGGCCCCCTACGATGCCGAAGTCAACGCCGGGCATACCTGCCTCAAAGGACGCTACGCCTTTGGGTTTTACAATCACCCCGATCGGTTGCGCTATCCCATGATCAAGAAAGACGGCGAGTTCGTGCGCGTCAGCTGGGACGAGGCTTACGATTTCATTGTCGACCGCCTGACACAAATCAAAAATCGATTCGGCCCTGATGCCATTGCCGGCATCTCATCTTCGCGCTGCACCAATGAGGAAAACTACCTGATGCAAAAATTCATTCGCGCCGTTATCGGCACCAACAACATCGACGGCTGCGCGCGCGTGTGCCACGCTCCGACAGCCTACGCCATGCAACAGACTTTTGGGACGGGTGCAGCGACCAACTCCATCGATGATCTCAATCACACCAAGTGCGTGCTCATCATTGGGGCTAATCCCATCGAAGCCCACCCCGTCACAGGCGCCAAAATACGGCAAAAGCTGATGAAAGGCTTGCCTTCCATCATCGTCGACCCGCGCAAGACTCCCCTGACGCGCTATGCCACCTACCACCTTCAGCTCAAGCCGGGCACCAACGTCGCCCTCCTCAATATGATGATGTACTACATCGTCAGTGAGGGCCTCGTCGACGAAGACTTCGTGCGCACGCGCTGTGAGGGCTACGAAGCCTTCAAACAGCAGCTCCTCCAGGTAGACGTCGACCAGATGGAGCGCATCACTGGTGTTGATAAGTCCTTGGTACGCGAAGCCGCTATCCTGTACGCCACTTCTAAGCCGGCGATGAGCTTTCACGGACTGGGCGTGACCGAGCACTACCAAGGGAGCTATGCCGTCATGCAAATAGCGGATCTGGCCATGCTCACCGGCAACATCGGAAAGCGCGGCGCAGGCGTCAACCCACTGCGAGGCCAAAACAACGTCCAGGGCTCCGCAGATATGGGCGTCCAACCACACCAAGGAGCTGGCTATCTCGACGTGACCAATCCCGAAATCCGACAGCGATACAGCGCATTTTACGGCGTGGAAGTACCCGCCCACGTGGGATACAAAATCCCCGAAATGATCGATGCCGCCCTCGACGGCAAACTCAAAGCCCTCTGGGTGATCGGCGAAGACCTCGTCCAGACCGATCCCAACAGCCAGAAGGTGGCACGCGCCTTAGACAATCTGGAATTACTCATCGTCCAGGAGCTCTTCATGACCGAAACGGCCAAACACGCCAACGTCATCCTTCCCGGAGCCTCCTTTCTCGAAAAAGAAGGCACCTTCACCAACGGCGAACGCCGTATCCAACGCGTGCAAAAAGTACTCGATCCCATAGGCGAAGCCAAAGCCGACGGGCAAATCATTATCGACATCATGAACCGCATGGGCTACCCGCAGGCCACACCCTATAGCGCTAAGACCGTACTCGAAGAGATCAGCCAAATTGTGCCCTTCTTTGCAGGCGTCACCTGGGAACGCCTCGGCCCAAACGGCCTACAGTGGCCCGTCGCTCCCGACGGCACCGACTCCAAAATCATCCACGTGCAGAGCTTCAAGCGCGGCAAGGGTAAATTCTTCTTCCACCCCTACGAAGATTCCCCCGAAGTGGCTCAACACAGCAAAGAGTATCCCTACATACTGACCACCAACCGCAATCTCTACCACTACAATTGCGGCGCCATGACGCGACGCACTGCCAACCGCCAGCTCATGGCCGAAGACCGACTCTACATCCACCCCAAAGATGCCGAAAGGCACGGCATCCGCGACGGCGACTGGGTCTGCGTCGAATCCGCACGCGGCAAAATCGATATTCCCGCCACAGTGTCCGATATCGTCCCAGAAGGCATCTTGAGCACGACCTTCCACTACCCCGACATCATGGTCAACGACATCACTTCCGATGTCCTGGACCGCGAAACCCTCTGCCCCGAATACAAGGTCGTCGCCGTCCGCATCCGCAAATCCAAGGGAAAATTCAAGCACGGCCGAACCGTGGACACTCCCGTCGCCTAAGGACTATTTGGAGTATTGTATGAAATAGTAGATGGCTTTTAGGGTGCCACAGTAGGCGCGGGGGGCTGCTTTGTGGACTTGGTGGTTATTAGAATAATCCCTTGGCACTGCACCCTCCCTGGAGCGAAAGACGGGACTCGAACCCGCGACCCCGAGCTTGGGAAGCTCGTGCTCTACCAACTGAGCTACTTTCGCTTTTGCAGATGCAAATATACTGTATGCGAAACACATATACAACTAATTCTCCCGTCATTTTTATATCCATTTCATATTGAAAAAGCCGTCATTTACTACATTTGAGCCAAAATCTACCGTACCGACATCATGGCCAATCTACTGTCTTTGCATCTTTGTCGCTGGTCTCCCTCTATCTTCAGGGGATTGGTCTTATTATCAATTTCTCTGGGAGCAGCTGTTGCGATGCGTTGTAAGACGAATGAGCAACGCCAAACACCTCAAGCTCCACCATCAGTAGCGCAATTATTTAGCGCTACCCCCCGGCTTGAGGTCTTGCGCAAGCGCATTCCAGAGCTCGATTTTTACCTCTATCGACTCCAAAAGAGTCTCCAACAACGCCCTCCTGTGATGACGCTCGACCGGCGCGATCTTCAAGACAGTCTTGCGTGGAAGGCGCAAGCCATCGCACTGCGCAATACCCAATTCACTCGATGGGTCTACGACACTGTCACTCGCCAGCCGTTGCGCAACGAGATCATGCAGGTACGTCCTGCGCTTGCAGGGGATCTGCCGCCCTCCATTCAGGAGAGCTGTGCAGACCGCTGTTATCTGGTCGAGATGTACAACTACTTTTATCCAATAGTCAGTAGAGCGTGGGTAGATCCGCAGGCGGGTGTGGTACATCGCGTCGAACATTCGGATGCCATCCAGCCGATGTTGAGTCCTATACTGCGCAAAATAGCAGTGTCCTTAGCCCTTACCCAACCTGAAGTTCCCTTAGCATTGGGCTACCCACCCAACGAGCGCGATGTGTTGATGGAAGCGGTGCCGAGCTCACTGAAAAATACCGCTTGTGAGCGCTCGCTGCATCTCTGTGTCGCTCCCACTTTTGTAGTAGAACAACGCGCCTTATGGGTAATTGTAGACCTAACGGATTTTCGAGTCGTTGGCATGAAGTGGACCGAGGTGGGCAGTTCGGAGGCTGCACCCATCGTGACGGAGAAGAAACTCCAGGACGAGGTAGTGATGCAGCGCTACTGCTCTCGCGACAACGACACCACTTTGGGCCGATGGTCGCTGACCTATCGCTTGACGCCATCCGACGGGCTCGAGCTGCGTAACGCCCGTTTTGGCGATCATGCCGTGCTGGCATCGGCCAAGATCGTCGACTGGCACGTCAACTATCATTTCAAAGAACAATTTGGTTACAACGATGCTATGGGTTGTCCACAATTCAGCACGGCAGCAGTCGTGGCCTTCAACGGGCCGCAATTCCAACGCATTCGCGAAAATGCAAAAGCCCCGGCAGGTTATCTCATCGTACAAGACTTCCAAAGTCCCGTATGGCCGAAGCCCTGCAACTATCGCTACCAAAACCATTTCATACTCTACGACGACGGCTCCCTATTGATCAAAGGGCATCAAATGGGTAGGGGATGCGGTACACCGGGCACGTATCGTCCCGTCTTTCGCATCTTCCTCGACCAAAGTCACTCCCCCTATCACTTCGAACGCTGGGATGGCCATCGCTGGTTACGCATGACCAAGGAGGGGTGGCATCTCCAAACACCCGACATGGGCACATCTCCTGAGGGCTTTCTCTATCGACTCATCAACGACGACGGCGAGGGTTACGGAATTCCTCCCAATCACCAGCTTTGGAGTTACGGTGCGCGGGGCGACTCCGCCTACATCTACGTCACCGTACATCATCCCGACGAAGGCGACAGCAATATGCCAAGCTTTGGCTCGTGCTGCAACACCGACTGGCAACAAGGACCTGAAAAATTTCTTCAACCTCCCGAAACGCTTCAAGACAAGCCCATCGTCTTGTGGTTTGTACCCGTACTGTACATCGACCACCGTCCGGGCAAGGAATTTTGTTGGGCCACTACGGTCATCGTCGACGGCGTGGCCAGGACGCGCGTATGGCCCTGCTCTGCAGGCCTCTATCTCGTACCACTGCAATAAAGGAACGCAACTATCGTATTAGATTTTTCGTTTATGTATAAAATCGTGAAAGTCCATGAAATCGAAGATCATCGCCCTCCTTGTGGCTGCACTTGTGATCGTCGCATATCTGACCAATCCCGACAAGCGCAGTTTTCTCAAATACTTTGCTGAGGAGCAAATCGAAAGAGCCGATGAAATCCTGGGCAAGCGCTTTATTGCAGAGTTAAAAAAGTGGTCGAACCAGGCGGCCGAAGAGATCGCCGATAGTGATTTAGATTTCGTACGTGTCAAGGACTACTATCTCTTCAGTGTGTATACCTTCGAAATACCCATCGTAGGGAAGGAATATCGATATTTAGGTATCTTCAACCATTTCATACCCCTATCCTCCCAATAATGTCCACGATGTGGCAGAGCTTGCGCCGCAGCTACCGTCAATATTTGCAATTGGAGCGCGGATTATCTCCTCATTCGATTGAGGCGTATCTCCGCGATCTCGACAAATTGTTTCAATACCTCGAGGCCCACTATCGAGGAGTGGCGGTGACGGAGCTCACGCCCCAACACCTTCGGCGGTATGTGCGGTTTTTGCACGAGCTTGGCTTGAGTGCGCGCACGCAGGCACGCATGACTTCGTCATTGCGCAACTTCTTCGCCTACTTGGTAGAGGAGGGCGTAAGGGAAGACAATCCCGCTATGGAGATCGACTTACCAAGGCTTCGGCGTCACTTGCCCGAAGTGTTGAGTGTCGAAGAGGTTGAACGCATCCTCCGCGCAGTGGATCTTTCTCATCCGATGGGGCATCGCGATCGCGCCATACTCGAGACCCTATATGCCTGTGGATTGCGTGTCAGCGAGCTCATCCACTTGGAGAGCGCTTCCGTGTATTCGGAGGAAGGCTTTATACGCGTCATCGGCAAAAACAACAAGGAGCGGTACATTCCGATAGCACCTACGGCGCTGCACCAAATCGAGCTGTATCGCCAACACGTGCGCCGGCATCTACCCATCGCATCTGATTCAGCACACATCCTCTTCCTCAATCATCGCGGTCGCAAGCTCAGCCGCGTTGCTGTCTTTCAAATGATCAAAAAGTACACCCACTTGGCGGGCATTCGGAAAAATGTCAGTCCGCATACCTTTCGCCATTCATTTGCAACCCATCTGGTCGAGGGAGGTGCGGATCTCCGCGTCGTCCAGCAGCTCCTCGGCCACGCATCGATCTTGACCACCGAAATCTACACCCACATCCAACGCGAGTACTTGCGCGAAACGCTCCTGCGCTACCATCCCTTACATCAGGGCGAGGACTGAGGGTATAGCCACTTCCATGTCAAATCACCGACCACTCGCTCAGCACCATGAATCCACAGTTTAAGTCGCCCCCTTTCATCGATCCCTCGTATTTCGGCATCGACGATTTGATCCGCATTGGGATCGTAAAATCGTTGTATCGTCCCGCGATTCCACAAGTGGCTTTCGTACTCCGACTTGAGGGCGGCACGAGGCTCCTGATGACGCAACTGACCATAGTACTTCATGACGTAATGAAGCACAGCACTCAAGACTGTATGCACCGGTGTAGTTTTGCCCAACAATTGGTACAGGGAGACTGCATGGGGTAGGTCGTCGGGGAAGCGCTCCTCATTGACATTGACACCAATACCGCACACCGACAGTCGTATTTTTCTTTCGCTGCAAATGTTTTGGATGAGCAGGCCGGCTATTTTTTTATTGCGCACTATGATATCGTTCGGCCATTTAATACAGGTCGTTTCATTGCTAAGATATTCCACAGCCTCTCGCACTCCGAGTGCCAGTGCCATATTGAGATATGCCTGTTGGCCGATGGGGAGAAACACTGGTCGCAAGACCAGCGAACAGTAGAGGTTTTTGCCGGGGCTGCCGTACCACGGAGCGTTTCTACGGCCCCTACCCTTGTGTTGATGTTCCGCCCACACGACGGTACCTTCTTCCCATTGTTCGGCATCGGCATGTTTGAGAGCATAGTGATTGGTCGAATCGACCTCTTTGAGAAAAATCATTCGGTGACTGTGCATATATTGCATGGGTATGCGGTCGAATTTTGGGCAGCCAAGATATAGAACAAATCCCTGTTTTTTTCGTATCTTTGTATGAAATGGTGCTACAATCGACAAAATCAAAATACCGCGTTTATTGAAAGCCATCAATAGAGCCAAGATCGCGCGCTTGCCGAGTACGGAAGAACTCAACGATTTGATCATCCGTAGCATTCAAGATAAGAAGGGTCGAAAGATTGTACAGCTCGACTTGCGCCAATTGGACGTACGTCCGGCGGACTATTTTATCATCTGTGAGGGGGATTCGCCGACGCAGATTCGGACCATTGTCCAAAACATTCAGCAAAAGGTCAAGGAAGAGCTGGCCTTGACGCCTTCGCATGTCGAGGGTTACGAAACGAGCAATTGGACCCTACTCGACTATTTCGACACAGTCGTACACGTCTTTTACCCTGCTACGCGGAGTTTTTACGATCTTGAAGGGCTATGGGCTGACGCGCGGCGCACGGATTTTGATGATCAAACGTGAAAATCGGCTGACCAACACAATGAATAACCCCCTCCCACAGTTTTGACTTTTGAACTAAGCCATACGTATAGCTGTTGACATATAGACGAGAGTGGTATACACAAACAGGGTTGATCTACGCAGATGAGCAGCAAAAACAAAAATCGCAATCCCCTAAAGGGGCCGGGCAAGGGTTTTAACGCATACTGGATTTATGGGTTGATCATCCTTGCGTTGATCGGGGTCAATCTCTATTCGTTGACCTCGTACCGCAACGACCCCATCAGCTTTTCGCGCTTTGAAAAGATGTTGCGGAATGGCGATATCGAAAAGCTCGAGGTGGTCAACCAAAAGTACGCGCACATCTACCTCAAAAAAGAGGCACTCCAGAAAGAGGAATACCAGGATGCCGTCAAGCCGGGCTTTGCTGGTGTCAATCCGCAGTATTACTTCCACATCGGCCCGCCTGAAATCTTTCAAGAGAAAATCGACAAAATCAACGCCACTTTACCGGAAGATCGGCGCGTGGATCCCATTTGGATTGAGCGCGAAAACTGGTTAGCGCCGCTGTTGAGCTGGATATTACCCTTCTTGCTCATCGTCGGTGTATGGATATTTATTATGCGTCGCATGACGGGGGGTGCTACTGGAGGCGGACAGATTTTCAGCATAGGCAAGTCGCGCGCCATGCTCTTCGACAAGCGAGACAAGGTGAAGGTGACTTTTGCCGACGTGGCTGGTCTCAAAGAGGCCAAATTGGAAGTCATGGAGATCGTCGACTTCCTCAAAAATCCGCGTAAGTACACGGCATTGGGAGGTAAAATACCCAAGGGG
Source organism: Saprospiraceae bacterium (assembly GCA_015490715.1). Lineage (GTDB taxonomy): Bacteria > Bacteroidota > Bacteroidia > Chitinophagales > Saprospiraceae > S141-43. The sequence goes on along the minus strand of WFXH01000092.1, from coordinate 17,030 downwards.
GTTTTACTCATTGGTCCCCCTGGGACGGGGAAGACCTTGCTCGCCAAAGCGGTGGCGGGGGAGGCCGATGTGCCGTTTTTTTCTATCTCTGGATCGGACTTTGTGGAAATGTTTGTCGGCGTGGGGGCTTCGCGCGTGCGGGATCTCTTTCGTCAGGCCCGTGAAAAGGCTCCGTGCATCGTCTTTATTGACGAAATTGATGCAATAGGCCGTGCGCGAGGTCGCATCAATATCCACAGCGGCAACGATGAGCGTGAAAATACGCTCAACCAGCTTCTCGTCGAGATGGACGGCTTTTCGACCGACAAAGGTGTCATCCTCATGGCTGCCACCAACCGGCCCGACATACTCGACCCTGCCCTGTTGCGCCCCGGCAGATTCGACCGACAGATCGCCATTGAAAAGCCCGACCTCAAAGAGCGGGAAGAAATCTTCGTCGTACACTTGCGAAACATTAAGATCGCCAAGGAGGTCGATCCAAAAGTACTTGCCGAGATGACGCCCGGCTTCGCGGGGGCCGACATTGCCAACGTGTGCAACGAAGCTGCTCTGATCGCCGCACGCAAAAACAAAAAGGAAGTCGAAATGGAGGACTTCCATGCCGCCCTTGACCGCGTCATCGGCGGCCTCGAAAAGAAAAACAAAGTCATCTCTCCCCGCGAAAAGGAAATCATCGCCTACCACGAGTCGGGACATGCCATCTGTGGGTGGTTTCTCCCCCACGCCTCTCCGCTCGTCAAAGTCACCATTGTGCCACGGGGTGTAGGCACGCTTGGCTATGCCCAGTACTTGCCCAAAGAAGAGTACATCGTCCAAAAAGAGCAGATTCTCGACCAAATCTGTATGACCCTTGGCGGCCGTGCTGCCGAAGAAATCATCTTCGGCAGGATCTCCACCGGCGCACAAAACGATCTGGACCACGTCACCAAGATCGTCTACAACATGATCCTCACCTATGGCATGAATGAAAAGGTGGGATTCGTATCGTTCTACAGCTTGCTCCAAGACAATTTTCAAAAACCGTATTCCGAAGAGACAGCGCGCATCATCGATGAGGAGGCGCGCAAAATCATCCGCGAACAATACGAGCGCGCCAAAGACTTACTCACCCAACACCTCGACGAACTCAAAATCTTGGCCCGCCACTTGCTCGAAAAGGAAGTGCTCCTCAAATCCGATGTCGAAAGGCTCATCGGTCCACGCCCCTTCGAAGAGAAACGCACCACGACGGAAGAGCATAGCCGTTCCGATGGTAAGGTACAACACGAAAGCAAAGTCCCTTCAACAAGTGCCACCACTGTCGATGGACATCCTTCCGACAACACACCCTCCCCCAATCACCGTGAAGTCGATACCGCCCCAACTGATGCGACACAAAACAACCAGGGCAAAAATGGCAAACGCGAAAACACACCTTCCAGCTCCAACACCGAGGTGCGTGGTGACTGATCTGTATCTCGGCTACCACAGCGAACCATTTCACACCTCTGAGAGAATGTACTCCGCAAGATATTTTTGGCTGCTGTGGGTCGTCGTTTGGTCGGTCATGGGCATCCAAGCGCAAGATGTTCCCTCCATTCGGATTGTGCCCTTTGCAGAGGGGCTCGAACTGCCCGTAGACATTCAGCATTGCGGCGATGAGCGATTGTTTGTGGTGGAGCGCAAGGGCAGGATACGCATCGTTTGGCCCGATGGCACCGTGGAGCCCGAGCCCTTTCTCGACATACGCTCTCGAGTAGCCAGTAACGGTCAAGAGATGGGCCTATTAGGTCTTGCCTTTCACCCCGATTACAAGGACAACGGCTACTTCTACGTCAATTACACGGCTGCCCGTCCACGGCGCACAGTCATAGCCCGTTACCAACGCAGTCCCATAGACTCCAACAAGGCCGATCCAAACTCTGAACAGGTCCTCTTTACTTTTATGCAGCCATACTCTAATCACAATGGCGGAGGTATGGTCTTCGGCCCCGACGGCTATCTCTATATCGGCACAGGAGATGGGGGTAGTGCCAACGATCCGCACGATTACGGTCAAAATCTGCAGACACACCTCGGCAAGATCCTTCGTATCGATGTCGATGTCGAGCACGCACCGTTTTATACCATTCCTGAGGACAATCCCTTTTTTGGTCGCGACGATGCCAACGAAAAGATTTGGGCCTATGGTCTGCGCAATCCATGGCGATTTTCCTTTGATCGGCTGACGGGGGACCTCTACATCGCCGATGTGGGTCAGAAAAAGGTCGAAGAGGTCAATTTTCAGCCTGCCCGTTCGAGTGGAGGGGCCAATTACGGCTGGCGTTGTTATGAGGGCACAAAAGATTTTAACCTCAAAGGCTGTGGAGACCGAAGCAATTATGTCTTTCCCATCTTCGAGTATTATCACGGCAAGGGAGATTGTTCTGTCACAGGGGGCTACGTCTATCGCGGTCAGCGCTATCCTTCGCTGTATGGTTGGTACTTTGTCGGCGATTTTTGCTCGGGGCGCATCTGGGTACTGCGATACGACAGTACCACGGGTACGTGGCAGAGCCATGATCTCGGCAAGTACAACGCCTATGCCTATGCCTCTTTTGGCGAAAATTCCGAGGGGGAGCTCTTCGTCACCCATTATCAATTGGGGAGGATTGACCGCATCGAAGCTACTACGACCAATAACAACACGCAAAAAAAAATCGCTGACGAGGGGGCTGTGCTGCTCTATCCCAATCCGATGAGGGAAAAGCTCTATGTCTATGCGCGCACGAGCGTACCCTACCACTGGGAGCTATACGACCTTACAGGTAAGCGATGGGCGCAGGGGCGCTTCAGTGGACAGCGTGCAGTGCTCCAGCTCGGAGATGTTGCTCCAGGCATCTACCTGTTGCACATTCGCATTGAAGGCGCTTCGTGGACGTATCGCCTTGTAAAAATATGAGCCTATAAGGATGCAGTGACTTAATTAACCGTTGCTATTGTTGCGGATGTAGCCGTTGTGCTCGTCGAGGAGTCCCATCTTGACGAGTGCGTGATATGAGGCCAGTTGTTCGGCGCTCTTTTTTGAAAACTCCGTGGCCTCGCCTACCTTTTTTCCCTCGATGAGCACAGCCACTTTGAAGCAATCTCTTTTGTGTACTTTAGAGCGTTCGAGTAGTTGGAAGTGTATCTGGACGTTTTCCTTTTGGCAGTACTCGAGGAGCTGGCTTTTGTAGTTGTCGTCAAACTGTTCGAGCTGACGGAAGTCGACGAAAGGCAGTAGGATTTTGCGGATGACGAAGCGTCGCGTCTTCTCAAAACCGTAGTCGAGGTATACGGCTCCGACGAGTGCTTCGAGGGCATTGCCCATCATGGTATTAGAGATGCGCGTGGGGTTGAACATGCTGAGTAAGTCGTCGAGTTTGAGGTTGTAGGCCAGTTCGTTGAGTGAGCGGCGTTGGACGACTTTAGAGCGCATTTTGGTGAGGAAGCCTTCGGAGGCGTAGGGGTATTTTCGGAACACAAAGTCGCCGACGATCATGCTGAGCACGGCATCGCCGAGATATTCGAGGCGTTCGTTACTCTGGTATTTGGGATGGGACAGATTGGCGTTGGAGCGATGGTTGAAGGCGATTTTGTAGAGCACGAGGTCACGAGGCACTAAGCCTGTAATGCGGCGAATAGAGCGCATAAATGGTCGTGATGAGGTAAAATAGTATTTCCACCATTTCACCAGGTCCTTCACCTCACGTGTATTTTTTTACAACGATACAGGCGTTATGCCCTCCAAAGCCGAAGGCATTATTGAGGGCTACGTGTACTTCTCGTTCTTGCGCGGTGTTGAAGGTATAATTGAGATTGGGGTTGAGTTGTGGGTCGAGCTCGAAGTGGTTGATGGTAGGTGGCACGAATTGGTGTTGGATGGCGAGGATGCAGGCGATGGTTTCGACGGCGCCTGCCGCTCCGAGCAGGTGGCCCGTCATGGACTTTGTTGATGAGATGTTGAGCTTTGGGGCGTACTCGCCGAAGACCTCCTCGATGGCTTTGACTTCGGCCACATCGCCCAGCGGTGTGGAAGTACCGTGCACATTGATGTAGTCGACGTCGGAGGGTTGGAGTTGGGCATCGTGGAGAGCTTGTTCCATGACCAGGCGAGCGCCGAGGCCTTCGGGATGCGGTGCGGTGATGTGGTAGGCATCGGCCGTCATGCCGCCGCCGACGAGTTCGGCGAGTATGGGGGCTCCGCGCTGAAGGGCGTGGTCCAGACTTTCGAGAACGAGGGCCCCGGCGCCTTCACCGAGTACGAAGCCATCGCGATCCTTGTCGAAGGGACGCGAGGCGGTGGCGGGGTCATCGTTGCGCGTAGAGAGGGCCTTCATGGCTCCAAAACCACCAAGGGCCAATTCTGTCACGCTGGCTTCGGAACCACCTGCGATGATGACGTCGGCACGCCCCATGCGTATGTAGTCCATCGCATTGATCAGGGCATGTAGTGACGAGGCGCATGCCGACACTGTGCAGTAATTGACCCCGCGGAAGCCGTACTTAATGGAGATATGCCCCGCTGCTATGTCGGAAATGATCTTCGGAATGAGAAATGGGCTATAGCGCGGCTTGCCGATGCGCTCGCGCTGGCGCACTTCCATTTCAAAGGTGTAAAATCCCCCTATGCCACTGGCAAAGATGACGCCCACTCGCTCACTGTCGACGCTTGAGGGATCGAGCTGTGCGCGCTGGATGGCTTCTTCAGCAACTTTGAGGGCATATACCGCAAAGGGATCCATGCGCTTGACCTCCCTGCGGTCAAAATACTCCAGCGGGTCGAAGTCCTTGATCTGACAGGCAAATTTTGTCTTGAGCTCGGACACATCGAATTTGGTCACGGTAGAGGCCCCGCTCACTCCATTTTTAAGTCCGTGCAAAAACGCATCGGCATCGTTGCCAATGGGTGTCAGCGCACCTATACCTGTCACTACTACTCTCCTCATCGAAGTGCACTTTGAGGGTCAATCGTCCGAGCTCGGTCCCAAACCGTTGGGCATGCTCGTATGGGGCCTATTCTACTCCCGTAAGGGTTCCGCAATCAATGGTTCTTTAGGCCTTGGCCGCCTTTTCTTCGACGTATTTGATGGCATCTCCTACCGTCTGGATCTTTTCAGCATCTTCGTCGGGTATGGAGATGTCAAATTCCTTTTCAAACTCCATGATCAATTCGACCGTGTCGAGCGAATCGGCACCGAGATCGTTGACGAAATGCGCCTCTTCATTGACTTCGCTCATGTCGACACCGAGCTTGTCTACGATGATTTCCTTAACCTTGTTGGCAATCTCAGACATACTGCAAACAATTTTTGTGACAAATTGAGGATGCAAATTTACAACCTTCCCAACGGAACGCCCAAATGAGGATCTTATTTTGTCCCTCTCGGTAGGCCGATTAGGTCATTTGAGGGATATTTGCCACCTTTGCAGTGGTGCTACCGAAAGCCATTCACATGCGTGCAGATGCCAATCTTCAAGGACAAAAGCGAAGCCAGAGCTCATGAAGAAGATTCAATTTGAGCGGACAAAGATCGTCGCCACCGTCGGTCCTGCTTCGGAGAGTTACGAGGCCATCGAGGAGCTCATACGGGCAGGGGTGGACTGTTTTCGGTTGAACTTTTCGCACGGAAGCTACGAGAGTTTCGAGCGCATCATCCGGCACATTCAGCAGGCCAACCGAAAGTTGCACACCCATGTGGGCATCATCGCTGATCTTCAGGGGCCCAAATTGCGCATTGGGGAGCTTCCTCCCGAAGGCATTGAAGTGCATACGGGAGAAGAGATTATTTTCACTACTCAGCCGGGCCATCGATCGCGCGACAAGGTCACTATCGACTATCCCTCGTTTGCGGCGGACGTACGTCCTGGCGAACGAATACTGGTCGATGATGGCAAGCTCATCTTCGAGGTCGTCGAGACCAATCAGCGCGATGAAGTGCGCTTAAAGACGATCTTTGGTGGCACCTTAGGCTCCCATAAAGGCGTCAACCTACCCCATACCGATATCTCGTTGCCCTGCCTGACCGAGAAGGACTTGCGCGACTTGGATTTTATCCTCGAGCAGACCGTACACTGGATCGCCCTCTCGTTTGTGCGCAAGCCCGAAGACATCGTCCAGCTTCGGCAGATCATCGACCAGCGCGGTCACTTTGCCAAAATCATTGCCAAGATTGAAAAGCCCGAAGCGGTAGACAATATCGACGCCATCATTCAAGTGAGCGATGCGGTGATGATTGCCCGCGGCGACTTAGCCATCGAGATGCCGATGGAACGCCTTCCCGCCCTGCAGAAGCACATTATTCAGAAGAGCATTCGCGCCTCGCGCCCCGTGATTGTCGCCACGCAGCTCATGGAAAGCATGATCACCAACCCCAGCCCTACGCGCGCCGAAATCACCGATGTGGCCAATGCCGTCATGGACGGTGCCGATGCCCTCATGCTGAGCGGCGAGACCTCCATCGGCCGACACCCGGTGAAGGTCGTCGACATGGTGACCAAAATCATCATGGAATCCGAAAAACTCATCGAGTGGCAAAAGTACAAACCCGACAGCCTTCCACCCAGCGAAACCTTTGCCTCCGACGTCATCTGCCTCAACGCCGTCAAAACCGCTGAAACCGTCGATGCCACAGCCATCGTCGGCATGACAGTCTCGGGCTACACTGCCTTTAAGATTTCATCGTTCCGACCCAAGACTCCCGTGTTCATCTTTTCGGCCAACCGCTATATACTCGATACGCTCAACCTCGTATGGGGTGTCAGCTGTTACTACTACGACAAAATGGAATCGACCGACAGCAGCATTGCCGATACGCTGGATATCTTGAAAACGCACGGCCATATCCGCCCGGGCGATTACGTCATCAACACAGGCACCATGCCGCTGCACAAAAAGGGAAGAACCAACTTCCTCAAGATTTCACTCGTCGAATAATCTCACTCGTTGAATAGCGGTCTTTGATGGAGTGATTTTTTTTGATGTATAAAACCGTAGGCGAGCATATTGTCCTACCACCCTCTCCCACCCCGCTCCCCGGCCCACCATTTCATACAGCACACACAAAATGAAGATCAATACCCAATCGTTTAACATTGCAGCTTGGATAAAGTACGACGTCAGCCATGCGAAAATGTGCGGTATATCTTATTATGTGTATAGCTTTCAGCCTTGTGTCGTGTGGTGAAGGTGTGGAAAAGCGCGTCGAAACGACCGACGACGGCATGATCACTGTGGAGTATTACGTCAAGAAGCGCACCGACATCAAGCACGGCCCCCTGATACGCCGCGAAAAAGACGGCACGCTCTTGGAAGAATCGCATTATGTCGACGGCCGACTCAACGGCGAAAAGCGCCTCTACTACAAGGGAAAGCTGTATTCGGTCATGCACTATATCAACGACACACCCCACGGCAAATTTATCAGCTATTTCCAGGGCACAGACGTGGTCCACCAAGAAGGCCAGTACGTACGCGGCAAGATGGAGGGCAAGTGGAAGACCTATTACCCCTCGGGCAAACTCAAGGAGGTCGTCACCTTTAAAGACAACGAAGAAAATGGCCCCTTTGTCGAGTACTACGACAACGGAAAAATAAAAGCCGAGGGGACCTACAAAGACGGCGATAACGAACACGGACTATTACTCTTGTACAACCCCTTTGGTGTGCTCTATAAAAAGATGCAATGCGATCACGGCAAGTGCCGCACCATCTGGATCCGCCACAAGGGCAATGTCGAAGGCGAAGAGTCTGAGCAATGAAGCGTATCTTAGTGCTCTGCACGGCAAACAGCTGCCGCAGCCAAATGGCCGAAGCCGTCTTACGCGCATTGAGCAATGGACAGATCGACGTGCATTCGGCAGGCACCGACCCCGGTCAAGAAGTACACCCCCTTGCAGTGCGTGTCATGAAGGAGATCGGCCTATCGATGCATGGACACTACCCCAAAAGCGTCGAGACCTTTTTGCATCAACCCTTTGATTATGTCCTTACGGTCTGTGGCGAAGCCGAAGAGCGATGTCCCCATTTTAGTGGTGCGGTGCGTCATCGGTTGCACATTCCCTTTGAAGATCCCGCCCGCGCCACGGGTACCGAAGAAGAGTGCTTACAAATCTTTCGTCGCGTGCGCGATCAGATCATCGCACGTATGTTTGCCCTCTACCACTCCCGATTGAAACCGTAAACGTGAAAAAATCTCTGCAACAACTGTCCAAGTGGCAAAATTGCCGTTACTTTGCATGCTGTGTAGCTTAAAACGCGAGGAAATATGAAGACCAAAGGCGCCGACATGGGCAAAAAAGGGGCCTTCTTTACCTGGTTTGTCGTGTACACCATCCTCTTTATCGTGCTGTTGGTGTATGTCTATCGGATGAACAAAGTAGGTCTGTAAGGCTATTAGCGTTCTACCGACCGCCAGGAGCGCAACAATTTGCGTGCCTCCAGGTGTACCGAGGAGGGGACATATAGCTCGACATGGCCGATCATGACATAGACCGAATCCTTCTTGTCGACGACCTGACAGGGAATGCCCTCCTTGCGGAGACGAGCAGCCAACACATGTGCTTCCCACTCTAAAGGCGTCTCCCAGACCTTTACCCAACGAGTGCTCTTATTCATCGGTTGACTGCATCGTCGGCATTTTCCGTATGAAATGGTTGACCTGCGATCGGCAGATCAAAACAGTATTGCGGCGAGGATTTCGATGCGGTTCATGCTGGCTTTGATATCGTCGATAGCTTCGCGAGTCACATCGGGCACGCCCTGATGATAGCGTACATTGAGGAGCAGCGACATATCCTGTGTGAGACTGTATTCGATACCCGCACCAAATCCGTAGGCAAACTGGAAGAACTTGGTACTCTTACCGAGGTTTTCCCCCTTACTTACGGGCAGGCCCGGCGCTTCTATATCGCCGCGGGCACCGACTTTAAATCCGAGCGTAAATACGGGTAATTGGAAGGTATAGCGCAAATGACCAAACTCTGCGGTGCGCATGCGGAAGCCCAATGGCACTTCGATGTAGCGGATGCGGTAGTTGACCTTTGAGTTGGCCGGCAGCTGGTAATACGCGCTATCGCTCAACACCCCTTGTAAAATGTTGCCGCCATCGCGATATTCCAAGGCCCCTCCCTGGCGAAAGGCCATGCCAAAGCCGCTGAAGAGCACGTAATTGTACCCCATGTAGTATTCGACGATGGTCTTCACCTGCACGCCTACATTGGTACCCGCCGTCGATGCGGCATTGATATTGGGCGATAGCCATGTAAAGGTCGGTGCCAGCCCAAAACCAAAACGCACATTGGCCGGTACCTGTCCGCTGGCCAGTTGGAAGAGTCCTGCGCTCAACAGTACACTGATGATCCACCTTTTCATACAACACATTTTTACATTAGATAAATCCAACATGTATGTAAAACCGTTACAAATGCATTTTGTTGAGGGCTATGGCTTGTTAAATTTGCTCCAGAATGCGCTCGACGTATTGCATGTACTGGATACCTTCTTCGCTTTCTTCAAAGCCCCTAAATACGACGCCATGCGGTTGGACGGTTCGGATGATTTGGACGGCGAGATCGACCTGGTCGGGCAAGCTGAGGAGCAGGTAATGCCAGCTGGTGGCTTTGCGCAGCTGGACGAGATGGATGCGTTCCCACGTGTGGGGCCGGGTGAGAATCCAGTGGATGGGGAGGCTCCTCTGACCTTCGGCGATTTCATCCCACCGACGGATGTCGATGTGTACGAAATCTGCTTCCTTCCAATTGGGATGGGGATAATCTACACAGTGCAGCTGTAGACCCAGACGGTGAGCCTCTGCACGTGCGATTGGCTGATCGCCCCACTCTGCCACCCACTCGACACCGTAGATCCACGACTGGATGGCGGAGAGCTCTTCGGCGCGTTCGCCAAACCGACTGAGTTGGACACCCAGCCACTGTGCACCCCATGCGGCATAAAAACGCGCATCGTACAGTGAGCGTATATCGGTCACGTAGAGGGCGATGTGCATCGGCTTGAGGATCTTCCACACCAAAGTTAAGACATTTCCGCTAAGGGTTGCTCAAGGGCGCGTACAAATTCACCAAGCAAGACCAATTGACGTATTTTTGGCGTTCATAATGAAAATTGCAAAACAAAATCGTCGACCTATGGCAGCAGACATACGATGGCAACCGATTGTGAAGTACGAAGACATCCTCTTTGAATATGCCGAGGGGATAGCGAAGATCACGATCAATCGCCCGGAAGTGCGCAATGCCTTTCGGCCCAAGACGGTCAGCGAGCTCATCGATGCCTTCAACATCTGTAGGGATCGCTCGGATATCGGTGTTGTCATTCTCACAGGTGCGGGCGACAAGGCATTTTGTTCGGGAGGCGATCAAAACTACAAGGGCAAGGGAGGCTATGTCGACGAGCACGGCGTGCCGCGGCTCAACATCCTCGATGTACATCGGCAGATACGCAACATCCCCAAACCCGTCATTGCCATGGTCAATGGCTACGCCATCGGTGGAGGGCATGTGCTCCACGTGGTTTGCGATCTCACTATAGCGAGCGACAACGCCATCTTTGGTCAGTCGGGTCCCATAGTAGGTAGTTTTGATGCCGGCCTCGGTGCTACCTATCTGGCGCGTCACGTGGGACAGAAGAAGGCCCGTGAAATATGGTTTCTCTGCAGGCAATATTCGGCTGAAGAAGCCGAGCGCATGGGCATGGTCAACAAGGTTGTGCCCCTCGAAAAGCTCGAAGAGGAGACTGTAGCCTGGTGCCGACGCATCCTCGAGCTCAGCCCCATGGCCATACGCATGATCAAGCGCGGGCTCAATGCCGAGCTCGACGGCCAGCGCGGCTTGATGGAATTTGCCGGCGACGCCACTTTGATGTTTTACATGATGGAAGAGGCCCAAGAGGGCAGAAACGCCTTCCTCGAAAAGCGCAAACCCGACTATTCGAAATTTCCGCGTTTCCCCTGAGCCACCTTCTATCTGCCACTATAGAAACTTCTAATATCGCGATAGGACAAAACACAGCACTATGCCAGACAAAGCGATTAAGAGTTACGTCAAAGGTCAGTGGACCTTCGGGCAAGGGGCGGGCACACCCCTCTACAGCCCGGTTGACGGCAGCTATATCGGCCACGTATCGACGGAGGGCATCGATATAGCGTCCGTCCTACAATACGGGCGAGAAGTGGGAGGCCCTGCGCTGCGCAAGATGAGTTTTTACGAGCGCGGATTGATGTTGAAGAAGCTCGCCCTCTACCTCTACGAACGCCGCAAAAAGTACTATCCCATTTCCTACCTCACTGGGGCGACCAAGGGGGACAGCTGGCTGGACATCGACGGAGGCATCGGCGTGCTCTTTTCCTACGCCAGTCTGCGCCGCAAACTGGGCAGCAAGACCTATATCGTGGAGGGGGAGCCCGTCTCGCTGTCGAGAGAGGGAGGCTTTAGCGGCCAGCACATTTTAGTGCCCCGAGAAGGCGTGGCCGTACACATCAATGCGTTCAACTTTCCCATATGGGGCATGCTGGAAAAGGCCGCTGTCAACTGGCTGGCCGGAATGCCCGCAGTCGTCAAACCTGCTACTGTGAGCTGTTTCCTCACCCAAGCCGTGGTCGAAGACATTGTTGCCAGCGGCATTCTCCCCGAAGGTGCTCTCCAATTGCTCTGTGGGCCTGCCCACGACATCGTCGACCACGTCGTTCATCAAGATGTGGTCACCTTCACGGGATCGGCCTCGACAGGTAAAAAGCTGAAATGCCACCCCCGCATCATTGAGGAGTCTGTGCCCTTCAATATGGAGGCCGACTCACTCAACGCGGCCGTTTTAGCTCCCGATGCCGCACCCGATACGCCTGAATTTGAGTTGTTCATCAAAGAAGTGACGCGTGAGCTCACAGTCAAATGCGGTCAAAAGTGTACAGCCATCCGTCGCGTGCTGGTTCCCTCCGGGATGGAAGACACCGTCATCGATGCCCTCCATAGGGCCTTGAGCTCGGTGGTGATCGGCGACCCGCGCGTCAAAGAAGTGCAGATGGGCGCCCTGGTCTCCCAGAGCCAACTCATAGAGGTGCGCGAGCGCCTCGAACAGCTGCGTCAGACCGCCGAAGTTGTCGTCGGCGATCCCGAACACGTACAGGCCGTCGGCCAAAATACCGACAAAGGCGCCTATATTGCACCGATCGTACTGTACGAGCCTGATCCGTGGAAGGACGAGGCCGTCCACCAGATCGAGGCCTTTGGTCCCGTCACGACGGTCATGCCCTATCGCGACCTCGATGAAGCCATCGCCCTTTCGAAGCGAGGCAAGGGCTCCCTGGTGACGACTATAGCCACTATGGATGCCCGCTATGCGCGCGAATTTACACTCGGCGTTGCGGCGTATCACGGCCGCATCTTAATACTCAACCGCGAAAGCGCTCCGCACAGCACCGGACACGGCTCGCCCCTACCCATGCTCGTCCACGGCGGACCAGGCCGAGCCGGCGGAGGCGAAGAAATGGGAGGGCTCATCGGAATGAAGCTCTACCTGCAGCGCACTGCCCTACAGGGGCATCCCTCCATGCTCACCGAAATTGTCGACGTCTACATACCCGGTGCAGCCTACAAAGACCCCGGCATCCATCCCTTCCGCAAGTACTTCGAAGACCTCCAGGTAGGTGAAACGCTCCACACCCACAAGCGCACCATCACCGAAGCCGACATCGTCAACTTCGCCAATGTCAGCTGGGACCACTTCTACGCTCACACCGACATCACCTCGCTCGAAGGTACCCCCTTCGATCAACGCGTCGCGCACGGGTATTTTATACTCTCCGCAGCAGCCGGCCTCTTTGTCGACCCCGCCAAAGGCCCCGTATTGCTCAACTACGGCATCGAAGAATGCCGCTTCATCAAGCCCGTCTACGCCGGCATGACCATCGGCGTGCGCCTCACCGTCAAGGACAAAATCGACCAAGAGAAAAAATCACCCGACGATATCCCCAAGGGAATCGTCAAATTTTACGTCGACGTCTACGACGAAACCGGCGACTCCGTAGCCATCGCCACCATCCTCACCATGATCAAAAAGCGCGAAGGCTGATTAACTCCTGCCTCAACACCACAGCGCGTAAAAAACGAAATGCCCGACTTGGGCAAGTACGGGCATTTCAAAATACAGAGAGAATATCTACTTGGGGTATGAGCATAACGATTTTATACGGCGATATAGTATAAAATACACCCACCCCACATCCACACCTTCCATATACGAAAAGTTTTTTCACATCTAATGTGGTGCGCAGACCGCCTTCCGCCCCAATAAAGGATAGTCCCGTCTCCGTCACGCTCATGACCTCACCTACACCCTTCGAAATGAGGGATTTTGTATGAAATCGTGGGCAAGAGAGGAATAACAGCCACTACGGCCTCTTTAAAATGCTATCTTTGTAATCGATATCAATCGATTCCATATGTCCACAACGGATAAGTACGGCCTGCGCGGGGTTTCGTCCACCAAGGAAGAGGTCTTTCGCGCAATACGGCACTTAGATAAGGGGCTTGAAGCCAATGCCTTTTGCAAGATATTGCCCGACATCGTAGGACAGTCGAGGGACTATGCCAACCTGATGCACGCCGATACGGCGGGTACGAAGACGGTACTGGCCTATCTCTACTGGCAAGAGACCGGAGATGTGCGCTTCTTTCGCACCATTGCCCAGGATGCCATCGTCATGAACACGGACGACTTAGCCTGTACGGGCGTCGTCGATTCCATCATCCTCTCGTCGACCATTGCGCGCAACGCGCATCGCATCCCCGGCATAGTCTTGGAAGCCATTATGGAGGGCACCAACGATTTCATACACAAAATGCACCAATACGACATCACCCTGCATCTTGGCGGTGGAGAAACCGCCGATGTGGGCGATGTGGTACGCACTATCGATGTGGGCATTACGGCATTTGCAAGGGTGCCGCGCCAATCCTTAATCATCAACCGCATCACAGCGGGGGCTGTCATCGTGGGACTCGCTTCCGATGGTCAGGCCACGTACGAATACCAATACAATAGCGGCATAGGTAGCAACGGCCTGACCTCTGCGCGACACGACCTGCTGCACCATTCGTATGCCGAAAAATACCCCGAATCGTATGCTCCCGAGATTTCTCCCGACCAGGTGTATGTCGGGCCCTACCAACTCACCAATACGGTGGAAATTGATGGACGCAGTTGTGAAATCGCAGATCTGCTACTCGCACCTACGCGGACGTACCTGCCCGTACTGCGCGAAATCTACCGCAGCTACCGCGAAAAGATACAGGGGGTGATCCACTGCACGGGAGGAGGACAGACCAAAGTGCTGAAGTTTGCACAAGGGGTGCACATCGTCAAAGATCGTTTGTTTCCTCCCCCACTCGTCTTTCGCCTGATTCAAAAGCATGGGAACACCTCATGGGAGGAGATGTACCGCGTCTTCAACATGGGGCACCGCATGGAACTCTACACCGATGAGGAGACGGCAGAGGACATCGTACGAGTGGCTGGTCAATTTGGGATCCAGGCAAAAATTATTGGCGAGGTATGGCCCCTTAAGGACAAAAGTGCACAGGCACTGCTCACCATTAAGACGCCGCACTGTACCTGTCAATATCGAAAGTGATGACGAAACCGCATATCGACGACGATGCACTCATCCGGATGTATTGGGAAGGTACGCTTTCGGAATCGATGCGCGGCTATGTGGAGCAGCGCATGAAGGTAGATAGAGATTTTGCGAGGAAGTGCAGGGCTTTTGGCCTAGGATACGAGCTCACGACACGCGATAAATCGGATGCCATGCGTAAAAAAATCGAACTCCGTCCGAAGGGTTATAGGCCCCATCGCCCCAAGACCATGCGCTTGTGGATACTGATTCTGTTGTTGGTGCTCTTGTTGATCATTTACTGGTTGTTATGAGTCGGCCGCAGTGTCGCTATCGCTCTGTTGCTCTTCCTTAGGGATGACGAGCAGCGCCACTTTGTTGTGCAATACTTCGACAAAGCCTCGCTCTACGGCATAGGTCACTGAATTGCCGTCGGGTGTTTTGATGCGCACTTGGCCCTCGCTTAGTGCCGAAACGAGGGGGGCGTGGCGATCGAGGATGGTGAAATTGCCCTCGCTACCGGGCACGCTGACCACTGTGGCTTCGCCTTCGTAGAGTGTCTTCTCTGGAGTGAGTACTGTGACGTGCATGATGGTGGTTTTAAATGCTTAGGCCGTACGGGCTTCAGCCAACATTTTTTCGCCCTTGGCAATGGCATCATCGATGGTGCCCACTAAGTGGAAGGCTCCTTCAGGCAGGTGATCAACTTCGCCGCTGAGGATGACTTTAAAGCCCCGGATGGTCTCTTCAATGGGGACGAATACGCCGGGGATGTTGGTAAACTGTTCGGCGACGTGGAAGGGTTGCGAGAGGAAGCGCATGACGCGGCGCGCGCGATGTACGACGATTTTATCCTCTTCGGAGAGCTCTTCCATACCGAGGATGGCGATGATGTCTTGCAGCTCATTGTAGCGCTGGAGGATTTCCTTAACGGCCTGCGCTGTGTTGTAGTGCTCTTCGCCGATGATTTTGGGATCGAGTATGCGCGAAGTGGAATCGAGGGGATCCACTGCCGGATAGATACCCAGTGAGGCAATTTTTCGGCTCAACACGGTGGTGGCGTCGAGGTGGGCAAAGGTGGTTGCCGGTGCTGGGTCGGTCAAGTCGTCAGCGGGCACGTAGATGGCCTGTACCGAGGTGATCGACCCGCGCTTGGTCGAAGTGATGCGCTCTTGCAGCTGACCCATTTCCGAGGCAAGGGTCGGCTGATAACCCACTGCCGAAGGCATCCTTCCCAACAGTGCCGACACCTCCGAGCCTGCCTGCGTAAAGCGGAAGATGTTGTCGACGAAGAAGAGAATATCGCGGCCGCCGTGCGGATCGCTGAGATCTCCATCGCGATAGTATTCCGCGATGGTCAATCCCGACAGCGCCACGCGCGCACGTGCCCCCGGCGGCTCGTTCATCTGTCCGAAGACGAGCGTGGCCTTGGAGTTTTTCAATGCCTCTTTGTCGACCTTGCTCAAGTCCCAACCGCCGGCCTCCATCGATTTTTTAAACTCTTCACCGTAATCGATCACGCCCGACTCGAGAAACTCCCTCAACAGATCGTTGCCCTCACGCGTACGCTCCCCCACTCCCGCAAATACCGAAATACCCTCGTACTCCATGGCGATGTTGTTGACCAGCTCCATGATGAGCACGGTCTTACCCACACCTGCACCGCCAAACAGGCCGATCTTTCCTCCCTTTTGATACGGCTCGATGAGGTCGATCACCTTGATGCCCGTGACGAGCATTTCGGCCTCCGTAGAGAGCTCTTCAAACTTCGGCGGTTTACGGTGTATGGGATACACGTTGGTCTTGGGCACATCGCCAATACCGTCGATGCTTTTTCCCACCACGTTGAACAAGCGCCCGCGTATGACATCGCCGATGGGCATGGTAATGGGCTGGCCCGTGTCGATCACTTCCATGCCGCGCACTAGGCCGTCCGTGGAATCCATCGCTATGGTGCGCACGGTATTGTCGCCGAGATGTTGTTCCACTTCCAGGACCAGCTCGGAGCCATCGTCGCGCTTGATGACCAAAGCCGTGTATATATCGGGGAGTTGGACACCTTCGTCGAAGATCACATCGACCACCGGGCCGATGACCTGTACGACTTTTCCCTTGTTGAGCTGCTCGGACATGGTGAAGATACTTTAGCGGTTTTTAAAAATCGGCGCAAAGATAGCTACTTCTCACCGATGGGCGAGTACAGTCCTCGGTTTTTTTATCCATCTCACCATAAATAGCGTCCGACGATCGGTATGCGCCTACCCAGACCAAAGGCCTTGGGGGACACGCGCAAGACGGGTGCCGTCTGATGGCGCTTAAATTCGTTGATGTTGACGCGTTTGAGCACTTCGACGATCTGACGGCGTGTCAAGGCCTTCGACTCAATTTGATGCGGACTCTTGCGCT
>WFXH01000091.1 GCA_015490715.1 Saprospiraceae bacterium | reverse complement strand
GTGTTCGATGGAGCGCAGCACGGAGCGCTTTTTGAAGAGCAGCTCATTTTTTTGATGGGCCTCTTTGAGGCCGGCGTACATGCCGGCCAATACGAGTGCCGATACGGCGGAGAGGATGAGCACGAAGATGACGGTGTATCTATACCTTTGCACGGCTCAAGCGTCTTTTGATTTTCATTTCTATAACGATATGATCGATCAAAGGTGCGAAGGTGTTCATAAATAAAATGGCGAGCATCCACCCTTCGGGATAGGCGGGGTTGATGACGCGCACGATGATGCCAAAAAACCCTATGAGGAGGCCGTAGATCCACTTACCCATGGGGGTTGTCGAGGCGGTGACGGGGTCGGTGGCCATAAAGGTGATGGCAAAGAGGGCACTGCCGAGGTAGAAGTGGTAGTACCAGGGTATTTGCATCATAGGCGTAGCTCCCCAGAGGTTGAGCAGCCATGCGGTGATGGCGGCTCCCAGAATGCCGCCAGCGATGATGCGCCAGCTGGCTACTCCCGTGATGAGCAAGATGGCCATGCCCGCCAAGATGAGGGGCTTGCTCACCTCACCGACCGACCCAGGTATAGCTCCAAACCACAGTTCGGCAGGCGAAAACCTCGCCGTCACGGCATCCCATCCACCGGTAAAGGCAAGGCTCAACGGTGTAGCTCCGCTGAAGGTGTCGACCACCGTGGCCGAGTCAGGGAAGGTGCTAAGCCCCAGTAGCTCAAACAACGGGTTGAACAGATGCGTTTCGATCCAACCGTATTGGGCTGCTGCTCCTGGTTTGGCAGCTTCCAGCCCTGCCACCCACACTTCGTCGCCCGATATAACAGCGGGATAGGAGAAGAAGATAAACACGCGTGTCAACAAAGCGATATTCCACACGTTCATGCCCGTACCGCCAAAGGCTTCCTTGCCGAGAATGAGTGCAAAGGCCACACCTACTGCAAGTATCCAGAGCGGTATGTCCGGCGGCATGATCAAGGGGATCAAAGCGCCCGTGACCAGGAAGCCCTCTTCGATGCTGTGTCCGCGCTTGGCAGCGTAGTAAAATTCGATGCCTAAGCCGACCAGATGGGTGACAATAAAGATGGGCAAGATCTTTGCTAGGCCGAAGGCAAATTTGAGATGTAATCCCTCGAAGAGCCCGGTGTACTGCCCGATGGCGAGGAAGTGTTGGTGTCCGATATTCCAGATGCCAAAGATGTAACACAGGGTAAGGGCGAGGACGACGGTGACCATCACGCGCTTTAGGTCGACTTTGTCGCGGATATGTGCGCCCTGAGTGGTTACGGTGTTGGGCACAAAAAAGAAAGTAAACAAGCCGTCGTACAGCGTGTGCAGCAGGGGATGCTCCTTTTTATCGGGCTCGAATCGTTGAAAAAGTTCCCTCAGTTTTTTCATACGCATCAGGTTGACGATGGGGTTACATTTCCTGTTCTCGCCACATTTCGAGGCCTCGGCGGAGGATTTGCTGCAATGGTTGTTTGGAAGTGCACCGCCATTCGGCCAGAGCCACGTCTTCTTCGCTGAGCTCTTTGATGCCGAGTTGTTCCATCTTGTCGTAATCGTTGACCAGTATTGCTTTCATCAGGTGGTACAGTGGTATGTCCATGGGCAGCAGGCCGTCGTAGTCGTCCGACATGACGAAGGCGCGCTTTTCTCCGTGGGTGTTGGTATCGCCGTCGAAGACTTTGTTGGGGAAGACGAAATTGGCAAGGGTGCGCGAGCGCGAGGGGGCGACGCGGGAGGGCACCAGCCAGCCAAAGGGTTCGAAGTAGTCGCCTTCGGGGATACAGCTCACCATTTCATGCTGCCAATTGAGAAATTGATGGGGGGCCTTAGTTTCACCGCTCAATACATCACCAGAGATGTAGCGCGTCTTCTCGCGAGGCTCTCCAATGAGCTCGCCGATATTAGCTCCTACTTTGGTGCGTACATATCCGGTCTCTTCGGCCCCTGCACCGGCGATTGCGATCACTCTGTCGGCCACCCACTTCTGTTCTGTCCATATCTTGCCGAGCTGGATGACTTGTTGGACGGTCAGGGTCCAGACGACGTCGCCGGACCGGATCGGAGCGATATGGTGTATTTGGACTCCGACGTTGCCCGTCGGATGTATGCCATAAAACCAGTGTTTTTCGACGCCCGATGCTTCGGTGTATTCTTTGGCTGGGGGAAAGATGCCGTTGGCGTTGAGGCCGAGGTGTACTTTGCCCGATGTGAGCCTTGACAGTACGTTGAGGCCCATTTGGAAGGCTTCGCCGTGCCCGTTGACGATCATATTGTAATCGGGAGCTAAGGGAGCCGTGCTAAATGTGGAAATGAAGATGTCTCGCGGTACGGCATTGATGGGAGGGATAATGTCGTAAGGTCTTTGGTTGAACAGTGGCCAGGCACCACACTGTAGGAGAAATTCGACGAGTTCTTCGCGGCTGCTGTTTTTCCAATCGGGGGGGTGGAGGGGTTTGTATTCGGTTTGTTCGTCGGCAGCGATGACCACTTCGATGATGCTGCGTTTGCGACCTCGATTGATGGCTACGATTTCCCCACTAACCGGAGAGACGTGTTGGATCTTAGGCTGGTAGCGCTGATAATACAGCACATCTCCTGCCTTGACGCGGTCGCCGATCTGTACGGTCAATTTTGGTATAGGAAAGATACCGCGAAAGTTGGTGGGCTGAATGGCATAGTGGCGTACAGTGCGGTCGATGAGTTTGTTTTGGGGTTCGCCGCTGAGTACGATATCGTGTCCCTGGCGCAAGATGTGCACCTTTTTGCCCCTGGCATAATCGGGTAACCGTACGGGTAGAATACGAGTAGGTCGAGAATAACGCCGCTTGCGGTTACCCACCCAGCCACGGGCGCGATACAGGGCGTATTGGGGAACGCCTATGTAGAAAATGAGAAAGAGGACGGTGAGTCCTGCAATGAGGGCATGGAATTGGGGTAATACTTCCTCGACACTTTGCGCGTACAATGCAGAGCTATAGAAAAAAAACGCTGAAAACAAGACTCGCTTCATAGGCAGTACTTTCGCTTGCAGCGGCGTATGGCTGTTGTCAAAGCCGCTGCAAAGTTAGGCAATGCTCGACGCCGTAGCCGAAATAAATCTTTCATTCAATCAATGAAAAAATTTTCAACTTTTTCCCTTTTGGCGCTTTTGTTGTTCCCGCATGGCCTGCTCCAAAATAGCTGCAAATCCCCTGGTCTTTTTCTTCTTCGGCTTGGCCTTGTATTTTCGCAACTCCTCTTTGATCTTCTCCTCGTCGATGAGCACTTTTTTGATGAAGAGCGTCATCCCAATGGTGAAGACATTGGAAATAAACAAATACGCCGTGAGACCGGAGGCATAGCTGTTGAAAAATCCGAAAAACATGACAGGCAAGATGTATTGCATGTATTTCATCGACGGGTTCATCATGGAGGTGTCGGTCATCTTGAGGTTGTAATGGGTGTAGAGGAGTGTGGATCCCACCCAGAGTAAGGTGAAGAGGCTGATGTGGTGTCCCACAAAGGGTATGTCGAAGGGCAGGTAGGTCAATACGTCGTATGAGGAGAGGTCGTGTGCCCAGAGGAAGGGCTCCTGGCGGAATTCGATCGCCGCGGGGAAAAATCGGTACAGGGCGATCCAAATGGGAAGCTGCAAAAGCATGGGAAGGCAGCCGCCGTAGGGATTGACCCCGTAGTCGCGGTAGATTTTCATCATCTCCATCTGCATGGCCGTGGGGTCGTTCTTGTATTTTTCGCGGAGCTTTTCGGTCAGCGGTTTGAGGGCGGCCATTTTCATCTGCGAGTACAGCATCTTGTAGTTGAGCGGCGATAGGGCGAGTTTGACTAAAATGGTGAGCAAGATGATAGCAAAGCCATAACTGCCGATAATCGATGCCAGGATGTGAAAGAGCGGGCGGATGACCCACCGATTGATGGTGCCAAAAATGCCCCATCCGAAGGGAATGACGTATTCCAATTCGTTATTGAAGGCTCGGAGTTGCTCAAACTGATTGGGACCGCAATAGATGGTAAATTCTGCCTGTCCTTGAGTCATGGGTAGGTGAAGCAGTGCAGTGTGGATTTGAAGGACGGAATCCGTTTGCGACTTGGGAGTCATACTCTGCAGCTGACCTCCTGTAAAGGGCTCAGAGGGCATGACGGAGGTATTAAAGAACTGTTGCGCACTGCTTAACCACTCGATGGGCTCGTCGATGGTCTCTTCGTCGTTGCGTCCCAGGTAGTCGGGCGACTCGTCGACGAGTTTGTAGTACAGTGCCGAATAGGTCTTTTCGATGCGGATGTTTTGCTCTGTGCGTACGATGTGGTCGACCCATTGCCAGCGCACTTGCTTGGGGGATGCAGGCCATCGCTGCAAAAGGATGCGGTGGTGTATCGCATAGCCTTCGGGATCGATACGGTAGTGTATTTCGATGCGCTCTCCTCGTTTGGATTGGGCAGTAAAGCGGATTGAGTGTCCCTTAACAGTGGCTTCGAAGTCAATATTTTGAGTTTGGATGTGTCCGCTGGTGGCATAGGGATAGGGCAAGTGAAAGTTCCAGACATTGGCAGGGTGGTGCAGCAAATACAGGGGGTATTCCACGCGTTTGTGCTCCGCGTTTTCGAGGAGCTTTTTATACTTTTTTAGCAAGACTCGTACGATCCGCCCTCCCTTCGAAGAAAAGACGACGCGGATATCTGCATTTTCGAGTACGAATTCTTTACCCGATTGGTCGGCAGCCAGAGGAAATCCACCTGTAAGAGCTTCTGCTGTTGTTGGTGCAGGCGTATCGACCTGTTGAGTGCCACTATCCCTCGTGAGGGAGGGGGCAGCAAGACTATCGCTTATCTTTTGCGACTGTTCACTATCGGCAACGGGCTTTCTCTCAGGCCTTGGTGCGATATAGAGATACAACAGGGTGACGACAAAGATGAGAATGAGCCCTATGATATTGTTTCTATCCATTGGCCAATACAAGCAGGCACAAAGGTACGCGATTCGGCCGATACACTGCGGGGAGCTTGTGTTTTTTTAAGCGTATGAAATCGTTCTACTTAGCTGAGTTGGGCATGCGTGTTTGTCTCCTTTGCGGATCGATAAGAAAGTCTTATGAGAGCGCAACGGCGCGTTGGGGACGGCGGATGCGGTCGATATCGCGGAAGAGTCGTCTCAAATAAATGCGGTAGGCGAGGTTGCCGGCCAACATGATGAGGAGGTTTTTGCCACGCCCGCGCATGCGCCTGAGGATGTGTCCGACGCGGAAAGTCTCGCGATAGGCCCATCGAAATCCGCGATCGAGCTGCTCGGGCGACATCTGGGCGGGCTCGAACACGACGTGTTGGGTGTCGTAATGGGGCCAGTATTCGTGAAGTATGCGGTTTTGCGCCTTGAGCTCTTCGAAAAGGGGTGTTTTTGGATAGGGTGTCACAATGGCGTAGCGCGGGATGTCGATGCCGTTGGTGAGCACGAAGTCGACCGTTTCCTCAAAGACGTGTTCGTCGTCGCTGTCGACACCAAAGATAAAGGTGCCCATGAGGATGACATCGATGTTTCGGAGTTGCTGGATGATATACTGGTAGTTTTCGATTTTGTTAAACTGCTTTTGGATGTCTTTGAGGGAGCTGCTTCGCACGGATTCGAATCCTATGAGCAGGTACGAGCAGCCGCTCTTTTGGAGGAGCTCGGGGATTTCGGGATCTCGGAAGACCTTAGTCGAGGCTAGACCGCCCCATTTAATCTTGAGTGGGATCAGGGCGTGAAGGAGCTCTTTAAAATACAGCAAATCTTCACCCATGGAGACATCGTTGAAGACGATGCGTCGTGCATTCATGGATTTGATTTCGTCGATGACTTCTGGGATGGGGCGTGTTTGCCATCCGAAGTTGGCTGCCGGCACGGCGCAGAATTTGCACTTTGCCTTACAGCCGCGCGTAGCACTGATCGTGTTGGGGGCCAGATATCCGAAGCGCTTTTGCAGGTCGCGGCGCGCTATGGGGATGCCGCAAAACTTGTTTGTGGCCTTGTTTTCTACGTAGCGCGGCTGGAGGCGGCCGTGGATAAAATCGCGCAGGAGCTCAGGCCAGGTCTCTTCCGCAAAGCCGATGACGATGCTGTCGGCATGTTGGGCAGCTTCTTCGGGGAGTAGGGTCACGTGTACGCCTCCCAGCACGACTTTCACCCCTCGCTGGCGATAGTAGCGCGCTATTTCATATGCGCGATAAGCCGTACCGGTCAACACGCTAATGCCCACCAAATCGACATCGCGCACGTACGGGCTCTGACCTACGCTCTCGTCGCGTATCACGACATCGATGGGTAAGTCTTCGGGCACCAATGCCGCCAGGATTGTGGCCGTCAGAGGTGCTTCGCGAAAGGAAGTCGTAAACGGCCATACGTTGATCCGATGTATCCTCCCATCGGGAAGGATGATGGCTATGCGCTTTCTATCCCGTTTCATACCCAGCAATTTTTTCTCCGATTGTAAGATTGGTATAGAGAGACCAGCGTTTGGTCGTATTCCACTGAGCACCATGCCCTCCATGAGCGAGTGCTTTTTCCCATTGTACGGTGGTGAGATAGGCCAACCTTGGAGGTTGTAGCTGCTGGAGCTCTCTGCAGTTTTTGTAGTGCACGTTTTGGCTGAGGAGCTTGTCCAGAAGCCGAAGGATTCGCGATCGATCGCTTGCAGGTGGTGCCGCGCCTCCAATGATCACCAGCGTATAATACCTCACTCCGTCCCTTCGCACCGGTACCACGACACAGGTCGCCGAGGGAAAAAATTTCCCCATGTCTTGTAGTACGTCTTCGACAAATTGCACATGCAGCTTCTCACCGCACAAATCACTGACAATATCTGCCTTGCCCACCAGTTGTATCGATACGTTGTACGCGTCTTTTTCGATGCACTCGACGATGTCGCGCAGGCGATAGCGGTACAGACCCGCCGAGGTGGTCAATAGTAGTTCGTACTGTTCGCCGACGCGGAGCTGATCTGCCGTGTGGATGGTGCCGTCTGATGTACTGTAAAATTCGTAAAAGTGCGTGTCTGCACACAGTACTGGCCGGGAGCGTCTTGTACGGGTGTCCATCAGCGGAATGGTTGCGATACCCTCTGTGGCGAGCAGGCCCTTCGGCTGAAAATAGGTGTTTGGGAAGAGCTCTTTTAGCGCATCCCACGGCTGGCGTGCCCATGCGTCGCCCCAGCAGCTGATCAAATGCAGCTTAGGCCAGAGCTTGTACCAGGGCACCTGGTGGTAATCGGTGGTCCCCGTAAGTAGACGAGCACATTCGTCGGCCCGCGCGCGATTTGGTCGATGCATCAACTCTACGTACATCCGCAATGCATCGTTGCTCCAATGATCGGCTCCCTTTACGGTCCCGTCGTGGATATCCCGTAGGAGATCCTCCCTATGATCCACGATGTGCTGGAGGAGTACGATCAACAACGTGGGGCTCCACAGCGAAATCCATGTCAGGTGTTCTGTGCTCAACAAAAAGAGACTGACGGCATAGAGGTACTGCTCGGGATTGCGTAACAGGGCTACTAATGGTGGTACAGCCAGCAGTTTGTTGAGATATAGCGATAGTTCTGGATCATCAAAGTACTGGTCGTCGGTGGGAAATTGGATGGGGACATAGCTTTTGATGGGGGGTGGTTGGACAATGGGAGAAAAGACCCAAAAGGCCTGTCCTCCCGCTATCTGGGGCAGATGGCGGTACAAATCGTACATCCAGATGTAGAGCATCTGTTGAAAGTCGCCGAGGAGGGTCTTCGTGTAGGGAATGTACTTCGATGCCGTAGCACTTCCACTTGTCGGGACGAACATACTTACGGGATCTGCACTGAGCACGTTGGCAGCTCCTGTCATGATGGCTTCGACCTCGGGCACGATGTCTTCGTAATCGACGATGGGCACGCGATTTTGGAAATCTTCCACACCGTTAATGCGATCAAAGCCATACCTCTGGCCGTATTCGGTGTGGCGGTTGCGATGGACAATGCGCATGAGGGTTGCTTCCTGACGAGTGCGCAAATCGCCCTTCGGATGACGAAAGGAGTGATACAGGGGCTGTCCCTTACGTAGGATGTGGTGAAAAAAGAGCGGGAGCTCGATATCGTATAATTGTCGGTGTTTCATCGCGCTTGGAAGTATTTGCGTAGAGCGGGCTTAAAATTGTCTAAGCTCAATTCGGCAATGCTCAGCAATTCGTCGCCGCGTTTGTAGTGTGGGTTTTTTGCATAAAAGAATGCCTCGTACGGTGCACAGTTCCCCCCCGGGGTCGGGTGATAATCCTCTTTCAAGTACTGATATTGCCCGAGGGAGCGCACGATTCCCGTCGCCGGATCAAAGCGATTGGGAAACAACAGCGTACCCATGCGCTGTATAAAATCGCGGTAACTCTCGGGAGTGGGACGCTCGTGATGGGGATAGTACTCCTGAAAGTACACGGGCAAGAATTTATACGTGCGGATGCCCTTCGAGATGAGTATCCAGAAGATACGCGATAGCCCAGATTGGTGGGCAAAGTGTTGGCGCAATTGCCAAAAGGCTCGCGGCAGTGCAAGACTGCCCCAATGTTCTTGGTCAATGATGGTATCACCAGAATAGATGGCGCCCACCTCTTCCCCCTCAAAGTAGGTAGTAAAGCACTTTTGTGTGGAAAATCCCACCAACTTTTCATTCGACCCCCAGAGGAGAATGACGTATTGCTTGTCGCGCAGGTCGGCGAGGAAATCATCGATGCGGACATTGCCGAAGTACTTTTGAAGCAACGCAAACATCGCCTCTTGTAGACGGCGGTCAATGGCCTCTATCGGGCGATATTCGCCGTGCGTCGTGCGTACGATTGAGCTATAGCGCGCCGAGTTCGACATAGGGAATGCGTTTGGGATCAAGTGTGATTTTCATCGGCGAAAACAACAAGCGACTGGTGATGGGATAATGGGGCCATTGCATCCACTTGCGCAAAGGGTCGCGTTGGTGTAGAGCACATACAAACAGAGGTTGCTTCCTATGGCGCTGAAATTTTTTGGACAACGCGTGAAATAACGACCACAACACTTCGGGGTCGTCGTCTTTAACGCGGAGCAGGCATACCAATAAATACGGTATTTCATCGCCAGGGTTGGGAAGGGTTGGGATACCGCGCCATCGTGCCACCAGATTGAGGAGTGGTCGCAAAAGCCTAAGACCGATAGGATATCGATCGACGAACCATGTACGCGTGGGCGACTGATCCCACAGGCCGATACTACCAACGATTTCATCCCCTTTGGTCGCAATCAAAATATCGTCAAGGCGTAGGTCCCGCAGCTGACCACTTTCTGTGAGAATGTCGCTCTTAGCGTATGCAGGTATAAAATCGCGGTCGTCCTTTCGGTGGTGCCAAAACTCAAGGAACGCATCCAGCATGGCTTCCGAGTGGAGGGGTTGTATATGGATGGGAGACGATGGAGAGGGAGTCGGTAGGACCTTGGGATAAAACACATGCGTGTAGAGCGTGCCGATATCGGAAAAGGCAATAGGTGAGTTTTTCCTGGCAATGATCATGTCTAAGAGGGGACGATTGCTGGCAAATGCAGAGGCGAGCAGGCCGTCGTAGTTTTTTATGGTCTGTATGAAATGGTAGTACATGCCCCTTCCTACGGCTGGATTTCGATGCCCGGGATCGATGTAGAGCTCACTGACGTAAGCGATGGTCTTCAGCGCTCCTCGGATATACACATCGCGTGTACTCAATACGACCATGCCGACATAGTTACCAGATTGACGATCGCGTGCTGCAATGATGGTATGCTGTCTACCCTTGTACTGCAGGGCAGTGCGATAGGGCGCCTTAAACTTTTGGCGCATCGACGGAATGCCCGTTCCTCCGTGCGGCGAAGTAGCCCAACGCAAAAAGGCCTCGTCGATCCAGTCGGTGCCACAGTAAAAGGCGTATCGGCTCATCGTGTGGTTTAAGACAAACATGACGAGGTCTGGACAGAAGTGTGTACGGGGTCAATATCGTTGGGATCACCTAAGGGAAACTGCATGCGCAGGGCCTGATCGTTGCGCAAGAGGAAGTTGATGAGCAGGTAGGCAAAAAACATCTGTGCTCCGCGAATGTTGGTCGGGTTGGTCATGCGATAGAGGATGGACTTGAGGCTGTAAAATTGACGTCGGGCGTATTGGCTGAGCTGTTCGACCTGGTGGGGGTCGACTTCGGTCTGGAATGGTATGGTGCCGTAGCGATAGTCTGGGTGGAGCCACCACCTGTCGAAGAGGAGGCGCTGCTCTTTTTGCAGGGTTTCATACAGGGTTGTCCCTGGAAAGGGCGTCAAGTGGTTGAAGCCCGCCATAAAGATCTTATTGCGCATGCAGAAATCCAAGATGCGACGCGTTTGCTCGGGCGAATCCTTTCCGTAACCGAACAAAAACGTCAAGTAGAGGCGCAGGCCGTGGCGATGAAATTTGCGCACGGCTTGTTCGGGGGTGAGGCGGGCTGCATTAAAGGACTTATTCATGCGCGCGAGGACTTCTCTATCTAAGCTCTCCATGCCGACGAGCACACCCTGACAACCGCTCTTGTACATCAGCTGGAGCAATTCGTCGTCGTAAGCTGCGGTGATGTCGGCTTGTCCGACCCAGCGGATGCCGAGCGGGATGAGTGCCTCGAAGAGCTCTTTGGCATGGCGCTTGTTGGAACAGATGTTGTCGTCGACGAAGAAGAGCAGGCGCTTCTTGTCCTTGAGCGAGCGGATATCTCTGAGGACGGTAGAAATTTTGCGCTTGCCGTGTCGCCGCTCAAACACCTGGTGGATGGCGCAAAAATCGCAGCGAAATTTACATCCTCGGCCTGCCTCCAAAAGAGTGATCGGCAGGTAATTCTTTCCGCGGTAGATGCTTCGGCGTGGAATGATGTCGTAATCGCTCAGTCGGATGGCTTTTTTGTACTTTTTCTTCAGGCTGCCGGCGCGAAAATCGTCGAGTACGTCTTGCCAGACACCTTCTGCCTCACCGATGACCACGCTATCGGCGTGTTGGGCCACCTCATCGGGGCAGAGTGTGGCGTGAAAGCCGCCCATGACGACGGTTTTGCCGCGACGGCGAAAGTGGTGCGCAATCTGATAGGCGCGTCGCGCCGTGTAGGTCTCTACACTGATGGCCACCAGATCGGTCGAGCGGTCGTAATTGATATCCTCTAAGCGGTCGTCGAGGAGCTCTACTTCAATATCGTTGGGTGTCAGCGCTGCCAGCTGGGCGATGGCCAAAGGCTCCATCTGCCAGGCGCGTATGTACCGACCTCGTGGCATCTTGCCAATCGCCGGTAAGACAAAACTGATCTTCATGCGGTCTGTAGTATTTTGTGTATAGATTTCTGCGGTCTTATTTTATTCTGCAGACTTGTTTTTCGTGTGTCATCTGTGCGTTCGATTAAAAGCGATATGCGATGTACGATTTCATACAAATTTACGATTTCATACAAATTTAGGTGCTCAAATGTCTATCGCAAAGATAAGGTATTTTACAAAACACGGACTATTTTTTGAAATGGGATGTGGCATTGATGCGGTATTGTTCGTAGGTGAAATGGATGAAATAGAGCAGTGCAATGATTAAAGTGGGCACTGCAGCTTTGGGGGTGGTGAAATAGGCCTGGGCGTTGATGGCGACAAACCCAAACACCACCAACAGAAAGACAAGGTGAAGCATGAGTAAGAGCAGAGCCGATCGAGGGTGATCTTTTTGACTTGCGAGGACGAACACCGAGGCGTGGACGAGGAGCCAATCGGCCAGGCCAAAGACGGCAATGGCTATCCAGTAGGTCGATTCGAACGGTGCAAGGGAGGGGTACCATTTCATGAGGGCGATAATCAATGTGGCGGAGACAGTGGTGGTGAAAAAGAGCCCAGGATACATACGCAAATCGTGTTGAGTCATCACTTCTTAAGGAGTTGGTAATACATGCGGATCAGCCAGGTGATGAAGAAGAAGAGGATCACCGCTGCGGTCCAGTAGGGTTTGGAAGTGTGCGCGATGCGGTCGATGTACTGACCTATCCAGTAGGAGATGAGGAGTAGGGCGAGGAGTTCGAACACCATGCCCGAGTATTTGATGTAGGCTTGGGCATTACGCCTCCACTGCGGGGGCAGGCGCGGTTCATGCATTGGGTATTTTTTTCTCTTTCGACAGGTCGTTGCCGTTGGAGGCATCGGCGTGGAGCACTTTACCGCCCATAGCGCATTCGACGTTGAAAATGGCGCCTGCTTGGACGACCAGCTGGCCGGTGTGGACTTCGCCTTCTACGCGTGCGGTTTCGTGCAATGTGAGGGTCTTTTGGACGTGGAGTTTGCCTTTAATGCTGCCTTCGATGAGGGCTTCGGCACACTGCACTTGTCCTTCGACGGAACCCTTAGGACCGATGACGAGTTTGCCCTTGCATTGGAGGGTGCCGACAAACACGCCATCGATACGGATGTCGCTGGCGGAGTGGACTTCTCCTTCTACGGTGGTACCTTCGACAATGATGTTGAGTGCGCCATCGGGCGCGATGGATGGTGATTCGGTGGGTTTTGGCCTGGATTTGCGAAGCATGCGTGCAATTGTTTAATGTGAAACTACCTAATGACAAAGTTACACTGTCGCGCTCATAGGTGGTATGTATTTTATGAAAAATATCACCAAAAAATGGACAATAAAAATCTCTGTATCTTTGGCCAGGGTTGTATTGTTGTTGGCAAACAAAATTTATAGATATGCAAAAGATCACGACACCGTCTTTTAATCCACGGCCGAAGTCGTTTTGGCAAAAACCGGAGAACATCACCAGTACAGTAGTATTGACATTTCTGGTGCTGGGGGCGGGTGCTCTACTGTATTGGGCATTGCCTACCTTAATTGTGCTTGCGCAAAATACGCTGTATTTAGCCATTATGTTGGTGGCGCTGGCCGCCTTGTTGTATGTGGTCTTCGACAAGCGCACGCGCATGCTCATCGCTTACATGTACAAGAGCTTTATACGCAAACTTACGGGGCTCTTTGTCACCATTGATCCGATAGGCATATTGAAAAACTACATACGGGATTTGGAGGGCAATCTCGAGAAGATGGGGCGACAAATCGGGCAGTTGCGCGGACAGATGCGGCATTTAGAGTCGCTCATCGAGCAAAACAAGGAGGAGATAGAGTCCAGCCTGCGCATTGCCAAGAAAGCTAAGGAGACCCAAAACGAACAACAGCTGGTGCTGCATACGCGCAAGGCCGCTCGCATGCAGGAAACCAACGAAAAGTACCAAAAGCTCTTGGCAAAAATCGAAGTGTTGCACAAGATACTGACGCGCATGTACCAAAACTCGGAGCTCTTGCTCGCAGATATGCGCGAAGAAGTCAAGTTAAAGGAACAACAGCGCAAGGCCTTGCGTACTTCGTATTCGGCGATGCGTTCGTCGATGAGTGTAATTAAAGGGGAGAAGGAGCGTGAAATGTTTGACCGCGCCTTGGAGGCCATCGCCGAAGATGTGGCCATGAAGATCGGGGAGATGGAACAGTTTATGGATCTGTCTGAAAATCTCATGAAGTCGATAGACCTGCAAAATGCCGTGCTCGAAGAAGAGGGCCTGAAGATGCTCGAGGAATACGAGAAGAAGAGTCGCATGCTCCTGATGGGTGGTGCCGACAAGAAAGCTGCGAGCGACAAGGCGGAGTAACAGATTGAAGCGACAGGCTCGTCATTGTACAACAATTTTTTCCCGATTCGCTGCCGTGCGCGTTGAAATTCCCCCTACCTTTGCGTCTACAATTTCATACCAATTAATCACGGCACTATGGCAAAAGTCACAATCGTTGGAGCAGGCAATGTAGGAGCCACGGTGGCCAATGTCTTGGCCACGAAAAACTTTGTGGAAGAGATCGTGCTGGTGGATATCAAGGCCGATATGGCACGTGGCAAAGCGCTCGATATGTGGCAGGCGGCGCCCATATTGCAGTACAGCACACGCTTGAAGGGCACGGACCAGTATGCCGACACGGAGGGCAGCGATGTGGTGGTCATCACCGCGGGAGTACCGCGCAAGCCCGGCATGAGCCGCGATGATCTCATCTCCATCAATGCGGAAATCGTCAAAGGGGTGACGGACAAAATCTTGTACTACACTCAGAATCCGATACTCATCATTGTGTCCAATCCCCTGGATGTGATGACCTATGTGGCGCATCTGGAGAGCGGCCTTCCGCGACAGCGCGTCTTCGGCATGGCGGGGATCCTCGATACGGCGCGATTTCGGGCTTTCTTAGCCGAAGCCATCGATGTGTCGCCGCGCGATATACAAGCACTCCTCCTCGGCGGTCACGGCGATACAATGGTTCCCCTGCCTCGTTATACGACAGTGAGCGGAATCCCCATACGGGATCTCATCGAAGAAGACGTGCTCCAGGCCATCATTGAGCGCACAAAAAAAGGCGGTGGCGAGCTGGTCAATTTGATGGGTACCTCGGCTTGGTACGCACCTGGCGCGGCAGCAGCTCAGATGGTCGAAGCCGTTCTCCTCAACGAAAAGCGCATCTTCCCCTGCTGTGTCAAGCTCGAAGGGGAGTACGGACTCAATGACGTGTATCTCGGCGTGCCCGTCAAACTCGGACGTCAAGGAGTGGAATCCATCATCGAACTCGAGCTCACTGCCAATGAAATGGAGCTCGTTCGCACCTCAGCCCAACACGTCCGCAGCGTGATGGACATCTACGACAAGATGTCTTCGAGCTGATCTCAGCTATATCCCTTTGTGCGAGCATTAAGTTTACGAGGGTGCCTTTTTCTTTATGCCCGGGAGCATGGGTACAAATCGGAAAGTGCCGAAGTCTTCGCGATGGATGTTTCCACGTTCGTCTTTGAAGAGGCGTACCATCTTTTGGACGCTGCCCTTTCCCAGAGGAGCGACGAGGTAGCCGCAGGGTTTAAGCTGGTCGACGAGGGTCTGGGGTATTTCGGGTGCGGCGGCGGTGATGAGTATTTTGTCGAAAGGCGCGTAATCGGGCAAGCCCTTAAAACCATCGCCTAAGAAAGTCATAATGGTGTAATAACCCAGCTCCTTCAATCGCTGAGTACTCTGTTCGTAGAGCTTTTCGATGCGCTCGATGGAGTAGACGCGGGCGCCGAGCTCGGCGAGGACGGCCGCCTGATAGCCGGAGCCCGTACCAATTTCGAGAACTCTGTCACCGGGCTGAATGTCGAGAAGCGAAGTCTGAAAGGCCACCGTGTAGGGCTGCGAGATGGTCTGCCCCTCTTCGATGCCAAAGGCCACGTCTTTGTAGGCCCATTCTGCAAAGGCATTGTCGAGGAACAGATGTCGCGGTACGCGGTAAAGGGCCTGCAATACGCGCTCGTCGGTGATGCCCTTTCGCCTTAGCTCCTCAATGAGTTTTTTGCGCAAGCCCCTGTAATAGTGTGAATCACCTGCTATCATCGATGCGTCTTGGGACGAAGGTCGTGATCGGATATACTTTGGCCCTTGGGATCACAGCACTACAAAGGTAGTGATTTTCTCCCGTGCCATCATTTTTGTGCCCAACGCATGCCCACCACTACCAACGTGCCAAAGACGATATTGGGTATCCAAACACCTAAAATAGGCGGCAGATTGGCATTAGTGGAAAAGGTGATGGATACCTTGCCGAGGAAAATGTATAGCGCTCCGACGGTGATGGCTAAAGCCAAGTGCAGGCCCATGCCGCCGCGCACTTTTCTTCCGGCGATAATCAATCCCAACATGGTGAGAATGATGAGCGAGAGGGGCTCAGTGGTGCGCCGATGTTTTTCGATTTCATACAATACCGTGTTGCCCACGCCCTTCAGTTGCTGACGCTGGATGTATTCGTCGAGCTCTGCCGTGGTCATCATGTCTTTCTTGTTTTTGATGATGAGAAAGTCTTCAGGGTGCATTTCCAGGGTCGTGTCTAATATGTTAAGGGGATAGGCCCGGAAGCTCCACCTGCCCGTACTGTCGCGCTCGCGCACGGTGTACTGTTGGATTCTCCAGTGATTGGGGGGAGCTATGAAAGTGATCTTCCTGGCCTCAAGAAAGTAAACGAGCTGGTCGTCGTCAAACACTTCCAATTTGAAGTCGGTGCCTGTACTGTCGTGAGGCCGGTAGTAGGCGATGTAGATTTTCGTATCCGGTGCGACAAACATGTGTATGTCGCGCGTGCGGGGACGGACATTGCGCTTGAAGATGTAGCGATTTTCAAAACTCTTAAACACCTTATTGGCACGCGGCACCCAGTCGTGCAAGGCCCAAAAGTGTATGCCGGCGAGCAGTGTAGATGCTACCAGATACGGCACGGCGATGCGGTAAAACGAAATGCCCGACGAGAGCATGGCGATAATCTCCGAATTGGAAGCCATGCGCGAGGTAATAAAGACCACGGTGATGAGAGCGTACAGAGGAAAGAGGAGACTATTGATCCAGGGTATAAAAGGTAGGTAGTACTCCGTGATGATCTGATGGACAGTGACGGGCTCAGATATGAGGTTGTCGATCTTCTCACTCATGTCAAAGACAATGGCGATGAGCGTAAAGACCAACATGACAAACACGAAGGTGCGCAGGAATTTGCGGATGATGTATCGGTCGAGGATCTTCATATCGCGATCGGCCGTGACCTGATTTGGGCAATATATATACGATGGTGCATTGCACTATATTTTTTTGCTGATCAGGGGTAGCACCTGTGCTTTCCACTCGTAAAAGTCGCCCAAAGCGATGTGCTCGCGCGCTCGGCGGAGTAGCTCGCTAAAGAATCCCAGGTTGTGAATAGAGGCCAGCATGGGGCCGAGCGGTTCGCCGCTCTTGAAGAGGTGGCGCAAATAGGCGCGGCTATAACGGCGACTAGTAGGCACCGGGCTCTCACTATCAATGGGTCGGTCGTCGCGCTCCCACTTGCTGTTTTTGATCTGAAGCATGCCCTGCCATGTGTAGAGCAGTCCGTGACGAGCATTGCGCGTGGGCAACACGCAGTCGAACATGTCGATTCCTCGTGCGATGGCTTCGAGGATGTTGGCTGGAGTGCCCACACCCATCAAATAGCGCGCCGAGGTAGGGGGTAAAATGTCGGTACACAAATCGGTCATGGCGTACATCAACGATGCACTTTCGCCTACCGATAGGCCTCCTATGGCGTAGATGGGCGACGCATACTGGATGACGTACTCCGCCGAAGCGCGACGCAAGTCGGGCTCCATACCGCCCTGTACGATCGGGACGAGTGCCTGCGGGTAAGGATGATAAGGGGTCGTCTGATGAAAGTATTCCCAACACTGATCGAGCCAGCGATGGGTGCGCTCTGTGGCCTCTTGCACATATTCGCTGGGTGCGGGATAGCCGATGCACTCGTCGAAGGCCATGATGATGTCGGCGCCGATCTGCATCTGCACATCGATGGCCCTTTGAGGTGTAAAATGGTGGGTCGAGCCGTCGATGACGGAGCGAAAGTACACGCCATCGTCGCGAATGCGGGTCTCTGTTCCGAGCGAATAGATTTGAAAGCCACCGCTGTCGGTGAGTACTGCCCTTTGCCAGCCTATAAAGCGGTGAATGCCGCCGGCTTCGCGGATGCGTTCGGGGCCGGGACGCAAGTACAAGTGGTACGTGTTGGCCAGGATAATGGCATAATCCAGCGATTCGATCCACTCGTGAGGTACGTGTTTAATACTGCCCCTGGTGCCGACGGGCATGAATACGGGCGTGTCGACGATGCCATGGGCGGTGTAGAGCCGCCCGGTGCGCGCTTTTGTCTGTATGTCGCTGTGGAGGATTTCAAACTTCATGCGGGCAAAGTTAGCACTTACCGTCACGGCATTGTCCGAAACCACGTGGGCAGCTGCAAGGCAAGAGCGATGTACATCCAGGCCACGCACATTTCATACCACCACCAAAATTTGAGCAGAGCTCCTTCACGCCACTTTGGTAGTTGTCGGCGTAGCTTTGCGTGCATCCACACCTGACGCCCCAGCCAAAGCGCGAGTATTTGCCAATCAAATGACCAAAGTGCCGTTATCGGCGCAATGGCAACGATCCACTGGCTCAGGGTAAAAGCAGTGAGCTGGATCGCATGTAGTATGTGGTATGCACCGGCTGTGCGCTGGTGTCGCAGCTTACGCCTCCACCAATGCAAGAGCCCGTCGGGCGGTGTCGTATAGACAAAGCTCTCGGGATGCACCACTGCCGATACCCGAGTGTGGTGGGAGACACACTGTATCAGTAGATCGTCGGAGCCCCAAGGCTCATTGGGCTGTATGCGGGGAAAACACTTTAGGAAGAGCTGCTTTTCGAAAGCCATGTTGCGCCCGACGGCCATATAGGGCTTACCTGCGATGGTCCAAGCCGTGTACTGCAACGCTATGAGCCAGGTGTCCCAGCGAAAGAGGGCATTGGGCAATCCCGGCCGCGGCATCATTGGGCTGTATCCCACCACAATCCCGGCACAAGGAGAGCGACACTCCATCATTCGACGCAACCAATGTGGAGAAGCCGGCCGGCAATCGTCGTCGGTGACGACAATCCAAGCGTGCCGTGCCTTGCGAATCCCTTCATAGAGGGCGCGCTTTTTGCCCACGCCCCCGCTGCGCATGCGCAACACTACAAGGTGTGGATATTTTTCCTCTAAAGCCTCTAAAAATTGCGCTGTTTCGTCGGTAGAGCCGTCGTCGACGACGACGACTTCAAAGCAGTCGTACTGTTGGTGTAAAATTGTGGGCAGATGCGCTTTTAAAAGTGCTGCTCGATTGCGCGTACAGAGCACGACCGATGCTTCGGGCAAGGAGGCGGTGTGACCGTTGCAGGGAAGTTTACGTACTTTTGACCAGAGGTAATACCAGTGCCCAATGTTGTAGCCAATCCCAGCGAGTATACACCACGTCCAAAAACCCATCACTCATCAGAGATGTACAAAGGTATCCATAATCCGATGATACGGAGTGTTGAGCTTTTGCGAGATCACTATGTATTTCATTGAAAGACAAACTACAGGCAGTGCTGTTGCGTTTGAATCGTAAGCATGGATGTAAAAACACAGTTATGCAGAGGGTGCCAGAGGGCTATTTGTCCTTATTGTACTGTTCGTTTGTAGTGGCAGTGTTGGCGCAATCGCTGTCGGGTCAGATGATCAACCGCGATGGCCATCGCGCTTTCGGCAATGAGTGGATCGATTACGATGCGCTCTATCACCGATGGAAAGTCGTCGATGACGGACTGTATCGCATATACCTGCGCGATATACCGGGTTGGCGTGTCTCGGACTCTGTGCGCGGCGCAGATATAGCGCTGATTTGGCAGGGACGAGCTGTACCCATCTATGTGTCGAGTCAAGACGTGCTCAGTGCCGACGATTTCATAGAGTTTTACGGGCAGAAAAATCGCGGTCAGCTCGATGTCTATCTCTTTAAGGAGGGGGTGCGCACGCCGCTCAATCCGCGATATAGCCTCTTTAGCGATACATCGGTGTACTTTTTGACGTGGAATGCCGAGGTGCAGTCCTATGCCCGCCGTATGCGTGATGCTTCCACGTCGACGGTAGGGGGAAAAGTGCCCAGCTATGGTACAGTGGAATGGGATACGGTCTTTCACGATCGATGGAACAAGAACACTTCGGATGTGGCTGTGGTGTCGCTGTTCGACATGGCGGAGGGCTATGGCTATGCGCAGCCGTCGAGAGAGGTTAAGATCCAATTTCGATTGGCAGGGGTACAGCATACTGGTCAAAAGGCGCAAGTGCGCATACGCTATACCAACTACGTCCACGGTCAGTGGAAGCACTCAGAAGCGACTTTTACGCTCAACGGTCACTACCTGGGCAAGCACATCCTGGACAGTGCACGCGTAGCTGAAGTGGTCTTTGAAGTGGAGGATACTCTGCTGCGAAGTGTCAATGAAATCGTGCTGCGGGAGACTGCTGGAGGCGATGGCTTATTGATGCCGGCATTTGTGGCAGTGACGTATCATCGGGATTTTGCCTTTTGGGAAGGTGGAATACAGGAGCTGAGTCTTCCCCCTTCCGATACTGCCCTCCAGCTGCATATCGAAGGCATGGAGGGTGGAGATGTGTTGATCGTGTGGGAGGAGAATAGTGCGAGGCGTTATCGGGTCGTGCGTGGCGGCGATAGGAGCTTTCGCTTTGTGTTGCCCCCGTCCAGAGATGGGTACGATCTCGTGATGGCGGTAGAGGGAGACATACACTCACCGTTCTACGGTGGGGCAAGGCGTTTTCGACGCCCCGATGATGTGGGCGATTACCTCATCATTACAAATGCGCTCTTTCGCCAGGGTCCTGTGGGAGAAGATGTTGTCGAAGCCTATGCACGTTATCGATCCAGTGCGGAAGGGGGGGGATATCGCGTGTCGGTTTGGACGATTGATGAAATCGAAGATGCCTATGCATGGGGCATCTTTCGCCACAGCCTTGCGGTGCGCCATTTCATACAGGACATCTTTCATCGGGGCCAGAGGCCGCAGTTTTTGCTGCTCATCGGCAAAGGGCGTACGTACAACAATTTTCCCCGCGGTACTCAGAAATACGAGGAAGAGTACCACTTTTTGCCCACATAC
Source organism: Saprospiraceae bacterium (assembly GCA_015490715.1). Lineage (GTDB taxonomy): Bacteria > Bacteroidota > Bacteroidia > Chitinophagales > Saprospiraceae > S141-43. The sequence goes on along the minus strand of WFXH01000091.1, from coordinate 9,929 downwards.
GGGTATCCAGGATCCGATGTGCTCATGGTATCGGATTTGGATAATCGTCCCTTGCTCGCAGTAGGTAGACTGCCCGTCATCCGTGCTGATGAAATATCGGTCTATCTCGCCAAGCTGAGCGCACTGGAGTCGCTTCAACACAGTGCAGTACTCACGCCAGAAGAGTTGCTGTGGACAAAGCGCATCATCCATCTCTCTGGAGGTAAGCGCAACGAGCAGCCCTCCTTTCGCCGCCACATGAAAGAACTCGAAGACATCATCGAACAACCCCTATGGGGTGCCAATGTCACTACTTTTTATAAAGAAAATCGCACGCATGAGCAACCCGCCTCCGCGCGCATGAATGCGCTTATCAATAGTGGCGTGAGCCTCATAACGTACTTAGGGCATTCCAATTTTACCCTGCTGGATTTCAACATCGATCCACCTGAGACCTATCAAAACAAAGATCGCTATTACGTCTTCATGTCGCTGGGATGCTTGGCCGGTGACTTTTTTCGCACCACGCGAAGTATCAGCGAGCATCACGTGTTGATTCCCGATCGGGGGGCAATAGCGTATGTAGCCAACTCATCGAGTGAGTTTCCGCGCGAGCTGACCTTGTATTCGAAGCGTTTTTATCGGTATATGAACGACGAGGGCTACGGGGTAGAAGTGGGCAAGGGCATCTGGCAGGTGGGACTCGGACTGTTGACGTATTACGATACGACGCGTTCGGGACTGTACCGCCATCCGTTGCGCCGTCATCAACAGGTATGGACGGTCACTTTTTGCGGAGACCCTGCTGTGCACTTTCGACAGCCGCGATGGCCGGATTTTACCTTTGAAGTTGGGGCCGTGCAGATAGAGCCCACCTCGCTGTATAGAGGGGTGGACAGCTTTCGGCTGCGTTTTTCGATTGTCAATCTCGGAAAAGCTATCGATTCGGTCGTGGAAGTGGAGTTTACCCATCAATTTCCCGATGGGCAGACGCGATTTTTAAAGCGCGTCACAGTGCCGACGCCGTATTATGCCGATACCTTTGAGGTAATGCTTCCCTTAGATGAAAGCCCGAAAGTGTCCGGCCTCAACCGCATTCTCATTCATATCAACCCCGATCGCCGCATTGCGGAAGGGCCCATTCCGCAAGCGTACGACAACAATTGGCTGGTCATCAGCGGACAGCGCGGTTATCCCATCTTCGTGGGCGATGATGGCCTCATCCCCCTGTATCCCCGCAACTTCGGCATCGTCGGAACGACACCCGTCGTCTTACAAGTCAGCAGCGCACAATTTCATACCCGCCAAAGGGAAATACTCTTCGAAATCGATACCGTCCCAGATTTTCGCAGCTCGTTTAAGCGCAGCCATGTGGTGCACTCTGGTGATCGCATCATCACGTGGACACTGCCCTTTGCTCCCGCAGACAGTCAGGTGTATTACTGGAGGGTGCGTGATGCACGGGGTGGGCAGTGGCGGACGAGCAGTTTTGTGTATTTGGAGGGTATCGACGACGGATGGAATCAGTCCCATTGGGGACAATTTGTGCACAATGTGCAGAAGCGCATGGGGGTAGATAGTGCGGTGCGGTATTACGATTTTGCGCGCTATGCTATAGAGATCAAGGCCCAGAACATGTACTTTCCGCGTTCGGATCGGTTGGCTCCGACGTGGTTTTACGGCAATGCCCCGATGGACAAATGGGGATCGAAATTCCCCTCGGTAAGTGTAGCGTTTGTGGTCATCGATCCCCTGACCGGCGAAGTGTGGAAAAATCCGCCGGGAGGAAAGTACGGGGCATTCAACCCCTACACTACGCCGCTGCCGAGCAATTACCTGACCATCTTCCCCTTTTACGTCAACACGCCGGCCCAGCGCGACAGCGTAGAGCGCTTTTTGAGGGACATCGTCCCCAATGGTCACTACGTCATCTTTTACGGCATCAAGAAGGGAAAAGGGGATTACAAGCCTCATCTCTGGCGTTCGGATCCCGGCGAAAATATTGCGGCACTATTGGAGCGATACGGTGCGCGGCGCATCGATGAGCTTATCCAATTGGGAGCTCGCCCGTATTTGTTTTGCTTTAAAAAGGCCGATACGAGTTTTATGCCTATCGAGCTCATTGCACAGAGCGATACAGAAATCATCGAGGCGCGTTTTGTCGTGCATCCGAAGTACGATAGCGGCACTGTGGAGTCGGTACTCATAGGGCCAGCGCAAAGATGGAAGCACTTCGAATGGCATGTCGCAGGAGCCGATACCGATGATGCGTACAGCTGTGCCATTTACGGAGTGTCGTCGGATGGGCAGCGTCGGCGGTTGGTTGGGGAGTTGAATCGTGGGGGGCAGCGATCACTGGCCGATGTGTTGACTGATCCATGGCCGATGTTGCAATTGGTCTTCAGTGTCGAGGATGCGAAGAAGCGGACAGCGCCAGAGCTCCATTGGTGGCGCGTGTATTACGAGGCATTGCCGGATCTGTCCTTAGAGAAGGGACAACAGTACACCTTCGTAGCCGATACGCTCGAGCAGGGGCAAAAGCTCCAGCTCCAGTTCGAAGTGCACAATCCCTCGCCTGTAGACGTCACAGATAGTGTAGAATTGCGCTTTCAGTTTATACAGAGTGGGAGCAATACGGTGATCGAGCGCTCTTTGACCGTTCCGCCTTTGGCTTCGGGTGCGCGTCGGGTCGTGGTTTTCCAATACGTGACCGCCGACATGCAAGGCGCGTATGTGCTCCACGTAGAGCTCAATCCCAGTCGAAACCCCGCAGAGCAGTACTATTTCAACAACTTTGCGGAGTTTGAATTTTTCGTGCGAGGAGATGACCGAGGGCCACTGTTGGATGTGCGCTTTGATGGGGTACACATTCGCGATGGCGATCTGGTCTCGAGCCGACCAAAGATTGAAATCTTCGTCCTGGACGACAATCCGCATTTTCCGCTAAACGATACGGCAGTGGTAGATGTGTATCTGGGGAGGACGCCTTTTGAGCTGTACCGTCAGAGCTATCGCGATTCGGGTTTAGTGTTTATTCCTCCAGCTGATCCTATGGAGCGCAACGAAGCGCAGGTGGTGCTACAACGACGTTTTTCGGAGGGTATTCACTATTTGCGGGTACGAGCGCGCGATGCTCGGGGCAATGTGGCGGGGGTGCGCGATTATTTCGTCAGCTTTCGCGTGGTGGATCAGGACGGCATCTCTGCGGTGGTCGGCTATCCCAATCCGTTTTCGACGCGTACGCGATTTTACTACACCTTGTCGGGAAAGACTTTGCCCAGCGATTACTACCTGCGCATCTACACTGCCGATGGCCGTCTGGTGCGGCATGTGTCGCGGGATGAGCTTGGTCCCTTGCGCTTTGGCACGCATGCCTTCGAATGGGAATGGGACGGTACCGATGCCGATGGCACGCCCCTCGCCAATGGCATCTATATCTACCAATTTGCAGCCTGGCTGGGAAATGGAGAGCGCTTTCCACGCCTCGATGCAAAGCACTATCGCCCATTAGAGTCCGTCGAACGGCTATGGAGGGTCAATCACGGCAAGATGTTATTGCTCCGTTGAGGGGTGTTCGGGTTTTTCAACGGCCTTGTGTAGGGCTTCAAGTCCAGCGCGTACTGCTGCTTCGATTTTATCGTAGGGCAGGCACTTTTTAGCGATGTAGAGGAGCAGTACGTCGCATTGATGATTGGCTTTGCGAAGGGTCTCTTCGACGGGTATTTTGTTGAGGCGGAAAGCCTCGCGCAGGCGGCGCTTAATGGTGTTGCGTTGTACGGGTTTTTTGATCTTTTTACGCGGTACGGCTACAGCTACGCGCAGCGGGGCTATGTTGGGTGTCGGTGCGTCGGGGGTATATACCCATTTAAAGATAATGGGATAGTGAAAGATGGCCGTCTTGCTCTTGAAGAGCTTTTCGATGTCGGCCTTTTTTTTGACGCGCTGGTGCTTGTTGAGTGTGTAGCGCTTCATGAGGGGCGAGGCATGCCGTAGCCCCGATTATTTTTTCGGATTGGGGATGGTATCGGATACGGTCAGGCGTTTGCGCCCTTTGGCACGGCGTCGTGCCAGGACCTTGCGCCCGTTTTTGGTCTTCATGCGCTCGCGAAAACCGTGTTTGTTGCGGCGCTTGCGGTTATGCGGCTGATAGGTACGTTTCATCGCAGAGTAGTTTTATACAATAGCTCTTTCCTCAGCGGGGTCGCAAAGATATAATAATTCCTCCAATTTGCGCTCTTTGTGGTGTGAGAAGTGATTAGCTGTTCATGGCCACCAGGAATTCCTCGTTGTTTTTGGTGCCTTGCATGTGTTTGAGTACGAAGTTGACGGCTTCTTCGGGGCGCATATCGGTCAGGATATTGCGCAACACGCGTATGCGGCTGAGCATGGATTCGGGGATGAGGAGCTCTTCACGACGTGTACTGGATCGCGTGATATCGATGGCGGGGAAGATGCGTTTGTTGGCGAGGGTGCGGTCGAGCTGGAGCTCCATGTTGCCGGTGCCTTTGAATTCTTCGAAGATGACGGCATCCATTTTGGAGCCCGTATCGATGAGGGCGGTAGCTAAGATGGTCAGCGAGCCGCCGTTTTCGATGTTTCGCGCTGCGCCGAAGAATTTTTTGGGTTTTTGCAATGCGTTGGCCTCGACACCACCTGAGAGCACTTTGCCACTGGAGGGGGCGATGGTATTGTAAGCGCGTGCCAGTCGCGTGATGGAGTCGAGCAAGATGACGACATCGTGCCCCGATTCGACGAGTCGCTTGGCCTTTTCGAGTACGATTTCAGCTACGCGCACGTGGTTGTCGGCAGGTTCGTCAAAGGTGGAGGAAATGACCTCGGCTCTAACGCTGCGCTTCATGTCCGTGACCTCTTCGGGGCGTTCGTCGATGAGGAGTACGATCATGTAGACTTCGGGATGATTGGCAGCGATGGCGTTGGCAACGTCTTTGAGGAGGAAAGTCTTTCCCGTCTTAGGTTGGGCGACGATGAGTCCGCGCTGGCCCTTGCCGATCGGTGCAAACAAGTCGATCATGCGATTGCCGAAATCGCGTCCGAGAGGATCGACTGTGAGCTTAAACTTTTCGTCGGGAAACAACGGCGTGAGGTAATCAAAGGCCACTCGCTTTTTGGCGAGCTCTGGTGGCAAGCCGTTGACCTTGGAGACGCGCAGGAGGGCAAAAAACTTCTCTCCCTGTTTGGGAGGACGTATAGCTCCCTGGATAGTGTCTCCCGTCTTCAATCCAAAGCGCTTGATCTGGGAGGGCGAGACGTAAATATCGTCGGGAGACGAGAGATAGTTGTAGTCGGGGGAACGCAAAAATCCAAAACCTTCGGGCATCATTTCCAGCACGCCGATTCCTTCGATGACGCCTTCGAGCTCGGCGACGACGTTGATGTTGTAGCTCTGCTGGGCAGGGGTATCGGCAGGGGCCTCAGCGGCCGGTGTTTCAGTTTCGGAAGCTGCAGGGGATTCCTCTGTCGTCGCAACAGCTTCCGTGGAAGGGGTAGATTCTGTACTTTCTGTCGTCTTTGCTGTGGCTTTTCCTTCGCTACGCGATTTTATCGTTGTACGGCTAATGCGTCTTTTGCGCTTGCCGGGCTCGGGTGTTCTTTGCTCGGTGGCTTTACTTTCCAACTCTCGATCGAGTTGTTCGAGCTCGGTGTCTAAGTCAAGCGCAATATCTGTCGGGTCGTCGGTCTGCTCTTTGATGCTCTGAAGGGCCTGATGATCAATGATTTTATAAATCAAGTCCTGCTTGTTGAGCGTGGAGATACCCTTGAGACCCATGTTGCGAGCAATTTCCCTGAGCTCGTTTACAGTCTTTTCGTTGAGCTGCAATGCGGTATAAAACATAATTTTAATTTTTTGAGATTTTAAATAAAATTGTATGAAACGTAGACGCTTATCGAAGTTTCTACATTCGGCTCATGTCTATTGCGGAAGCGTGGCTATGGTACTACACAGTTTCATGCCCTTAGAAATCCCACAGTATACTGCTGTGGTTCAGACACAATTGCCTCGATTTTTGGTATGTCGGCACTATAGCCTGTAATGTATCGAAGAAATCGAAAATCAGGTGTTGAGGTGATGATCCGTGAGGATCGCTTGAAAACTGTCAAGACCTCGGTCGTTTGGTTTCCGAGTTTTTTCCATATGCAATCATATGGAAATCACGGCGCAAATATACGGAAGTTTTCTACACAACACGCATATCTTTGCACCGTTGAACGTAAAAAACTCCCTTGAAATTGTCGATATGGGAGTAATGCGGCCATTGCGCAAGCTGATTGTATGGCATGTGCGCTGGCTTCGATGTATTAAACGCAGAGTATATGTTAAGAGTTCAGGACATTCGTCAATTTCCCGAACGGGTAAAGTCGGGGCTTCGAAAACGCGGTTGGAGTAGCGAGGACATAGCGGTAGTCGATGAGATACTCGCCTTAGATGATGAGCGCAAGAAGGTACAAGCGGAGCGGGATCAGTGGCAAAATCAAGTCAAGGTACTCTCCAAGCAGATTGGGATGCACATGCGTCAGGGTGAGCGCGAAGAGGCGGAGGCCTTGAAGCGACAGGTAGCCGAAGCCAAGGAGCAGGTACGCGCCCTGGAGGATAAGCTGCGCTCCGTACAAGCGGCACTGGAAGAGCTTCTCCTCTCGGTGCCCAACATCCCCCACGACGATGTTCCTGAGGGCAAAGGGGAGGAGGACAATGTCGTGGTGTATCGGTCCCATGATCCCTTACCATCGTATCCAGAGGGTTTGTTGCCCCATTGGGAGCTTGCCGAGCGGTACGGATTGTTTAGCTTTTCGCTGGGAGCCAAGCTGACGGGCAGTGGTTTTCCCGTGTACTTAGACAAGGGTGCGAAGCTGCAGCGCGCCTTAATACAGTACTTTCTCGATCGCGCTACTGCGGCCGGCTATGTGGAGGTCTGGCCACCGCTGCTCGTCAACGCCGACTCGGCAAGGGCGACGGGACAGTTGCCCGACAAGGAAGGGCAGATGTATCACGTCTGCAAGGACGATTTCTACCTCATACCGACGGCAGAAGTGCCCATTACCAATCTGTATCGAGATGTCGTCTTAGACGAATCGCAGCTTCCCATCTTGCATACGGGATACACGCCGTGTTTTCGTCGCGAGGCGGGTTCGTACGGTGCCGATGTGAAGGGTCTCAATCGCGTGCATCAGTTTGACAAGGTGGAGATCGTCCAGATTACCCATCCCGAAAAGTCCTGGGAGGCTCTCGATGCCATGGTCACGTATGTGCGCGATCTGGTGCACTCGCTGGGATTGCCCTTTCGGATCGTGCGGCTCTGCGGGGGAGATCTGGGCTTTACCTCTGCGATGACGTACGACTTTGAAGTCTATGCGGCGGCGCAAAAGAAGTGGCTCGAAATCAGCTCGGTTTCCAACTTCTTGACCTATCAGAGTTATCGCCTCAAATTGCGCTTTCGCGATCGCGATGGCAAGCTCCACTATGCGCATACGCTAAATGGAAGCGCGTTGGCGCTGGCGCGCGTGGTAGCAGCCCTGTTGGAAAACAATCAAAGCCCTCAAGGCGTTATAATTCCTGAAGTGCTCCGGCCCTACATGGGGATGGAGATTTTGAGCTAAATCACAAAATACACTGAGGAAATGATCATGGGATTCTACGATATGGGATTTTATGCCCTCACGATTCTTCTATCCTTAGTGGGGATGATTGTTGGGGGCATATTGCGATCCAAATTTGCCAGGTATTCGCGCATGCCGTTGTCCTCGGGTATGAGTGGTGCGGAAGTGGCGCGGCAGATGCTGGCGGACTATGGGATCGACGATGTGCAGGTGGTGATGGGCAAGGGGTTTTTGACGGATCACTACAATCCGCTTAAGAAGACCATTAGCTTAAGTCCAGAGGTGTATCAGGGTCGGTCGGTGGCTGCAGCGGCTGTAGCGGCCCATGAGTGCGGCCATGCCGTTCAACACAAGGTGCGCTATCCGATGCTTCAGCTGAGATCCGCCCTTGTGCCCGTCGTGAGCTTTGCAGCACAAGCACAGCAATTCCTCCTCATCCTTGCCTTCATCTTTTTCAACCAGTTTCCTCAACTGATGCTCTTTACCATCATCGCCTTTTTGATCACGACGGCATTTTCGTTTATCACCCTTCCGGTGGAGTTTGATGCCAGTAAAAGGGCCCTGGCGTGGTTGGATCACAGCGGAATAGCCACGGGCAAGGCCTATCGAGGTGCAAAAGATGCGCTGTTTTGGGCAGCTATGACCTATGTGGTGGCCGCACTGTCGGCGCTGGTCATGGTGTTGTACCTCATCATGCGCTATCAAAATCGAAATTGAAAACCGCGCATCGACGCCGATATTGTCGTTATTTTTGTGTAAAAAAAGTCCGTTCGATGAGTAAAGATTATACGGTAGAAGAATACCTCGAGCTCGGCCGGGATTACCTGGAAAAGGCCATCGAGCATTTAAAGAAGCAATTGCTCAAGATACGCACGGGCAAGGCACATCCGGGCTTACTCGAAGATATACGTGTCGAATACTATGGTGCCACGGTCCCGCTCCATCAGGTGGCCAACCTATCCATCCAGGACGCGCGCACCATTGTCATTCAGCCCTGGGATAAAAACATGCTCCCCGTCATTGAAGGTGCCATTGTCGAGGCCAACCTCGGCTTTAATCCGATGAACGACGGCGAGGTGATACGCATCCACATCCCACCCTTGACCGAAGAACGCCGCAAACAGCTCGTCAAGCAAGCACGCCAGGAAGGCGAAGAAGCGCGCATCAGCATTCGCAACGCGCGCCACAAGATGCTCGATTTTATTAAAAAAGAGGTCAAAAACGGCTATCCCGAAGATGTCGCCCGACGTAAAGAAAAGGAAGTTGAAGACATGGTCAAAAAATTCGCCGAAGAGGTGGAAAAACTCATCGAGGCCAAGGAAAAAGACATCATGACCGTGTAGCGACGATTTTCCCTCTCTCCTCTGAAGAAATGCTTTTTGCGGGATAAGTCAAAAAGCGTAATTCTCTTGTTGGCAAAGCCGAAAGATGCTCTTAAGCCTGCCCCTTTGGCATTTTGAAGTGCAGGGGGTAACCTCCTGTCGGCTCGACGTCCTTGATGGGCCCGTATTGGGCTTCGTATTTCTTGATGTTTTCGGTCAGCGCGAGGAGAAACCGCTTGGCATGCGCCGGCGGCAAGATGATGCGTGCCTTGACTTTGGCCTTGGGCAAATTGGGCATGACGCGTACGAAATCGATAACGAATTCCGCATGAGAGTGCGATATGATCGCCAAGTTGGAATACGTGCCTTCACCGACCTCTTCGTTGAGCTCGATGTTGATCGTGGCTGTGGTCTTTTTTTCTTCCATGTCTATTGTCGTTTATAAAATAGTGAAGCCATTAGCTGCAAAGATACGGCGAAAGATCCTATGGTACGGGTTCCACGAAGTGGGGAAATTTTCTTACATTTGCATTGTTATTTTTTGAAGGTATATTTAAAATGTCGAAACGTTAAAAAATGTTGGAGATGAAAAAGTGCATGTTATTGCTGCTGGCAAGTGTGTACGCCATTGCGTACACCAATGCGCAAAACGACGATGCGGCACGTCAAAAGGCCGTTAAAGACATGATGAAGGTAGAAGAAGCCGAGGGATGGACCAGTGCAGGGGCCTTTGGTTTTGATTTGGGGCAGATGATGATCCTCAACCCCTACGTCGGGCAGGGACAAGATCGCTTGGGCGTAGGAGGCGCCATGGGATATATCTTAAAATACAAGAAGGGATTGTTGAGCTGGACCAACGATTTTAACGTCAATCTCAGCGTGCAGCGCTTTGGTTCTGGAGTCGTCGCTGTAGGTTCAGATCAGCGCCAGCCCTTTGAAAAGAGCATTGACCTGCTCACATTGGGCTCCAATCTGGCCTATAAGATGTCGGAAACGTCGCCGTGGTCGTATAGC
>WFXH01000090.1 GCA_015490715.1 Saprospiraceae bacterium | reverse complement strand
TCCAGCAAGTCGTTCTGTGCCTTAGTGAGCTGTGCCAGACTGTCTGTCTTCAACAAGAGCGCATCCAGAGAGTCGCGCTGGAGCCTTAGCCGTTGTCTCCAGAGCATCAGTGCTCGTCGCGTGGTGCGCAATTTGCTGTGACCGCGTACCAAAAAGAGGCGTGCATACGCATCGTGTTGTTGCTTTTCTGAGGCCATCAACAGTGCATAGGGATGACGTGTCATGCGATGGATGTAGGCTTTGCGCAAGAAAAAACCGTACTGTCGATTGACTTTTGCCAGATTGTGCTCGATATTCGCGATGGAGTCCGTTAGGATTTGTATGTGCTGTCGCAGTTCCCCGCGCTCGCGATCGAGCAGGGAGAGCAGTTTCTTGCGCTTTCTGATTTGCAGATCCAAGGCCTGTAGCTGTGCCTGCATTTGGTCGATATGGGTCGAAGTTTCGTGCAAATACCCCTCCACCTGATCGATTTCGCGGAGCATTCGCTCCCTTTGAGATTCCAGTTGAGCTAAACGCTGGCCGTTCATGGTACCTACAAGCACCGTGATTCCACACCAGAGCGCGCACCATTTTATACCCATGAGATAAAAAGTGTTGAAAATTAAAACGCAATATATAACTAAAATATCTATGTGTTTGTTTTCGCCCGCTTCACGGTGTGGATGCCCCCTGTATCGGTGAAAAGGATAAAACTTTACAGTAGGTGTGGATAGGAGTATGTGTGCTAACCGCAATAGTGGGTGTTGTAAGGGGTGAAAAAACGCTTTGAGGGATAAACATTGTACAGTGCTCTTCGTTCTAATTTAGAATCATTCTAAATGTCAGGATTATGAGCGATTCCGACAAGATCATTCAGGAATATACCACGCGCGAATACGAACACGGTTTTGTGACCGACATTGAAATGGATGTCGTGCCGCCTGGGCTCGATGAGGAGAAGATTCGCTTTATATCCCGAAAGAAGAACGAGCCGGATTGGCTATTGGAATTTCGCCTGAAGGCGTATCGCACGTGGAAGCAAATGGAACAGCCCAATTGGGCGCATCTGGACATACCGCCCATTGATTTTCAATCGTATTCGTACTATGCTGAGCCCAAAAAGAAGCCGCGCTATAAGAGTTTGGATGAGGTAGACCCCAAGCTGATCGAGACCTTCAACAAGCTCGGTATTCCCCTCGAAGAGCAAAAGCGCCTGGCAGGCGTGGCCGTCGATGCCGTATTCGACAGTGTCTCTGTGATGACAACGTACAAGGAGACGCTTCAAGAGCTTGGCATCATCTTTTGTTCGATTTCGGAGGCGGTGCAAGAGCATCCGGATTTGGTCAAGAAGTATCTCGGCAGCGTGGTGCCCATTCACGACAACTTTTATGCGGCACTGAATTCGGCCGTCTTTAGTGATGGGTCTTTTGTGTATATACCGCCGGGCGTGCGTTGTCCGATGGAACTGTCCACTTATTTCCGCATCAACACCAAGGGGCTCGGTCAGTTTGAGCGTACCCTCATCATTGCCGACGAAGGCTCGTATGTCAGCTACTTAGAGGGATGTACGGCGCCGATGCGCGACGAAAATCAACTCCATGCCGCAGTGGTGGAGATCATCGTCCACAAAGATGCGGAAGTGAAGTACAGCACGGTGCAAAACTGGTATCCTGGCGACGAAGAAGGCAAGGGGGGCATTTTCAATTTTGTGACAAAACGCGGCATCTGCTTAGGGGATCGCTCCAAGCTGTCGTGGACGCAGGTGGAGACGGGATCAGCCATCACGTGGAAGTATCCCAGCACGATCTTAAAGGGTGATTACTCCCAAGCGGAGTTTTACTCCGTCGCCCTGACCAACAATCGCCAGCAGGCCGATACGGGTACCAAGATGATTCACTTGGGCAAGCACACCAAGAGCCTGGTCATCAGCAAGGGCATCTCGGCGGGTAGAAGTCAAAATACCTATCGCGGCATGGTCAGCATAGCCAAAAATGCTGTCCACAGCCGAAACTTCAGCCAATGCGACTCGCTCCTGCTGACGGATAAATGTGGTGCTCATACCTTTCCCTATATCGACGTGCACAACAGCAGTTCTGTGGTAGAGCACGAAGCCACCACCTCGAAGATTGCCGATGAGCAAATCTTCTATCTCCAACAGCGGGGCTTAGACGAAGAAGAGGCCGTACGGCTCATCGTCAACGGCTACGCGCGAGAGGTACTACAGCAGCTGCCCATGGAGTTTGCTGCAGAGGCGCGAAAGCTGTTGGAAATCAGCCTTGAAGGAAGTGTAGGATAATGTAGGGTATAAAATCGTTGTCGAACTATGGAAAATCAAGGAAGTTTGCTGTCCATACGCGATTTGCATGTCCGCGTCGAAGATAAGGACATCTTGCGGGGATTGAGCTTGGACATTCGTCCAGGGGAAGTCCATGCCATCATGGGGCCCAATGGCTCGGGCAAGAGTACCTTGAGTTTGGCCATTGCGGGCAAGGAGGGTTATGAAGTCCAAGGCGGTCAAATGTATTACAAGGGCAAGGACTTGAGTGAGATGGATCCCGAGGAGCGGGCCCTGGAGGGCATTTTCATCTCCTTTCAACACCCGGTGGAAATACCCGGTGTGACGATGATGAACTTTTTGCGTACGATTTTAAACAAACATCGCGAATATCGCGGTGAGGAGCCGCTTTCGGGACGGGAGTTTTTACAACGGGTGCGCGAAGTGGCTACGACACTCGGGCTCGACCACCTCATCCGCAATCGCTTCGTCAATGAGGGTTTTTCCGGTGGCGAGAAGAAGAAAAACGAGCTGCTCCAGATGATACTGCTGGAGCCCGAAATGGTCATCCTCGACGAGATCGACTCGGGTCTCGACATCGACGCCATCAAGACAGTGGCCAAAGCCGTCAACGGTATGCGCGACGGCAAGCGCTCTTTCTTGTTGATCACGCACTATCAGCGACTGCTCAACTTTATCGAGCCCGATGTGGTCCACATCTTGGTGGATGGAAAGATCGTCAAGTCGGGTGACAAACGCCTTGCCGAAGAGCTCGAAGCACGCGGTTACGATCAGCTCGTCGCAAGCGTCCAACAATAATGCACGAAGTATGAAAGAGCACAAACTCACATCGCACTTTCTACAGCTGTGGGAGCAATATGCCCAGCAATTGGAGGAGCAATTGCCCCTCGGCACGCTGCGCCAAACGGCCATGGAGAGGTTTCGCCAACAGGGTTTTCCCCATAAGAAGCTCGAAAAGTGGCGATTTAGCAACTGGATGGGCATCGACAACCACGAATGGACCTTAAACGGCTTGGATACGGGCACCAGTACCTATCAAAAGCCTGGCCATCCAGCCGATGCGTATTTCATCAACGGAGAAATCTTGTTGGATGGAGAGGGCCAGTCGCGTGAAATGGTACAACTGGAAGGGGGAGCGGTACGCATAGCCACCCTGTCGTACGCGCGGGCACATTGGCCAGAGAAGTTTTTTACCCATTTCAACCACCTCAATGGGCAGAAGGAATCGCTTTACGGCATCTTTCCGCTCAATACGATGTTTGTCGCCCGAGGATTGTGGATAGAAGTGGCCGAGGAGGTAGAGCTTTCGCGTCCCCTGACGATTGTGTACGATGTGCAAGCAGTGCCCGATGGCAGGTTTTTACCCATGCGATCCTTGTGGATAGCGGGGCGGGGATCGAAGGCGGAGTTTCTCCTCTACGAGCGCAACGAGCCTACGAAGCACCATTTTATACACCATGTGCATGAGATCTACATGGCGGAAAACGCAGAGGTACAGCGGGCGACACTTCAGAAGTACAGCGGAAAGAGTTTTATCTTTTCCGCCGAGTTGAGTGCCCAGCTCGCCGAATCGCAGTATCGCCGCCACACTTCGACGATCGGCTCTGCTGCGTTGCGCAACGAGCTTCACGCTCTATTGCAAGAGCCGGGTGTGCATACCAATCTCTCGGGCTTGTACCTCGTGGGTTCGACCGAAAAGGTCGAAAATCAGGTGTTTGTCGATCACGCCGTGCCCGATTGTGAGAGCTTTGAAAATTTTGTCGGTATAGCGGGAGGAACCGGACGAGGTGCTTTTACGGGGCATATTTTGGTGCGCAAAGATGCGCAGAAGACACAGGCATATCAGTCGAGTCGCAACGTGGTATTAGACGATTCGGCATGGATACGTACGCTGCCCTTTTTGGAAATCTATGCCGACGATGTAAAGTGCTCACACGGAGCTACGGTGGGTAAGCTCGACGAAGACATCATGTTTTATCTTCGCAGCAGGGGTGTACCCGATCGAGAAGCACGCAAGATGCTCTTGACAGCCTTTGCCGCCGAGACGGTGGAAGTCGATGCGGAAGAGGTACGCAACGAGTTTATTGCGGAGATTCAAAGGAAATTGGATGAGTTATTGTGTTGATATCTCGCCCTTAGACAAGCGCGTCGAATGCTGGAGGAGTCATTTTCCGCAGTTGCGGCGGAAAGTACACGGCCGGCCGCTGGTCTATCTCGACAATGCAGCCACTTCGCTCAAGCCGCGCGACGTCATTGAGGCGGTACAACAGTACTATCTCCGCGACAATGCCAATGTCCATCGCGCCAACCACGCGCTTGGGCATGCGTCGACCACTGTCTACGAGGATGCCCGCAAAGCCGTGGCCCAGTTGATAGGAGCTGCTGCCACCCAAGAGATCATCTTCACTGGCGGCACGACCGACAGCATCAACGCCTTAGCCACGGCCCTGTCGAAGAGCTACTTGCAACGGGGGGATGTCGTGCTATTGAGCGAATTGGAGCATCACTCCAACATTGTGCCGTGGCTCGAGCTGTCGCAGCGCATGGGCATTCAGCTGGTGTATTTACCCATCGCGGAAGATGATGATCGGGTTGTGAAGGCCCTGGAGGAGCACATCGAACGCCATCGTCCGCGCCTACTCGCCGTGACGCATGCATCCAATCTTACAGGGAGGGTCTTGCCCATCGAGCGCATGGCAGAGGTGGCGCGCCAGTACGAGGTACCCATGATGGTCGATGGTGCACAGGGCGTCGTGCATCATCGCATAGATGTGGCCAAGCTCGGACTGGATTTTTACGCCTTTTCCTCCCACAAGTTGTACGGCCCGATGGGCATTGGGGTGCTCTATATCCGCAAGAAGTGGCATGATGTGCTGCCGCCCTTTCGCTTCGGAGGTGGTATGATCGACGAGGTGGATTATCAAAGTGTTTCTTACGCTCAGGCACCGTACAAGTACGAAGCGGGTACACCGCATGTGGCAGGAGCAGCAGGGCTCCTCGCTGCTGTGCGCTTTTTAGAATCCATCCACTGGGAAGAGGGTCTCGCCTACGAACAACAGCTCTTGCGCGTAGCCGTCGATACTCTGCGAAAGGTCGACGGGATCCGCCTATTGGGACATGAGGGGGGACAATACGATCCCATCGTCTCCGTGTATGCCCCTAAGGTGCATCACTATGATCTGGCCGTGTTGATGGACCAGATGGGGGTGGCAGTGCGTGCCGGTCATCACTGTGTGCAACCCTATTTGAAAAAACTCGGATTGAAGGGAACCGTGCGCATTTCCCTGGCATTTTACAATACGGAGGAAGAAGTGGAGTATTGCGCCGATGCGCTTAAGCGAAGTATCCAAATACTCACCGGTTAAATCGATTGATCATGCCAGAAGTCCAGAGGATGGGTTTAGCGGAAAAGGAACAACAGCTCATCGACGATTTAAACATGTTTGATGAGTGGATGGATAAGTACCAATTCATCATCGACATGGGGAAGGAGTCGGAGGGGCTTCCGGATGCGGAGAAGACCGATGATCTCCTCGTCAAGGGGTGTCAGTCGAGAGTATGGCTTAAGGCGGAAAAAGTAGGCGATGTGTTGGTCTTCCGCTCGGACAGCGATGCCATCATTCCGAAGGGCATAGCGGCGATGATTGCGCGATTGTACTCTGGACATACGCCCGAGGAGATTTTGGCCTTTCGTCCGACCTTTGTAGAGAAGACAGGTCTGGCGCAACATCTTACCCCTACGCGTGCCAACGGATTGAGCGCCATCTTAAAGCGGATTCAGCAGTACGCTCTGGCTTACAAAACGGCTTGAGCATGGCAGCTGATTTAAAAGATCGCATCATAGAGGTCTTAAAGACGGTACGAGATCCCGAGTTGCCGGTCGACATCTATGAGCTCGGCTTGATCTACGAGCTGGATGTGACGGATGACGGTGTCGTACGCATCGTCATGACCCTGACCACACCCAACTGCCCCGTAGCCGACAGCCTGGTCATGGAGGTCCAGGAGAAGATTTACCAAATTCCGGGCGTCAAAGACGTACACCTACATTTGACCTTTGATCCGCCGTGGGACATCAGTCGAGCGTCGGAAGTAGCTCGCCTTGAGCTCGACATGTTATAAGCGGGGTATAAAATTGTGCGCCTTTAATACCGCAGGAGCTCGTCGATATGGGAGCGCACCTTATCGGCGTTGAGGAGCATGGTTTTTTCGAGGGTTTCGTTGAGGGGTATGGCCGGTGTGTTGGCAGAGCCGATGGTGCGCACGGGGGCATCGAGATGTTCGAAGCAGTGTTCTTGTATGCGCGCGGCGAGGCTTTGCGCGAAGGAGTTGTCGACGGGCTCTTCGGTGACGACTAAGCAGCGGTGGCAGCGTCGGACGGAGGCGATGATGGTCTCCATGTCGAGTGGTTGGAGGCTGCGCAAGTCGACGATTTCAACGTGATCTTCAAAAGAGTCTTCAATGGCGTTGAGTGCCCAGTGCACGCCCATGCCGTACGTGATGACGGCGAGGCAGTTGTCGTCAGTATCTTTTGGCGTGTGGACAATGCGCGCTTTGCCGAGAGGAACGCGATAGTCCGGCGAGGGTAGAATGCTACGTGCGCGCTCTGTGCCCGGTACTTTCGACCAGTACAGGCCCTTGTGTTCGAAGATCACAACGGGATTGGGATCTTCAAAGGCGGCCTTGAGCAGGCCGAAGAGATCTGCCCCATTACTGGGATAGGCCACTTTGATGCCTTTGATGTTGGTAACGACGGTCTCGACGCTGGAGGAATGGTACGGACCTCCGGAGCCATAGGCCCCTATGGGCACGCGCAAGACCATGGATACGGGCCATTTGCCGTTGGACAGGTAGTAGGATCGACTCACTTCGGTAAACAGCTGGTTGAGCCCCGGCCAGATGTAGTCGGCAAACTGCACTTCGACGATGGGTTTGAGGCCGACGGCACTCATGCCGACCGTACTGCCGATGATAAACGCCTCTTGGATGGGCGTGTTGAAGACACGATCGTCGCCAAAGGTCTTCGCCAGTGAGGCCGTCTCGCGAAAGACTCCTCCCAGGCGCCTGCCGACATCCTGGCCGTAGACGAGCGCTTCGGGGTGCTTCTCGAGGATTTGCTTGATGGCATGCAGGGCACAGTCGACCATGGGATATTCCTCTCCGTTGGTGGGCTGGCGGATACCCGTCTCTTCGCGTACGGGAGTGGGTGCGTAGATGTATCGGTGTAGGTCTTCGGGCCGGGGGTCTTCGGCGCGTAGCGCGCGGTCGAAGTCGCGCTGGACGCGGGTATGGGCATCCTCTTTGATTTGGGTCAGTATATTGCTATCGATGCCCTGGTCGAGGAGGTATTGTTCGAATTTCGGTAGGGGGTCGCGCTGTTGAGCTTCTTTTAGATCATCGCGGTACCATTCCATGCGCACGCCCGAGGTGTGATGGTTGAGGAGGGGGACGCGGAAATGGAGGAGGAAGGGTCTACGCTCCTTGCGAATGGTCGCGATGGTTTGCTGTAGGGTGAAATAGCAGGCTTCAAAGTCGGTGCCGTCGATGCTGTGTGCTTCGATGCCTTTAAATCCGCGAGCGTATTCGTGGGCGTCCATGGCGCGCACTTCGTCGCGGTAGGCGGAAATATCCCATTGATTGTCTTGTACGAAGAAGAGGATGGGAAGCGATTTGAGGGCTGCCATTTGGAGGGCTTCGGAGACCTCGCCTTCGGTCATGCTGCCGTCGCCTAAGGAGCACACGACAATGGGTGGTGGACTATCGAGGGGCAATTTTTGGCGTTGGCGGTATCGAAGGCCCAGGGCAATGCCCGCAGCGGGGATAGCTTGCATGCCCGTAGCGGAGGATTGGTGGATGATTTTGGGCTTATCATCGTCTTTGAGGCTTGGGTGGCTATAGTAGGTCCGCCCTCCTGAGAAGGGGTCGTCGCGCTTGGCCAAGAGCTGAAGCATGAGTTGGTAGGGCGTCATACCGATGGCGAGGAGGAGCGCGTCGTCGCGATAGTAGGGGGAGACGAAATCTTGGGGCAGCAGCTGCATGCCGAGGGCAATCTGCGGCAGCTCGTGCCCAGAGGAGGTGGCATGGACGTATTTGGAGGTGATGTGGCGGTGTTTTTCATAGAGCTGAGCCATTTGACGAGCAGTTACGAGGAGTTCGTAGGCGTGGAGAAGGGTGGTGCGTTGTATAGTGGCCGTAGTGGTGGTATTGCTGTTCACTTTGTCTTGGTTTTAATGCGTTGGATGGCGTGGCGGCTGAAATCGGAGAGGATGAGCGCGCCACTTATTTCCGCTCTCTTTTCTAACAAAGTGTTCCAGCTGTCTGTTCCGTACCAGAGCATTTCTTTGATGTGGGCGAGGGCGTCGGGATTGTATTGGAGGAGTTGATGGGCGAGCTGTGCGATTGCCTCGTCGAGTGCTTCGGTCGAGGGATAGACAGTTTGATACAGGCCGTGTTGGGCAGCCCATTCGGCCGATTGCCACTGTTGAGGTTGGAGGCAGAGGGTAGTGAAGGCACTGAGTCCCAACTTGCGCTTGATAGCGGGCCCCACGACGAAAGGGCCGATGCCGAGGGCCAGTTCGCTGAGTCGAATGGCTGCATATTGGGTGGCGAGGCAATAATCGGTCGCGGCTGCTAAGCCGACTCCTCCGCCTACGGCTTTGCCCTGGACTCTGCCGATAATGATCTTTCGGCACTGTCGGCACGCCTGGATGACGCGCGCAAAACCCATAAAAAACGCCTTTCCTTCTTCGGGGGTGCGTATTGCTTGTAGTTCGTCAAAGCTGGCACCTGCACAAAAAGTGCGATTGCCGCCGCTCTTGAGGAGCACGACCCGTATTTCGCTTGAGACTCCGGCTTCTTTAATGGCTTGCGCCAGCTGGCTGAGGAGCTTTCCCGGCAGGGCGTTATGAGCTGGATGGAAAAATTCGATGATGCCCAGGCCGTCTTCGACCTGCATTTTGACGTATCCCTGCTCTTCCATAGGTCGTACGATTTCATGCAAAAGTACAGCATGAAAAGCTGTATCGCAAAGCCGTGCCTCTACAAATCACTTGGCACGAAGAGCAATAGATTAACGCAACAGATAGAAATGTCCCTTAGCGAGGTAGTCTTTGCCCGCACAGCGGTAGGAAATCTTGTAGGCGTAGGTGCCGGGGTTGAGGGCTTTTCCCTGGAAGGTGCCGTCCCAGGTGGCGTTTTTGTCTGTGGTGTGGAAAACGACGTTGCCCCATCGGTCGAAGATCTGAAAGAAGTGCAGCTGTTCGACGATATAGAAGTTGCTGATGCCGTAGCGGTCGTTGAGCGCGTCGCCGTTGGGGGTGAAGGCCGATGGCAGTAGTAGGCGCGGACATTGGACATCGGCAGTGTCGATGACCTGTATGAACAAGCTGTCGTAGCCGGTGCAGCGATCTTCCTCCATGCGAAGCACAAAGGTGGTGCTCGTATCGGGCATGAGCTCGGGCATCTCCTGGGAAGGGTCGGCCACGTATGCGGCTGGCGACCAGCTGAACTGACGTACACACCGGTGGCGCACTTGAGGTATCATCGTAGTGCCCTTGATGAGAAAGGTATCGGGCGTCACAATCGCATTGATGGGGTGGTAAAGTGTCCGCACGGTTTTGATGTCTAAAGCCGTGTTGTAGAGGCGTACATCGTCGATAATGCCGCGGAAGTCTGCTGTGTTGCAGGGATTTTTTCCGATATAAAATGGTTGATTGGAGCGCACGGGTATGACGACTCCTCCCGCATAGACGGTTCGATCGAGCAGAGCGCCGTTGATGTAAAGGGCAAATTCGACGTTTTTTCGAGTGACGACGATGTGGTGCCAACAGCGCGTGGGATCTAAGGGGGCACTGAGGCGAACGATATTGGATGAATGAATGATGCTCAATACTTCGATGCGCCTGCTCAGCTGGTCGTACTGGATGCGGAAAGAGCTATCGCGCAGACAGCTGTCTTCGTTGGTGAGGATGGTGATGAGATTGGTGCCAAGTGGCTGGTAGAGCTGAAGGTAAAAAGAGAGGGTAAAATCACCCGACAACACCTGGCCAATGGCGCTGTCGATGAGCAAGGCCTGCCCTGCACCATCTATGGAGATGCCGTCCCCCTTAGCTGCACAGACACACGATACCGCACCCACCGTATCCACAGGGGCGTGGAGATGAATCGAATCGTCGAGCACGCATCCGTCGAAGGGATAGTAGAGTACGGGTGCTTGTGAGTGTGCGGTATAAGCTGAGGACAGTAAGAGCACTATGCCCATTGGAAGTAGGCGCATCTTCAAGCGGCGCACGATTTTATACCACATGCTAACTAAACGTCACTGGATTTCATTCATTATATGGCTGAGGTAATAGATGTAGAAAGCGATGAGCATACAGCCCTCCCAGAGAGAGATCCGCCGGGTGAGAGAAATGACGGCAAAGACGACGGTCATGCCGACCATAAAGGGTATGTGAAAATGGACAAAGGCATCGGGTACTTTCAATTTACCCAAAAAGGAGGGGATGGTGGTGACAAAGTAGGTATTGAAGATGTTGGATCCCAAGACATTGCCTACGGCGATGGCGTTTTGACCTTTGGTAGCTGCCATAACACTGACCATCACTTCGGGCAGCGATGTACCGAGCGCTACGGCAGTGACGGCAATAAGATCAGTGGGCACGCCCATGAGGGTGGAGAGCTTTTTTATGGCCACTATGGTGTACTCCGAAGACAGCCATATCAACACACTGCCGCCGATGACGTACCACCAGGCCTTGCGTTGAAGACGAGGCTCGACTTTGTAACTGTACGCACCCGAGGTGACGGAGTTGAGCATAAAGATCACAAAACCGAATAGGAAGAGCAAGCTATCGGTCAGGGACAGGTCTCGATCTAAGAGGACGAGGTACATCAACAGGGCTGAGATGAAAAGCAGCGGTAGATCGATGTCGAGCACCTTGTACTCGAAGGTCAAGCGCCTGGAGATGATGGCTGCAACGCCGATGACGACGAGCAAGTTGGCGATATTGGAGCCGACGACATTGGCGATGACGACTTCGGAAGTGTCGTTGAGTACGGCTGAGATGGAGGTGGCCAGCTCGGGCAGGGAGGTGCCCAGAGCTACGACAGTGACACCGATGACAAAGGGAGAGATGCCCATCTTGATGCCGATATCCTTGGCCCCTTCGACGAAAAAATCTGCCGATTTGATCAGTACAGCAAGGGAGGCGATGAGTAGAATGGAGTACAGCAATAGCTCCATAAGGGCGAATTTGGCGCAATATTAGTGTAAAATAGCGATTTTGGCCGAGGAGTGGTTGTGGGGAGTTAAGGCGATGGGAAATGTTGTAGCTTTGCAGCAACCAACACATCTTCGCCATGCCAGCAAAGTCGCCGGATGAGATGACGTTTTTGGAGCATCTCGAGGAGTTGCGCTGGCATATTATACGCAGCCTCATCGCCATAGCGGTATTTGCGGTATTGGCCTTTTTGATGAGCGATTTTGTCTTCGATCAACTCATCCTCGGCCCGTCGCGCAAGTCGTTTATCTCGTATCGCCTCTTTTGCCAATGGGCCGGGTTGTTGTGTGAGGGGCCGCAACAGTTGGAGGTCTTCACCCAGAAGCTCGGCGAGCAATTTTATATGCATTTGAAAGTGTCGATCATCGTAGGCTTTATTGCTGCCTTTCCGTATGTGTTTTATGAAATATGGAAGTTTGTTAAGCCGGGCCTTCTCGAACACGAGCGCCGCGTGACGCGTCACGTGGTAGCCATTGCATCGGTGCTCTTTTTGTTGGGGATACTCTTCGGATACTTTGTGATCCTGCCCCTTGCAGTGAGCTTTTTAGCGGGCTATAGTCTGAGCAATGTCATAGCCAACACGGTGACGTTGTCGTCGTTTGTCAATACCGTCGTGATGGTGACCTTGCCGGCCGGGGTGCTCTTTCAATTGCCGCTGGTGGTGTATTTTTTGTCTAAGATTGGTGTGGTCACTCCGGATTTTATGCGGCGCTATCGTCGCCATGCCATCGTGGTCATACTGATCGTGGCTGCCATTATTACCCCTCCCGATGTCATCACGCAGATTCTCATTTCCTTGCCGCTCATTTTGCTCTACGAGCTGAGCATTTATGTATCGGTCGTGGTGTATCGCAAGCGGAGGGCCCAAAATTCATAGTTGATGCAGTTGTCTTCGTCGCTGACGCTCTACCTCAAGTTTTTTGTCACTGTGTTTTACACGGTGTTTTTTGGTGCGTGGACGGCGGCGCTCTGGCTGGCTGAAGGAGCCGTGTGGGAGGATGCATGGATGTTTAAGGTGGTCTTTAGCCTCGCGTACTTCCTGGGATTGTGGGGCATGCATCGTTTTTTTCGCTTTTTAAAGAGGGTGGATGTGCGCGAGGGGCGGTTTGTCATCACCGACTATTTTAAGACGATCGAACTGGATTGGCGAGGGGTGGAGCGCATAAGGCTGCGCAAAGTAATCGGGCCGTACCGCGTGGCATGCGCGGATGCAAGGGTCGATACGCCTTTTAGCCGAAGGATTTGTTTTTTAACCAATACGAAGCGAGTGCAGGAGTTAATCGAGCTCTATCCTCCTTTGAAGCAGTATTTTTCCGCTGTGTTGTAAAAAAGTATTTCTCATGCGCATAAAATGGCTCTTATTGAGGAGAGGGAAGTGGGGATACATCCCATTTGCGCTGGCATGGGCGATCGCACAGCTGCACGGCCAGGCGTGGGTCTCCCCAGCAGTCTGGCAATCGTTAGCGGAAAAAGGTAAGGCTGAGGTACTCATTGTACACAGGGATACGTCGTTTTCTCTGCCGCAGGGATACCTCACCAAGGAGGAGCGCGGGCGGATGGTGTACGAAGTGCTGCACAGTCGTGCTGAGCGCGTGTGCAAAGCGACGGAATCGCTGTTAACGGCGAAGGGGGTCTTCCATCGTCGCTATTGGATTGTGCCACTGGTAGTGGCCGAGGTCGATGCCGAACTCTTACGGGAAATAGCAGCTTTGCCTCAGGTACAGGAGGTGGTGCTCGACAGAGCCTGGCGGGTGGCCAGGGTGCAGGTGCATCGAGATCTCATGGAATGGCGCGATACGGTGATCGTGCCGTGGGGGATCCGTCACATTGGCGTCGACGAGGTGTGGCGTATGGGCTACAGGGGACAAGGCGTGCGCATAGGTGGTCAGGACACGGGCTACGACTGGGATGTTCCTGCGCTCAAAGAGCGATACGCCGGCTATATGGGCGATACGGTCATTCACGATTATCACTGGCACGACGCCGTGCGTGAAGCCAATCCACTCAATGCCGATTCGCTCAATCCATGTGGGTTTGGTCTTCGCTATCCGTGTGACGACCACGGCCACGGCACCCACACGATGGGCACGATGGTCGGGGCGCTCCCCGATGCGAAGATCGGAGTTGCTCCAGAGGCCAGGTGGATTGGTTGCCGTAACATGGATAGGGGTTGGGGCAAGCCCTCCACGTATATCGAATGCTTTGAATGGTTTGTGGCGCCGACCGATCGCAACGGCTTGCATCCGGATCCGACCCTTGCCCCCCATGTGATCAACAACAGCTGGGCTTGCCCAGAGCAGGAGGGGTGCAGGTCCGAGGTGTTTCCCATTATGCGGGGAGTGGTTGAGCGGGTGCGCATGGCAGGCATTGTACCGGTGGTGTCGGCGGGCAACAGCGGTCAGGGCGGATGTGGGAGCGTGCGCTGGCCGGCGGCGATCTATGATGCCGCCTATACCGTGGGAGCCCTGGGTCCAAATGATTCCATTGCGCCGTTTAGCAGTAAAGGGCCTGTACTGTCCGACAGCAGTGGGCGCATCAAGCCCGATATCACGGCTCCCGGCGTAGAAGTGCTCTCTCAATTGCCCGACAGCAGTCTTCAAAAGTGGAGTGGTACTAGCATGGCGGGCCCCCATGTGGCCGGAGTAGTGGCTTTAATGATTTCTGCCAATCCACGCCTCGCGGGCCAGGTCGACACGATCGAAGCAATCCTCAATCGTACGGCCATACCCCATTATGCTCCGGGCGACAGCTGTACCACCCCGTCGAATGCCGTACCCAACAATGTCTACGGCTACGGAGTGATCGACGCCGTGCGGGCTGTCCAAGAGGCCCTCCGGTGGCGATCTGTGCACACCGATCAAACGGAGCAGAGACCCTGTGCGTCGACTTTCCGCTCTCATGACGGAGGGATAGCGATAGATTTCGAACAAGCATCGTCGATGAGGTCCCTTCGCGTGTACGACCTAACAGGGCGTCTGCGTTGGCAGACAGGGCAGCTCGATAAGGGTACTTACCTTCGCTTGAAGTCGTTGCCCCCTGGGGCTTATATCTTACAGTGGAAGCAGGGCAATCAATGGTGTACGCGAAAGCTCGTCACCCTACTGTGATGCCTACATCGGCGTAGATATTGGAGATATTGGCCAAAGCTCGTGTCGGTGAACCACATGCGTGCACAGGTGTTTGGATTAATAGGGGAAAAAACCACTTTGGTCGTTGGAGTAATTGGACAAAGTGGTGTATCTTTGCAGCGCTTTTTTGCTAAGCAAAGCAGACTCGGTAGCTCAGCCGGTAGAGCAACGGCCTTTTAAGCCGTGGGTCCTGGG
>WFXH01000089.1 GCA_015490715.1 Saprospiraceae bacterium | reverse complement strand
GTTTTAAACACCGGCTCAGGGCATACCGCAGCGATGCGCCCTGAGCCGCAGATGAGTTACACTTCCTTTCCCCATCAATAGCTATCAAACAAGGCATTGAAGTCGGCAAGGGTATTGTTCGTCTGACCAAGGTACTTGAGCTCCAAACAGCTGCGAAAATCCCCAATATCCCGCGTATCACTCGTCAGACAGTCGTACATCTGTGCACCAGACGGGAAATACCCCTTCACTGCAAACTCCAACGTGCAAAACCTTCTCATAAGATAATTAAACGTGAAATATTCTCTCCAATGCAAAGATAATCATTTCTTACGATTCCCCATGCCCTACCAACAATATTTTTCACCTCTACCAGCATCTCAATATACCTCAAAAAACCACCAAGCCCACAAAGACGACACAGTGTACACAGAGAGGGCTTTACCACATGTAACAAAACCGCCACTGTATCGGATAGACCAGGTAAAAATCTGTCACCGTAATGGTACGGAAATCCACTACGCGGGTTAATCCGAGGTAGATATTAAACAGCATGCCCATTGACCAGTGATTTCGGCGGTAGTCGTCGTAATACAGCACATGCCACAGCCGAAAGACGACGCCGTGTTCCCACAAATTGCTGCCGAGCACGCCGTTGGACTCTGTCGACTCATCGGTCAGGACATTGCCCACGTATGAAGCGTAATATCCCACGCCTCCATACACCCATAGTCGCGTCGGCCATTCCCTTTTCCCAAAGCGCCTTTTTAGCTTGAATGGCTTTATGGATGTACTAAACAGACCGTGATTGACCGTCCATTCTGCCACCCAGTAAAAGGCACTGAGCCGAACTTCATCCTCCCTGAACGCGCTCTTGATCTGCGAAGAGAGGCGCATTTCATAAATTCTCTCGACGGAAGGCAAGTAATCCACACTCAAGCCAAAGGCGGGTAGCTCGTACGTCCAGTAGTACTTTCTACCTGAAGTGGAGTTATAAAACTTTGTCGTTTGCCATCCTGCGTCGGCACCCACCATCCACCGCGGAAATCCGCTCTCTTGGGCCGAGGCTCCCTCCGATGAGAGGCCCACTCCGTAGACGACGAGAGAAAAGACCACCAATCGTATGTAGATACGTGTACCCATAAGCAACATTTTATATTGTCAAACTAAAGCGAAACATCGGGCAAATCCAGGGGAAGGCATATACATCTGCATCCTTTGGAAAATACCAATACACCGTCCACAGGCGGTATCCCAGCACCTTCAAGAGACTCACGCTTGCACCCAATTCGATGCTTATGGGGAGCCGAATGTCATCCGCTCGATACTTGTAAAATTGACTGAAGAATCGCAGTTTTATGCCCATATCCCACGGTGTATAGGGGGAAGCCACTGCCGTACCGTTGAGATTTTCGACCCGCAAGACGGGCCCTGCATAGATACCGAGCGTGAGGTATGTGCTCTGTATTAAGCTATCCATCCATCGGTTGAGCATAAAAAGGGGCACCTCATTCCCCAGCTCGTCCCAGAGCTTGACTCCGCCGTGGAGTTCGATAGCTGCACTTCGGAAGCGGAGTCTATCTTCCCGAAGGTTGTTGGCGATGCGTTCGATATAGCTCAGGCCGACGCTGTAAATCCATCGCTCATCGAGGTGTCCGAAGAGTTCTATGCCCATGTAGGGTTGTAATATGCGATCGTAATACGGCGCTTCATACGAGCCGTATTTGGACGAGATGGACACAGCTCTATTGGTCACTTGTGACCACGTAGGTCCGACGGTCAATACCCACATGCGTTTGGGGATGTTCGTATCCGCCTCTTGTGCTTGGAGTCCTACCCCTCTCAGCAAAATCATCCAGCACAGGGTCCAAATTCCGAAGTACGACATCCAGTATTTTTTCATCGTCTGCATTAGTTTTTATAGGTATGAAATGGTTGTTGCATCGATTCGACATTGAGGTGATTTATTCAGCACTGCTGTTACGACGTCGTTGCTCTTATGAATTTGTTTTTGACCCATATCGCATCCGCTTTACGATTTCATACGTAAAGAAAAGTAGCGTATGTGAAATGAATGTAAAAATCGATTTAAAACTCTGTTAAAAAATGTCAGGTACGGCGTAGGGCCTTGGTCAGCCAGGGGCCTTCGATGCGCCACAGGGCGAGCGCAAAGAGTGCGAGGCAGCCCATCCGCAGGAGCACATCGGCCGTAGAGAAGGGCTCAACCTGTGTTCGAAGTATGCCTTGCCACAAGTAGTAGAGTGCGTAGCTCGCAAGGAGCCATAGGAGGAATCGCCTCACGGCGTAGGGAATGGGCAAATAGCGACGTCCCCACCACCATGCCAGGGTTGCCATGGCGCTATAGCATGCCAGGGTTGCCCAGGCGGCGCCCGCCATACCGATACGGGATATCCACCACGCGCCCATGCCAAAGGTGATAGCCACACCAACGGTAGCGATAATGGCACCGTAATGGGTTCTGTCGGTAATCTTATACCACACGGAAAAGTTGTAGTACAGTCCCAGGAAGTAAAACGCCCCCAGCAGCACGGGTGCGAGGTATAGGCCCTGCCGGTATTGGCTGCCCAACAGGTATTGGAGGACATCCATTGTAAAGAGCAGCGCAGTGATGACGGCGGTTGCGGTAAGGGCATAGGCGCGCGCTACGTCGGCGTAGATTCCTGCCCTGTCGTGGCGGTGCATCTGTCGGAAGAAGAAGGGCTCGGCTGCGTAGTTGAAAGCAGTAGTAAAGAGTGCCAGCAAGAGGGAGAGCTTGAAGGCCGCAGAGTACACGCCCATAGCGGCTACATTGGATGCGATATCTCCTCCCAAGCCGTATTTGATGAGCACCGTATAGGCGTATTGGTTGAGCACGCCTGCGAGGGCAACCCATACTAAGGGCGCTGCATAGCGCATCATCTTTTGCCACAGGGCGATCGAAGCACGTCGTACAAGGGGCATGTCGCGAAGCATGACCATTGTGATCACTGCACTCGCCACCAGATTGGCACCAAATACGCCGATCAGGGGACGAGACTTCCACTGTGCAAGCACGTGTTGCGGCGATAAAATCTCCGACCACGGCATCTCAAAAAAGAGGAGCACCAGAGCAGTGTGGATGAGGATGTGGGCAATCTTGAGTACCGCAAAGCGCAGAGCTTTTCCGCGATACCGAAGACGCGCAAAGGGGATGGCCATTAGGGCGTCGAGCCAGACGATCCACCCTAATAAGCGGAGATACGTGCTTGCATCAGGGCCATAGCCCAACCCCGTACTCAGTGTCGGTGCCCACCACAGCACAAAGGCCAACAGGGCGGAGCCGAGTGTCGCCACATGCCCGAAGGCGATGCCAAAGACGGACTCTTCGCCCTCCTGACGCGCATAGCGAAAGCTCGTCGTCTCTAAGCGAAAGACGAGCAAGATGAGCGCCAAGGCGACGTAAAAGTACATTTCGTTGTACAGGCCGTACTCGAAGGTGTCGAGGCGATGCGTCAGATAGAGTCCCAGGACGATCCAGTTGAGCACGCGGCCGACGATAAAACTCAATCCGTAGACTGCTGTTTCGCCGGCCAGCGTTTTGATCAGCGACATGGATGCCTGTTTTGCGCAAAGGTAGGAATTTGGCCGTGGCTCAGGAATTTTCATCCCAGCCGGGAAACCACACGTCTTCGTAGTGGCGGAGGGACATGCGGTGATGGAAGCCTCTCTGGCGCGTGACGGTGATGAGGTCAAAGCGGTATTCGCCCTGCCATTGCACTTCCTCCATGTACCGGAGGGCTGCATTGGTCCATCGATGGAGTTTTTTGCGATCGATAAAATCTTCGGGCAGCGCGCGTTCGCCATGGCTGCGCGTGCGCACTTCGACAAAGACGAGCAGATCACCTTTGCGGCAGATGAGGTCGATCTCACCTCGGTGTACGCGATGATTGACGCGCACGATTTCATACCCCTCACCTCTCAAATGCCGTACGGCGAGCTCTTCACCTCTTTTCCCCAATTCCTGCCGAGGAGAACGCATGTTGAATGCTTAGGGAAGCTTGATTAAAGTGATCGTTTGGACCTGTTCCTGGCTTCGGCGGGTGAGCAGGTACGCACCTGCGGGCCAGTGATGCGTCTCGATAGTAGAGCGTTGGTGTGGTCGAAGCGTTTGTGTCCAAAGAAAGTGTGCATTTGTGCCGATTATACTGAGTCGAATCGGCCGGGCGCTGAGATTTTCGATGTGGAGTTGGTTGCGGAAGGGGTTGGGGGCAATGCGGAGGATCCGTTTGATGTCGTTGGGAGTTTGCGTGCCGGTGGAGGGCTGTTGGAAGAATTCGAGGACTTTTTGGGCAAACTGTCGGAAAGTCGAAGTGTCGGCCACGGTTTCGAGGGGGAACCCGATGTAGACCAGGGCTCCCGGGCTTGTGCCGTTGCCGAAGGTGCCGCGAAAGGCGATACCGGCGATGCCGCCATTGCGATAGCGGAGTATGGGGAAGGCACCCCCTTCAGGTTGGAGCACGTCGGGATAATCTTCGGGGTAGACTTTTCCGAAGTGGAGGGTCAGGCCTTCCCAGAGGGTACGACGCACGCCACGGGCAGGGGTTAGGCTGGCGTTGCCATCGTCGACGAAGCGTGCTTTGAAGTAATTGCGGAAGAAAGCCCTGTCCGTAGTCGTGCCCTTCTTGTCGAGATCCCATGCGATTTCGGAGCCCGTCACGAAGAGCTTACCGCCGGTCTCGAGGTATTGACGGACGGCTGCTTGTTCTTTAGTGCTAAAGGTCTCATCGCGAGTCGATTCGTCGCCCAAAAACCACCAGACGATGTCGTAATCGGTGAGTTGGACCTTGCCGCTGGCGACGGCTTCGTTGGCTGTACACTGGATGTCCAGTGTATCGGCCACATGCCACAGGCCTTGGAGATACCGCCATCCAAAGTCGTGGGTCATATGCGGATACGATGCTCGTCGGTCGAAGCCGTCGACGATGAGCAGGCGTGTGGCCTTGGGTGGAGCTTGGAGGTACAGACCGTACATATCGGAGCTCGGTGAACGAACACCCATGCGATTGAGCGCATAAAATTCCACGCGATAGGGAATGCGGAGCATGGGTGCCGCACTATCGGAGAGCGGCACCGTCAATCGTCCACGGGAAAGGAGGCTGTCCCAAATGCCCACGAAGAGATGGCTCCCCAGTGCAGTGTCGAGAGGATGTAAGCTAAAGGCATATCCTATACTCCGCACATCGTACGAGGGGATGCCATAGAGGGCGATGGCTGAATCTTCAGGAAGATGTACGACATATTGCAGTGTGGGTGCTGAGGGTATGGGCGTGTGGATTTTGACGCGCTTGGAGAGGGTACTGCTGTTGTCGTCGTCATCCCATACGGTCAAGGAGACCACGTAGGTGCTGTCGTGGGCATAGACGTGTCGGACGCGTATGCCCATGTCGTTGGTGCCGTCGCCGAAATCCCAGAGGTAGCGCACGATGGATCCGTCGTCTTGGGAAGGGCTTGCGTCGAAGGTGAGGGAATCGCCGGCTCCGGCGGGCAGGCCTTCGATGTGGAAATCGGCAAAGGGCCTTCCATCGGAGGAAGGAGCTAAGCGCACATCGCGTTCGTAATACGTGTTGGCCTGGACGGTGATTTGAAACTGGCGTCGGATATAGCCTGCGCGCTCCACGGTGACGGTATACGTACCTGGGAGGAGAGCATCGAGGGCATAAAAGCCATTGTAGCCGTCGTCGCCGTAGTAGTCGTAATTGCCGGGGGAGGCATGTACGTAGACGTCATTGATGGGATCGTTTGTAGCTGCATCGAGCACGATGCCGCCGATGCGGGCGGTGGTGAAGCAATTGGCTTCAAAATAGGCGCAAAACGCTTGGACGATGGCCCATGCGTAGTTTTGGAGGTAGGCGGAATTGCGCAGGCGAAGACCTTCTTCGGGCACATCGTGAAAGGAGCCTTCGGAGAGTGTGGCGGGCATGTCGGTATTGCGCAACACGCCGAGGTTGAAGCCGAGGAAGCTGCGGTCGCCCTTGTTGAGCCAGCGCTCGGTGCGCATGAGGCGTTCGAGGCGGGGAGCCATAATCTGGCCCATTTCGTGCGCCTCATCGAAGGCGGGCTGTCCGTTGACTTCCTTATACAGCACGAGAGAGTAATTGCCGCCGCCGGCATTGGTATGGATGGAGTGAAAATAGTCGGCGCCCATAGCGTTGGCGATGGCGCTGCGTGCGGCAAGGCTGATGTCGTCGCTCTCTTCGTTGCCCGTACGGGTGAGACGCACCACGGCTCCCAGCGCTTCGAGATAGTCGCGCACGTGAAGAGCCGTCGTGAGGTTACCCTCGCTCTCCCAGTACACCAGCCCGTGAGGTAGGAATATCTGTCGGTCGTTGGCGGGATTGTGCCCTCCGTGGCCCGGGTCAATACAGATGCGCACCCCCTGTAAGGATTGACCAGCCATGGATGAGTAGCCAATGCAGGCGACGAGCAGCGCAAAATATCGAAGGTTGCTGCACTTCATTCCCTTATTTGTTTTTTTGCTCTGATGTATGAAATTGTGCGCTAAGGTCGACGACATACACCTCACCGTCGGGCGTACTAAAGGCGAGCATCTTCCCATCATTACTCATGCTGGGATACAGGGCGATCTGGTGGAGCTGGGCTGTGAGGTTATCCAGCTTGCGGCTACGGAGATGGTAGAGCAGTACATCGGACTTCGTGAAGCGATGGCCATCGTCGTAGGCATCCATGCCTAAGACGGCCAGCCCCCCCAATGCCCACTGTGGGGCCAGCACATGGCCGAGGCTATCGACGATATCTCCTTCAAGGGTGGCAATGAAAGTGCCGTGCCCCACCTTGTGCATCAGGGTTAACGCCGAGTCGGGATGGGTCTGTACCCAGATGTAATTTCCCTCGCCAAAGGGGTTGAGCACACTATCGCGGCCATTGGAATACAGGCGCATTTGCAAGTCGAAGTCCTCGTAGGCGAAGCGTCCCGGAGGATTTTTAACCACTTCATCTCGGCCGATATGATAGGCCGAAATACCTTCGAGGGCGAGAAAGTACACCCACGGTCCGCGTTGGTAGACGATCTTCAGAGGCCCTGCGGTTTGGACGACAGTGCGCGGTTTGTCGGTATTTTTCGCGTAGAGTAAAGCGGAGTGTCGTCTGCGCTTGAGGAACATATGCATGACGGCTATCCACTCCTTGCCTCCATCCAGTGATACAACGCGCTTCACCACGTAAGAGGAGGGCAAGACCGTGTCGATCTCGTCCGTACTGCGGTCGTATCGGTAGAGCCCCCTGTGTTTTTCGCGATGCAGCCACAAATATCTCGAAGAGGAGTCCATCCACTGGGGATAGAAAAATCCACCGTCGAGGACTTTTTTCAGGGAGGGTGTTTTGTCCACAGCTTGGGCCACAGGCTGAGTTCCATCGGTGGTTGATGCGGTCGCTTTTGCTGCAGCTTTATTCCCATCCTCGGTGCTGTTGTCCAGAGAACAGGCGACTAAGAGAGGCACGACGATGTAGCACCATTTCATACTTCCAACACTCATTTTAAACGATGATGCATCGCTTTCAAAGGTAAGAAGAACTCTGCATATGGCGATCGAGCACATTATGGGAGATTCGTCGTATCTTGCTCAAAAAATGTATGCATCGGAGGACCTTTCACAAGTGGGGATTGGCGTCATTGGGAGCGATGGCTATTGCGGCCTGTACAAAGCGCATGCATAAAATGGTGGACCACGGGGAGGAGCAAACAGCGCCAGAGCGCATTGTGCCTCCGCCGCTCAGGCCGGGGGACACCGTAGGATTGATTGCTCCGGCAAGTCCTTTTAAGGCCGAGGACTATGAAAAGGCCCTGCGCAATGCAAGTCGTTTGGGATTGAAGGTGCGCGAAGGGGCGCACTTGCACCGCAAATGGGGCTACTTGGCAGGTCGCGATGACGAGCGCGTAGCCGACATCCACGCCATGTATGCCGATGCCGAGGTGCGTGCTCTGTGGTGTATACGCGGAGGATACGGTACGACGCGATTACTATCGATTCTGGACTACGATTTCATACGCAAACATCCCAAGCCCATCATCGGATTTAGCGATATCACGGCTTTGATGCACGCCGTTTGGTTGCGTACGGGCATCGTGCAGTATCACGGTCCCGTCGCCAAGTCGACGCTTGAGGGCTATACGGGTGAGAGCTTTCGTCGCGTGGTGATGGCTGAGCGTCAAGAGACAGTGGTGATCACGTATGAGGCCCATGAGGGTAAAGATGCCGACATTTACAAGCCCGAAGTGATTAGCCCAGGCGATGCGGAAGGCATACTCACAGGGGGAAATCTCAGTCTCCTGGCAGCTCTTTGCGGGACGGATTTTCACTGGGACGCCGCCGGCAAGTTGGTCTTTATCGAAGATGTCGGCGAAAGCCCCTACCGCGTCGATCGCATGCTCACCCAGCTCATCGATGCGGCCAATCTCGACAAGGCGGCAGGAATTATCTTGGGTGTCTTTCGAGGTTGTGAGCGCAAGCCCGGGGAGGAATCGTTTACGCTCAAGCAGGTCATACGCGATAGGTTGGGAGGGCTGGGAGTACCGGTGTTTTACGGCTTTACCTTTGGACATGTGTCGAAGATCGCGACCTTTCCCATCGGGGTGTGGGCTTCATGGGAGAGTGCAAAACGTCAATTGACTATTCACTGGAACAAATAAGAGGGCATGGCGGAGGCGAAAAAGTCCATACGCGACAAGTATCCCGATATCGACTTTGCCAAGCTGCCGCAACACGTGGCCATCATCATGGATGGCAACGGCAGGTGGGCCAAGGCACGGGGCAAGCCGCGCATCTTTGGACACCGCCA
Source organism: Saprospiraceae bacterium (assembly GCA_015490715.1). GTDB lineage: Bacteria > Bacteroidota > Bacteroidia > Chitinophagales > Saprospiraceae > S141-43. The sequence continues at coordinate 4,829 of WFXH01000089.1, read as the reverse complement.
AGGAGCGAAGACCGTGCGACGCATTACGGAGATCTGTGCAGAACTCGGCATACCCTATTTGACCTTGTACGCCTTTTCTACGGAAAACTGGAGGCGTCCGCGCGAAGAGGTCCAAACACTGATGCGTCTACTCATTGAGGCCATACAAGAAGAGATCGACGAACTCGACCAAAACGACATCCGACTCAATGCCATCGGCGATATCGACGGCCTACCTCCCGCTACCAGGCATGCCCTCATAGAAGGCATGCGACGTACGAGGGACAACAGCAGGCTGTGCCTGACATTAGCGCTCAACTACAGCGGACGCTGGGACATCGTACAAGCCGCCAAGGCGATCGCTAAAAAAGTAGGCGATGGTCTCGTAGCGCCAAACGCCATCGACGAGGCGTATTTTTCAAAACACCTCTCTACAGCCGACATGCCGGATCCCGAAATACTCATACGCACCAGCGGAGAATATCGGGTGAGCAATTTCCTCTTGTGGCAGATTGCCTATGCCGAGTTGTTTTTCGTCCCCGTCTATTGGCCGGACTTTGACAAGTCGCATTTCATCCAAGTACTGCGCGACTTTCAAAAGCGCGAGCGACGCTTCGGCATGATCAGTGAGCAGATTCGTTAGACGTAACGACGGCCTTAGGGCGTACCGTATTGATCAAAAAACTCAGCTGTTGGATGAGGTCGCGTTTATCCTTGGCGGGTGCCCATACTAAGCCAGCGAGATAGAGGAGCTCACGGCGTTGGGGATCCACCAGCACCGTCAGGACAAAGGGCCCTCCAAAGAAGTCCTTTTCCGTCATCCATATGCCGCGCAGCTCAACGGCATAGAGGCCACCGATTTTACGTGTAAAACGGTAAACGGGAAAGTGGCGGTCGTCGACGACGACGCGGTCGTCGGGAATATCGGTCTTGATCATCTTTCCCATCGCGTTGAAATCGTCGATGAGAGCCCTGGTGTTGAGTTGTTGGGTATCGCGATACGGCTTTTTCCATATGATAAGGCTCTGCATCCCCTCGTGGAAGTCTTTGCGAAGCCATAAGACGTTTTTTCGCTTGACAGCGACTTTATATCCCTCCGGCACATCCAAACGCAAGCCAAACATCGAATCCACCGTCGCGCGCAAGCCGGGATCCAGACCCTCTACATAGAGATTGGCCTTAATCACTTCGGCATCGTGGTGGGCGATAAGCGATTGGATTTGGGGATGTAGCCGGACAAAACCCTCTACCAAAGCCTGTCGATTAGGGGCCCGCAATACGATGATGATTTGCCCTTTGGCCCATATGTCGCGATATTGTCGCAGTTGAGTCTTTTGTGCGGGTAGCAACAGGCGATGGTCGATATAGTGGGACACCAACCTGTGCAGCGAGGAGCTGGTGTCTTCGGTACTGAGCGGTATGAAATAAGTGCGCAATGTGCGTTTGTACACATCGGCTTCGAGCTGATCGGGGCGAAACCACCTCAGGTCAAAAAGTGGTTCGACTTGAGGGGTGATGATATAGGGCTGTTCCCAATACCGAATGATGGAATCGCGCAATGCTCGCGGCAAGGCAGTACTATCCCATAGGATGGCTATTTCGTTGGGCTTGCCCACGGCGGTGGGTTTGGCCTGCCACTTTTCCACCGAGCAAGAGAGCAGGAGGCTTATAAGTACGGCGACCAAGCCCAGCTGTCGTGTTGGGTCATTCCGCATCGGATAAAGATAAGCAATTTTGCAAAATGCTCAAAGCAGTTGTGCGATGATATCGTCTTCGGTGATGCCTTCGGCCTCGGCCTTGTAGTTGCGCACAATGCGATGGCGCAATACGTTAGCTGCCACGCTGCGCACATCCTCGATATCGGGGGAATACTTGCCATGGATAGCTGCTTTACACTTGGCACCCAGTATCAGATACTGAGAGGCACGCGGTCCTGCCCCCCAGCTAAGGTATTCCTTGACCACTTTAGGGGCTTCGTCCGATTTGGGACGGGTCTTAACGACAAGACCTACGGCATATTCCATGACGTTGTCGGTGACGGGTATTTTGCGCACTACGCGCTGGTAGTGCAGTATCTCGTCCGCATTGAGGATGTGTTGGAGCTCGACTTGGCGATTGCCGGTGGTCTGGCGGACGATCTGGATTTCTTCTTCACGGGAAGGATAGTCCAAGGGGATATTGAACATAAAGCGGTCGAGCTGCGCTTCGGGGAGCGGATAGGTACCCTCTTGTTCGATGGGGTTTTGAGTGGCCAATACGAGGAAGGGCTTGGGCAATTCGTAGGATCGCCCAGCAAAGGTCACGGCGCGCTCTTGCATGGCCTCTAAGAGTGCAGCCTGTGTCTTTGGTGGTGTACGGTTGATCTCGTCGGCAAGGACGATATTGGTAAATACCGGGCCCTTTTTGAAGATGAAATGGCGCTGCTCATCCATCACTTCCGCCCCCGTAATATCGGATGGCATGAGATCAGGGGTAAACTGTATGCGCTTGAAATCCAGGTCTAATACCTCGGCAATGGTGCTGACTAAGAGCGTCTTTGCCAAACCGGGTACACCTACCAGGAGGGAGTGCCCATTGGCAAAGAGCGATATCAACACGTCTTCTACGACAGCCTCCTGACCTACTATGACCTTAGCAATTTCACGACGCAAATCCTCATAAGCCTTCGCCAGATTGTCGACCGCCTGGACATCCGAATGCGCTTGTGTCATTTTTCAAATTTTAAGCACCAAAATTACAAACAAAAATACGCAGCATAAACGCCGATTTGAGCGGCTGTGGTATACAGTCGGGGGCGAAGCTCTACAGTAGCATGGAGCATTGCATCCTCAAACGCACCATTTTACCAACGACGGGTCATAAATAGCAATAGCGCTTCCCCAAAGAGAGCCCGATGGGCCGGTACACCCTCCAGGAAAAACCCTATCTTTGTAGCCCGTAACAACGGCATCCCTACGGGGATCGCACAATAAAAGTCGAATGGCGAAATTCATCTTCGTTACGGGGGGCGTCTCTTCATCCTTGGGTAAAGGCATCATCTCCGCATCGCTGGGCAAATTGCTCAAAAGCCAGGGGTTTCGCGTCACCATCCAGAAGTTTGACCCCTACATCAACGTCGATCCCGGCACGCTCAATCCCTACGAGCACGGAGAGTGTTATGTCACCGACGACGGTGCTGAGACAGACCTCGACTTGGGGCATTACGAGCGGTTTTTAGACATCACCACTTCACGAGATAACAATGTGACCGCCGGCAGCATCTATCAGACCGTCATCAATAAGGAGCGACGAGGGGACTATTTGGGTAAAACCGTACAGGTCATTCCCCACATTACGGACGAAATCCAGCGGCGAACGTATCAGCTGGCAGAAAAGGGCTACGATATCGTCATCACCGAAATAGGGGGCACCGTGGGCGACATCGAATCGCTTCCCTTCCTCGAAGCTGTACGCCAGATGCGCATGAAACTCGGAAGGGAAAATTGCCTGGTCATCCACCTGACACTCATCGTGTACATCTCGGCAGCCCGCGAATTGAAGACCAAGCCCACCCAACATTCGGTCAAGGAGCTCCTCCAGGCGGGCATCCAACCCGATTTGCTCGTCTGCCGCACCGAGCACCCCTTGACGGAGGAAGTACGAGATAAGCTCGCCCTCTTTTGCAATGTCGAACGCTCGAGCGTCATCGAGGCCATCGATGTCGACACGATTTACGACGTGCCCCTCCACATGCTCAAGGAGGGACTCAACCGCGAAGTAATACGCAAAATGCAACTCTCTCCGCCCTTACAGGAACCCGATTTAGACAGCTGGCGCGCCTTCTTGCAAAAGCTCAAAAATCCGAAACACCACGTGCGCATCGGCCTGGTCGGCAAATACGTCGAATTGCGCGATGCCTACAAGTCCATCTTAGAATCGTTTACCCATGCCGGGGCCCAACTCGAAACCCAAATACTGGTCGATCTCATCCACTCCGAGGAATTGGAAGGTCTCAAAGAAGAGGAGCTCGCTCAAAAACTGGGTGCACTCCACGGCATACTGGTAGCTCCGGGCTTCGGCTCGCGCGGCATCGAAGGCAAGATACGAGCAGTGCACTATGCACGTACACACAATATTCCCTTTATGGGTATCTGCTTAGGCATGCAGTGCGCCGTCATCGAATTTGCTCGAAATGTCATCGGCCTGAAAGATGCACATTCCACCGAAATCGATCCCTTGGCCGAACACAAGGTGATCGACCTGATGGAAGAACAAAAGCGCATCACCCACCTGGGCGGAACCATGCGACTCGGAGCCTACGAATGCGCCCTAACTCCCAATACCAGGGCATATGAGGCCTATAGCAAGCCCCTGATACGCGAACGCCATCGTCACCGCTACGAGTTTAACAACCGCTATCGCGACCAATTCGAAGCCCACGGCATGCGCATCACGGGCATTAACCCGCCCACCCAGCTCGTTGAAATCATCGAGATCCCCGGGCACCCATGGTTTGTAGGCGTCCAGTTTCATCCCGAATTTACGAGCCGTGCCGAGACGGCGCATCCGCTCTTCTGCGCATTCGTCAAAGCTGCCCTACAGCACAAAGAGCAGACCCACCCCGCCAAGGCATGAGGAAAAAAGCGCTTCACGAGCTCGGCCGCCTCACCATCGAAGACTACCGCAAGGCGCCAAAATTGCCCATCGTCGTAGTGTTGGACAACATCCGAAGTGGCCACAACGTCGGCTCGTTCTTCCGCACCGCCGATGCCTTTCGCATCGAAAAGATCATCCTCACAGGCATTTGCCCTACCCCACCACACCGCGAAATCCATAAGACGGCTATCGGCGCCACCCATTCCGTCGCATGG
>WFXH01000088.1 GCA_015490715.1 Saprospiraceae bacterium | reverse complement strand
GTCGAGGGATCAACGCCGATTTGTTCGGCCGGTGTGCCCGGGGAATTGTCCGGCGTACAATCATTGGGATCTACGGCTGGTTTGTGATGCACCTCATACGTCCAATCGGAACATTCGTAGAGGACGTAGACATTTTTGTTGTCGAAAGGTGGCGGATTGGGATTTTCGATTGGTATGGGCGCAATGTAGGTAGCCGTACAGCTGTAGAAGTCGGTTGGTACAGTATCGGCGGGTAATCCATTCGTGCCGGGGCATGCAATCACCGGTGGCGCAAGATCCATGACTTTGATCAACTGTATGGTATCGCGAATTTGCCCCGTGCACCAATCGATGACTTTCCAGCGTCTGAGGAGCTTGTAGGCACCACCGCAAATGGGGATCTTGGTATCGCGGAAAGTGACCGCTATATGATCACAGCCCACACCAGTGGGATATCCCGTACCGATGAGAATCGTATCGCCCGAGGTGTTGACTTTGGGATACGGCGAGGGATTGCCGTTGGGCAGTGGATTCCATCCCATCGGATGGGAAGTGTTACCCTTGGCATCGCACTCCAAGACGGGATTGTTACCGGGTTGGCCGTCCCAATTTTTGGGGAACACGACGTTGGCGATATCGCTGCGCGTGAGCTTGATGCTGTCGATACATCGGGTCATATTTCCGGAAGCATCGGTGGCCTTCCACTCGCGGACAATCACGGCGTAGTAACTGCCTGCACATCCGTAGACCGTCTTGACATCGCGATAGCTCAAAGTCACCGGTCCGCAGGGATCAAAGCCTGTGACTTCAAAGTTGTTTTCTCCAGTACGAGTGTACATGGCTGTGTCGGGAATGGGCAAGCCCACATCTTCGGGCAAGACACTCGAATCGCAGGACACGATATAGGCTGTATCCGAACACAGCAGTGGCGGAATCCACTTGTCTTCGATACGTATGCGTCCCCAGCACTGATTGCCCGAGCATTTGTGCTTGACTTTGTAGATCAAGATCTGCCCTACATGGCTTCCGTTGACCGTGTTGTTGGGGATGACGTTGCCGAGGCTGTCGTAAATGATCAACTCATAAGAGGCATCGGGATAGAGCTCCCCTTCGAGCACCATGGCCGGTGTGACGAGAGCTTCACAAACGGAATCGACCGAAATATTGACCAAGTCGTTGCAAACCATATTGATATCTTCCTCTCCGATAAAATGGAGCGTCAATGTGTCCACACCCACTTCACTAATTGTCAATGAATAGGGTCCCGTAGGATCCCATTGCACGGTTGCTTTGCAGAGGCTTGCAAAGATGATCGTTCCTCCAGTGGCATTCCAGCTCACGCCATTTTCAAAGCCCGCAACGACATAGGTCACCGTACTATCGGGACACACCGAATAGGTGTTTGCGTCGAGTACACGTATACCGGAAGCCCCGGGTACAAAGCCGGGATGAAAGTTTGAGACACAACCGAAGAGGGAGAAATTGACGGGGATTCCGTTGTGATTGGTCGTACAATCTGTTATGGCGCTAATAGCTGTATTGTCTTCGTAATACATCCCTTGGTCAAAGGTGTAGTACGCCAGCAGTCCTGGCGAGGCGCAGTCGATGTTGCCAAGCATATCGGACTGGATTTCGGCAGTAGTACGTGCCACATTCCAGATGGCGAGCTCGTCGATATTGCCCTTGTAATAGCTTCCACCAAATAAGAGACGGCGCCCAATGAGCACGTCATTATTATAGGTATTTGAAGCATCAAAGGCTCCGGTAGCTGCAACAGTAGAAACGAGTACACCATTGACGTAAAAGCGGTAATTCGCTCCGTCATAGGTAAATGCCACATGCGTCCATACCTCTTCGGGAATGCTTGCCCCCGAAAAGACCCATGCCCAACCAGGGGCTATATTTCTACCGGCAAAGGCCAATTGGCCATTCTTAATGGCCAGCTCCCACTCATCCTCCTTATTGATGAGGATGTGCTCACCTGTTGGGAGAATGTTGGTGGGATACACCCATGCGGAAATGGTGATCTGACCCAAGGCGTTAAAATCGGGATGATCTCCGACCTGTATGAAATCGTTGACGCCATCGAAGTTCATCGAATTGTTTTGTGCCCATGCACCATGCAAGGCGATCATCCATCCCCAGACTATCCATATCAGTCGCTTCATAACTACTGTTTTTTAAATCGATTTGACTGTGTGGGGGGCGATCGTCGGTATTGTTTGTTCCCATTCGTTTAGGTTGTCAGTCGGAGCCGATAGGCTCCGACTGACGCTACCCAAAAACCGATTATTTGATGAGCACCATCTTTTTTGTCGCAGATGTATTTGGTGTTGAGACGGTGTAATACAGTACACCCGCCGTCTGAATGTTCTTTAGGTCAATAGTTATTTGATGCATTCCCGTTTCATACCAACCCGATGTGGAAAAGACCTTTTTACCGGACACATCGGTTACGACGAGATGTACTTCACTCGGCTGTGGTATGAAGAACGGAATCGTTGTCGTCTGGCTAAATGGATTCGGAATGTTTTGATACAGTACGAGCTGACTGTTTTCGGTAGGGACGACTTTCCATCCGATTTCGTATCCCTCGCCATTGGGCTGAAATGCTTCCGCTGGGGTGATATCCGTGTGCAGCGCAATTTCATCCCACTGCAGCGGTTTGTCTGCATGGACCACGATGCGGAAGAGGACGTCATCGCGCTGTAGTTGGATACCAGCAACCTTTGCCCATGCTATGGTCAATATAGGCCTCTCTGCTTCATGGAAGAAGTATTCGTTTGCACGGATTGGCAGTGCTTCTCCTTGAATCTTTACCAATTGTACTCCGCCAGGCAGGCGCAAACCAAATTGGAGCCCTTCCAGGAGTGCATCTCGATCGATATGTACGGGAATTTCATACACCCCTTTACCCTCGGATTGTGTGCTTTTCGTATATAGTACTATGCGTTGAGCTGCCCTTGGACCGTTCTTACGGATAAGTACATCGCCACTGGCATCACCCATTTTGACACCGACAAAATCGGCATTCTGTACCGAGTGGTCGAGTGCGGAAAAATCCAACATGGTCTTTACGGGCCAAGGCTTAAAGGGTATGTCGTATTTGCCATCGGCGGGGACGACTACCCAGCTCGGCACATTTGGATACTTGCGTATTTTACCTAAGATGAGATTTCGAATCAGGACAATGTCTTGACCGGTGATGCGCTTATTGCCACTGACGTCCGCTGCAATGGCATGATACGGATTGTCAAATAATCGTATGCCGAGGATGTGTTTTTGTATGGCGATAATATCCCTCGTGCTGACACCGAGGAGTGGATGGGTATAAAACTCAGCCTTTAGCTGTACAGAGTGGCCTTTGGCAGCTTCTATTTTATAAATACCATCCTCAGTAGTCTTAGCTTGGAGTAATTGGTCTGCCGTATTGTCGACGAGCGAGATGGTCGCATTGTGCATTGGCTCGTTGTTGGTAGTGACTGCCCTACCCTCTATAGTGACAAACGGCAAGTTATCCGGGCATACATTGTTGTTGTCCTGTAGTACAATTCGTACGTTGCAGTAATCTTGATTGCCGGCCTCGTCGGTCACATAGACCCTGAGGTCGATCGTATCGGAAATGCCGTTGGGTATGTCGTCGCAGGTAAAGACTCGTCCGGTGTCGAGCACATTTGGACTAAAGGAATAGCGCAGCTTGCTTTCAGGGGTACAATTGTCAAAGCTCTTGATATCGAAGTCCCTTGCCCAGATGGTCGCCTGACCGTTGGTCTCCATAAACACTGTTACGATGCGCGGCTCACAGAGCGGTGTGGGTTTCTTCTTATCGCGCACGATGACGGTTTGGGTGCAGTTCGCAAAATTGTCGCATCCATCCATCACCGTCCAATGGATGGTGTGCCTACCAACGGGCACATTGCGAATGACGGCTATGTTGCGATTGCCTACGTAGCGCACTCCGTCTTCGCGGATAAACTCGTACGACCAACGCAATTCGCTTTGAGGGGTACAGTCGTCGGTAGCTTGATTGGTCAAGGTGATGGTCTTTTCACAGCCTCCATCGGTAATGTCGATAATCTGGGTTTGGCAGTTTTGGATAATAGGTGCCACGTCGTTGAGCACCTTTATGACTTGGACGGTATCCCAGCGCTGCCCCGTACACCAGTTGAGTACGCTCCATTCGCGGAGGATTTTGAGGCATGCGCCGTCGACGTGGTTGAAGATGCGGTCTTCGCGACTGACAGCCATTTGGACACATTGCGAAGGACCGGGATAGGTCGGATATCCGAGATTATCGGGCGATAAGTCGTCTCCACACGCGTTGATGAGCGTAGTGTCGGGTGGAAACTGTACATCATCGCGCGTAACAATGCCGTCATTGGTGACACGAATACGCTGAATGCACTGGGTCGTCAGTCCACTGCGGTCTCTGACAGTAAAGATGCGGAAGAGCGTGCCTATGCCGCATTGATTGACGGAGCCGCGCAGTTCTTCTTCTACCGTTGCTCCGCAATTGTCTTCAAAGCGCACGGTGCCAAACCGTGAGCTCAAATCGCCACTCAGATCGGTTCCGCAAGTTACCGTCGTATCGGGTGGACAATAGGTGATGATTGGAGGCACCTTGTCCTGAACGTCGACCTTTACTGTGCACTGGCTCATATTGCCCGCTCGATCGATGACCTTTAAGATGACGTAATTGGTACGGCCCAAGTCGTTGCAGCAGAATTCTACATAGGGTCGGAAGGTCAGGTTTTGCGGCTGACCGCAATTGTCGTTGACGCGCCTGACGAGCATGGTGTCGATCGCGCAATTGTCTCTTGATCCATCGTCGAACACTTCGGCTGGTACGCGTACGACCTGCCCGTTGTTTTCCACGGTGAGAGACACCACGGTGTGTTGATCACAGGCAATGGCGGGCTTTGTCTTATCGGCGACATAGATATCATAGGCACATTCGGTGATGTGACCGCATTCGTCGATGATTCGGTAGTAAATCCAATTGCAACCAAGAGGCATGTCGACGACCTTATAGATGGGCAGACCCGTTGCAGGATCCGTACCTATCTGTACGATGTTGTCGGTCGTGCCACCCCCGGGAGCAGGCGTACAGTCTTCGGGTGAAAGAGCCGGCAGATGGCGCACTTCGTAGGTCCACCCACTACATTCACTTATTACCCATACTTGAGAGGGGTCAGGCACAGGAGTGCGATCGATTTCGCGCGGCACAGGCAGGATATAATCTGCCGTACAGCTCCATGGTTTTGTCGGCACCGTATCGGCAGGTACCCCATGTGTGCCGGGACAATAGATCACGGGTGGATCGTCGTCCACGATTTTAATCAGCTGAAGATATTCCAGTGTCGTATCGGGATTGCACCAGTCCAATATAATCCAATGGCGCAGCAACTTAAAACCCGCTCCACAGGTCTCAATGGTGTCGTCTTCGAAATAAAACTGTATTTTGCCACACGAGACACCACTTGGCGCACCCGTACCCGTTGCGCTTGTATCGGGAAATCCGTTGGGGAATTTTGTCCATGTACCGCCACATGCGGGCAGGGGCGGCATAGGTGGATCTCCCTCGGGATTGACTGAGACGCCGTCGTAGTGGGGCGGCAAATCAATGCTCGTGATGTTGCCACGTATTAGGTAAATGGTATCGTAGCACATGGCCATGTACCCCGAAGGGTCAGTAGCCTTCCATTTGCGATAGACGATGGCACTGGTGTCGTTGCATCCGCGATCGACCACACTGTCGCGATACGTCAGCTCGACATTGCCGCATGCATCGATGCCCGTAGCAATGTAAGGGGGCGGTCCATTGGGGTTGAGTATCGAATCCACAGGTATGGGAAAACCAATATCGACGGGGTCTAAACTCGCATTACAGCTAACGACACGCGAGCCACAGCTCAAATCCGGCGCTGTTTTATCTTCGATGAGTATTTTGCCCCAACAGCTATTGCCGCAGACGATGTTTTTTACCGACACGTACAGAGTATCGCCGAGATAAGCACTGCCCAGAGGCGGAGTGAGCGTATCGCCATTCTGATCGAGGATGATGACCTCGAAAATGCCCAGGGCTATACAAGAGGAATCTTCTCCTTCGAGTATGGATTGCGCTAAGATATTGACCTCACATTGGGAATTGACCGATACGTGCACAAGGTTATTACAGGCCAACACACAGTCCGACCAGCAATCTTGCAAGATTGCTGGGGCTGAAGTTACCCTGTCGATTAGCCAATCAAACACCGCACTGTTGGGAATAGGGCCACCGCCACCAGCAAGGGGATCCACCTCTACCGTAAAAGAGACAATGACGGTGTCGCCATTTTCCAGAGAGGCCGAGGCCACTTGTGGATCTCCTGCTAAGAGGCCGTCATAAGAACCATTGGCCAGTCCCAACGAGCCCATGGAGACATAATCCACCTGTACCGGAGGCACATTGACCAGACCGACAAAGGCCCCGTCGAGATTGGCAGGATCGTCCAGAGCGTCGAGGATATGTCCCGTCGTCAAGGCACCGCTGTTGTTGACTACCAGAATTTGATAAGTCACGTCGAGATGTCCAGCCGTACCCGACGATGCAGGCTGCACGTCGATGATGTGTTTTTCGATATGAAATTGTGCAGCCACAGGCCCGGCAACACCTATGACCCCAAGCCAAAGTGCCAGTTGGACGATATATTTCTTCATAAGAATTGTACTTTTCACTTTCATCATCTTCACTCTTTTGTTCATGACCCATTGCATGTGCTTCGTGATATCCATGGCCCGAATTACTTTGTCAGGAGCATTTTGCGAGTGGATGCAAACTCTTTGGTCTCCAGGCGGTAATAGAGTACACCGACTTTTCCGAGGGTTTCGGCGGATACTCTTACTTCGTTGTAACCGGCGTCAAATAGCCCAGCATATTTCCAAATCACCTGTCCCGTGATATCGTAGATGACGATCTGGGCGTGCATGCTACGAGGCAGGATAAACCCAATGGTCGTCGATTTGTCGAATGGATTTGGTCGGTTTTGGAGTAAGGCAAAGCCCTCCACAGTATTGTCGGAATGGTCGCGCACGCGGTATCGCAATTCATACGTCTGCTCACCCGCGTCGTATGCTTCTGGTGCGAGGATAGCAGGATCTAATGAGAGGATTTCGGCAACGCGTCCATCGTGCTTGGCCCGAAAGACAAGCACCAGGGGCTGCGGATCACACTTGCTCTGCACATCGCTCCACGAAAAACGTATCAGCCCTTGATCGACATCGCTCAATCCCACATTGTCTTCCGATACATCTCGGCCGAAGAGAATGTCTTTAAGCTCTACCTTTTCGACATCGAAGCGCAGTGCAAACTGAATGCCGATGAGATCCTTGTGCGCAATGTGGATGGGCACGCGCACGATTTCATTTTTATGAAAGACCTTATCCAGTGTAGTCAACTGCACCTTGGGCTTCTGCGTGCGCGGCGCGTTTTGCGTCGACCATTGCGTACGCGCCGAAAAGTTGACATCGCCCATCTTGACAGCGACAAAATCGGCTCGTGCCCCACCCTCGGGCAGCGATTGAATCACTATTTGCTGCGGATACACATACGGCTCAAAGCGATTGGCAAAGTGATAGTCCTTAGGTAGAAAGACCCATGACGGCGCTTTGCGGAATTTGCGAATCTTTCCGAGGATCAGTGCGCGTATTTCAGCGATATCGCCAACACTGACATAATCGGATTGATTGACATCTGCAGCGATGTATTGATACGGGCTATTGAATGAGGATATGCCTAAAAGATGCTTATGTATTCGGATGATATCCATGGTAGTGACGCCGTTGAGCCATTGGCCGCCCTTTTGTGCTTTGACTTCATAATCCTGCCGTAACGGTAGATCTTCAAAGGCAAATTGTCCCTCGGCATTGGTCGTCTGTGTGCGTATTTCGTCAAAGGGCGTATTGAGGACTACCTGCACACTTTCTACCCCACTCTGAAGGGGATTGACAACGGTACCACTGATACCCGCCGTGAGAGAGCCCGCATCGGGGCATACATTTGCACTGTTGTCCTGGAGAATGATGCGGCTCGTACATTTGGCCCGATTGCCGCTGCGATCGATGACCCAAATGTCCACTTCAAGGGTATCGAAAATACCATTGTCGATATCGTCGCAACTAAAGATCTTCGAAGGTTGGGCACCATAGGGATCGAAGGAAAAGCGCAGCTCGTTGGCTGGTGTACAATTATCCGTACTGCCGATGTCGAATTCCTTTGCCCATACTTCCACCTCACCGTTGGTCTCCATCACTACGGTGACCAGTCCACCACGACAATACGGCGATGGAGGCTTGGTATCGCGCATGTGTATGACGGTCGTACATGTCGATGTATTGCCGCATTGATCTTCAACAATCCATCGCACCCGATGGCGGCCATTTGTGCCATAGGTGTAGATGCCCGAGGCATCTGCACCCGTGCCAGTGGCATCAATGGTGCCATCGCTGTTGAGGTCAATCTCGTGGCGCCATTTCAATTGCTCCGATGGCGTACACTCGTCTTCTGCTTCCGCCTTGACAACAACATAGGCCGAACAATCGGTGCTGTCTACCTCTACCTGGACTACGGATGGACAGCTGACTTGAGGCGGAATCGAGTTGAGCACCTTTATGTATTGCGTATACTCGGCTGTCTGGTTGGTGCAATCGTCTAAGGCTGTCCAAGTGCGGAGTATTTTAAAACACGCACCCTGGACGATGTCGTATACCTTGTCGGTGTAGTTGAAGTAGATCGAATGGCAATCGGGATCGACCGAGTTTTTCACACGCGGCTTAGAGGGTATGCTGTCCGGATGCAGCGAACTCAAACACCCGTTGGGTAAATTGAGATGTGGAGGCCATAGGATGGCCGTCTCTAAATTAAACGCGGCATCCGGTACGACTTCAATCGTTTGTCTACACGAGATGAAGGGGCGATTTTTGACCCTCCAGGTACGGGTGATGCGTCCCAACCCACAGTCGTTAAGGCGACGCACTTCACTATATAGTAGCTCTACCGGACAGTCATCTTCCACAGTAGGTTGGCCAAAACGCGATAGGTCACTTAAATCTGTACCACAGGGCACACGTACATAGCTATCTGGACAATCCAGGATCGGTGGCGTGTCGTCCTGGACTTCTACTTCTACCATACACTCGCTGAAATGTCCATAGAGATCCCCTCCGGGCTCCATGCGTGAGGGATGTACGGGGCCCGTGCCGGGATCGACATCAAACACCCGAAGGGATACCATGGTACTCTTGCCGATATCGGCACAACAAAACATAGCGAAGTCGTCGAAATAGACTTGAACACCGGGCAAGAGCGCATCGTCATCTCCGTTGATGCCGTCGCATGCAATTTCGTCCATGCGCAAGACCTTAAACCAAATGCGTGGGCTGCAGTTGTCGTGCGATCCGTCGTCTAAGGTCTCAGCGAAGAGTTTGGTCACACCATCCTGACCGATGGTCACGACGGTGTGCTCATCGCATACCGGAACAGGGGGCTCATTTTCCACGACGAGAATCTCAATGGTACAGCTCGTCGAATTGCCGCATGCATCTGTGACAGTGTATTCTATCCAGTTGTACCCTACGGGCAAATCATAGGCCTCGTATCGCAGCTGTCCCCCCACAACGACCGTCCGGATATACTTGCCCGTATAGACTGCGAGGTAATCTTCGTCACAAGCTAAGGGTTCGTCGTTTGGTGGCCCCTTATGTCGCACCGTATACGTCCAATCCGAACACTCGCTGACGACATTGACTACACCACAGGCATTGCAGTTTTGTGGAACAGGTAAGAGATACGTAGCCGTACAGGTACCTGGCGTCGTGTGTACCACGATGGGTTCGCGACATGTCGAACGACAATTCAAGATGGGGCCCAGCGTGTCGACGACTTTGATGACCTGATTGTGCGTCTGTATATCGTTGCGACACCAGTCGATGACTGTCCACTCACGCAAGATTTTATACGTACCCTGACAGACGCCAAAGCGTCGGTCGGTAAAGCTGATGGCAATATTTTCGCAGACCACCCCATTGAAGGGCCATCCCGTATAATCGGGGTGCGGATTGCCCTCAAACTCGTGCCCCGGAGGCAATACGGGAAAGCCCCCATCGCAGGAAAGCATCATGCTATCGCCGGGGAGCCCCGTCCAATCGGGTGGCCAGATAGTGCTGTCGATCGTACCTGCCAATACGCAAATCGTATCGATACAGCTAACTGTCGACGAGCCATCGGTAGCCATCCAGTGGCGGTAAATCTTTTGGACGAACGGACAGGTGTCGGGTACTACATCGTCGATATAGCTCAACACGACATCGGCGCAATTGTCCAGTCCCATGACCTTCCACTTGTTGGGTTGGCCCGCTATGGGCATCACAGATGCACCTGCTGGGAGAGGAAAACCAAGTACGTCTGGACTGATGTCGCTACCACATTCGACTGTGTCGAGTCCACAGACGAGATCCGGTGGGGGCAGTTTGTCTTCTACAAGCAGGCGTCCCCAACAGCTATTGCCCGAGCAGCGATGTATGACAGAATAGGTCAACACTTGTCCTATGTGTTGTTGGCGTACAGTATCATCGGCCAGCGTATCGCCATTGGCATCGATGAGTACGATTTCATACATGCTGTCCGGGTAAGGAATCGGCCCCTCCAACAACATATTGACCGTCACACCGGCTTTACAGTCAAGACCAAGAGATACCTGTATACTGTCGTTGCAGGCCATCACGACGTTGGCCGACGGGATGACCGTCACCTGGATGGTATCCGTCTGTCCGGCAGGACAGTCCACATTGGGGGCGATGCTCAAGTACACCTCCCATGTACCCGTCGTGTGCCAAGTGATGTATGTCTGCACGCCGTTGGGAGTCGATACCGTCCCACCACCGTTGACCGACCAAGTGATGGTAGGGCCACCAAAGGTACTTCCTCCCGTAAACAAATACAATGCGCTGTCGCCACGACATACATATTCCCTACCCTGAATGGTCGGCGTACACTGCGCACTACTCTCCATCTGCCATCCCAACATCAAGATGCACAGACCTATCAGCATACTCCAACTTGTCCAAATGCGTCGTCGTAATGTTTTTACCTTCATAGGTCTCTGTTGTGTTTTGATCGATTTGTACCTACCCTCCGCAGACTACATGCACACCTATGCCTATAGCGATTGTCACCCCCGGCTCTCGAGGATGTCAATCACGGCACCGATAGTGAGGCAAAAACAATTCCAATTGACTGTAAAAAATCGCCCTCTAACTCATTATAAATCAGATGGATATAGGCGCTATTTCTCATATGTGTGTCCGTCCTTCACAAGAGGTTTGGACACAAGAGCTAATACATTATGAAGAATTTGAATGGGTGTCTTCTCTATGTATAAAATTTTTGAAATTTTTTTTCACAACCGGCAGCCACCCCTATTCTCGGAGTACATAAAAAAGCTGCACTATTCCCCTTGCATTAGTCGAATACAGTTACTGGGACAACGATTTCATACCCTTCACCTTCAAAGTGGAAATAGTACAGAGCTGGTGGCATAGGATGAGAAATGCGGATAAATCCCATACCGTCCTCAGATGGAGTCAATAGCCCGCCTTGCACACGTCGGCCATCCAAGCGATAGAGATTCCAGTGCCAGCTTTTTACCCACGTAGGGACAAGGCTGAGCACGAGAAAGTCTCCATTACCTCGATATACTATTCTCGCCTTTGCGGGATGAGAAGAGATGTTCAGTGGAGTGATGGAAAAGTCCTCGTCGATCCCTTCAGCTTCTTGTAAAAGGGGTGTGTTTATAGAAGGGTTGCGCCTGTGGTGTATGAGTACGATAGTACGAGGAGCTGGCACAACCTTGGTCAGCAGGATCATCTCGCAGATGTCGCCCTTGCAGTTGTTCAATAATATCCACTTTGATGAGGGATGCGCCTCCCAACGACCAGAAGGTCCTCGCCATTTTAGGTGATACCCTATAAGCGCCGTGGGCGTCGATGGGGTGAAGGATACCACTGTCGCGCCGTCTTCTTCGGACTGCTCTATTTCAACCGAAAGAGTACTTCCCGAGCGATAAACAGGCGTGCCTGGTACGATGTCGCCTTTCGCAAGGAAAACGGCGTGAAGGGTGTCGTCGAAATATTTAGCGAGCAACCCTCCAAAATATTGTCTTAAAAAGAGCGGGGCATCTTGGGGTGTTACGGCCTTTTGGAGAGTTTCAGCAGCATCAATGGGTACTTCGATCCATGGGTCTCGAAGGTATTGTACATCGGGCTGTTGCATGAAAATGTTGCCCAGGATGCCGACGTCTTCCATTGTGATCAGTCCGTCTTCGTTAATATCCGCTACGAGGTATTCCCGTGCTGTCCGGAAGGGCTGAAAACCCGCCACGTGGAAATATAGCCGAAACAAGTCGGATAGCTGATACCAGTTGCGCGGATAGTATCCTGTATAGCTGCGCAGCAGAGCTGTGTATGCATCACGCATCTCCACCGCGTTAAAACGCACGGTGAGCATCTGTCTAAGAGAAACAGTAGAGCGATAAAATTCTTCATGAGATGCGGTGTCCTCTATGCGAAGGGTAATAGCATCGAAATGTCGAAGTGGGAAACGCGAGAGATCAAGTGTCACCGTGCGCGTGGCCGTCGAGTCAAAGCACACACCATTGGGATCTTGAAGGATTACGGCAGTGCGACATACGGCAGCATTGCCTACCTCGTCGACGACCCAGACATCGATAGGAAGGAGAGCTTCAGGAGCATTGGGCGGCAGATCAGCACAGCTCAAGGTACGGATACTCTCCTCTGTATTGGGGTCAAAATATACATGTAGGTCGGTAGTAGCGCTACAATTGTCTTCCTTTTTTAAGACCAGCTGCGCAGCATCGATATCGACCATTCCACTTGCCGGCATCACGACAGTAACGATGCCGGGACGGCAATACGGCGTTGGTGGCTTTGTATCGCGAATTTCAAACACGGTGTCTATTACAGTGCTGTTGCCACAACCATCTTCAACCTTCCATATCCAGCGATGCTTTCCCAGAGGGTATGCTCCACTGGCATCGTAGGGATCGATGCGATACGCATAGGGATTGTCGTGTGCAGGACCTCCCTTAGAAGCAAAGTGCTCTCCCACAAAGAGGTCGTAACTGCCATACGGCCCCTTGCCATCGTTGTAGAGGTCGATAGCATATCCAGTATGTAGCAAGTGAGTCGGTGTGCAATCGTCCGACGCTTCGATTTGCATGACGACCTTGTTGGCACAGAGGCGTTGGGTGTCGGAATATAGAGCAGACACCATCGTATCGCCAACATTGATGTCCAAGAGCTTCCATCGGAAGGTAGGCGCAACCCTGTTGTGTACTTTAATCACCTGGCGGAAGGTCCATACGCCTTCGGAAAGCGGATTGGTAGGGTCATAGCGACACCAGTCTACTACGTGCCAAGTGCGTATGACTTTAAAACACGCCCTTGGGACGACGGTGATGTACGTATCGTGGTGATTGATGGCCACCATGTTGCATCGTCGGTTGATGCCCGGACGAAGACGGGGCCTACCGAGGAGAGGATTTTCAGGACTGATATCGGGATTGCACTCCGTAAGGACTGGGGGCTGGATGCAGTTGTTGGGCCAGATAATGTCGTCATTGGGATCGGTGCAAACACTTTCGTTGATATAAAATGGTGCACAATTGACCACGTAGATGCGCTGGCTACCACAAGGTACCCTGCCTTGCGACGTACGCAGGTAAAAAGTACGCGTAATCACACCCTTCCCGCAGTAGAGATCTTCAAACACCTCGATTTCCACAGGTCCACTTTCAGAGACGCCATCCCATCCCCAAACGAGTTTGTGCACGGCATCGGGATGCGCCGGATGATATAGATCACGATAAAATGAACATGGTAAGCCATCGCTTATCTGGTCGGGGTTGTATCCCGTTGTGGGATCCGCCTGGCAAAAGGCCGAACACAGTCTATCATAAGTGATGACCTTCCGTCGCAAATCCGAACGATAGACAACCCTACCAAAAGTGGGATCGGAAGGTTCGTCGATGGTCGACGGATCATACCAAAAATCACATGTGATCACCATATCCGGGGGTGGCACAAACAATCCGGTACCGTGCACCACCATCGACCAGCAACACAACCACATGGTAAAACTCCAGTGTATACGGGGCATGAGCGTTGTTTTTCATATGCTTGACAAATATATGTATTAAAATCGAATGCATATATGGAGGGAGATTCGTGTTGTTCGGCTTTGCATACATGCGATGTGTAGGTCATAGAAGCGCAATATTTCAAGGATTGGTATACGGCAGTTTCATGTTGTAGCCGCTTGGAGGATATCACCGAAATGCGAGTATCTCTGTATAAAATCGTGCGAGCTTATCGTAAAGAGGGTCCATTAAAATCGAGATTGCGTACCTTTGTCCTTTGACAGAAGGATCGCCTCGATGCGCTTTTGGCATTGGACATATCGTTTTTTGCAAAGCAAGTGGTCCAACAAGTACGTATGGGCTGTAGTATTTTTTGTCGTATGGATCACTTTTTTCGACGCGTACAATTTGCAATTTCAGTACCGCTTGCATCGCGAAATAGAAGAGACCGAAGCACGCATCGAGGAATATCGACAAAAGATACGAGCCTTACGTGTTGAAGAACTCGAGCTCAAAGTCGACAAAGAAAAATACGCACGCGAGCGGTATTACTTACACGATGCCGACGAAGATGTGTTCATAATTAAGTAGTGATGGCAGTATTAGTCGATAAAAATACTCGGGTAATCGTCCAGGGAATTACGGGTAAAGAGGGAAGTTTTCACACTGAGCAAATGCAAGCCTACGGCACCAATGTCGTAGGAGGGGTGACGCCTGGAAAAGGAGGCATGACGCATTTGGGTGTTCCCGTATTCAATACAGTACGCGAAGCTGTGGAGGCCACCGACGCCAATGCATCCGTCATCTTCGTACCTCCGGCTTTTGCACCCGATGCCATCTGCGAAGCCGCCGACGCCGGTATCGAGCTCATCGTCTGCATCACCGAAGGAATACCCGTACAAGACATGGTACGTGTCAAAGGCTTTATCGCCGACAAAAAATGTCGACTCATCGGACCCAATTGCCCTGGCGTCATAACGCCCGGCATAGCTAAACTCGGTATCATGCCCGGCTTTATCCACTCGCCCGGTGTGGTGGGTATTGTCTCTCGATCGGGCACGCTGACCTATGAAGCCGTGGATCAAGTGACCAAAGTGGGCTTGGGACAGAGCACTTGCATCGGTATCGGAGGAGATCCCGTACCGGGTACTACCATCAAAGAGGCCGTTCAACTCTTTATGGAAGACGACCAAACCGAAGCCATCATCATTATCGGTGAGATCGGTGGAACGATGGAAGTGGAAGCCGCCGAATATTTAGCCTCCCTGCCCAACCCCAAACCGACCGTGGCGTATATTGCAGGCATCACCGCACCCAAAGGACGAACGATGGGACACGCCGGGGCCATCATAGGCGGCAAAGCCGATACAGCGCAAGAAAAAATGCGCATCATGAGTGAACTCGGCGTCACCGTCGTCTCTAACCCCGCCGAAATAGGGATTACAGTCCAACGCGTCCTCAAAAAGCAACCCACTACGTAGGCGTCCTACTACGCAAACAACGGCCTTGAAATAGGCCTTAAACGATTGCGTTGTACTATTAAGCACAATATCGCAAGGAGGAGCAATTTTCTATGCACAGCCGATATAGACAATATGCTTTTTTGCGATTTCTCCTCGCACTCGTGTTGCTCATCCTCAGCATTAGTGGGCTGGGCATACTTTGGATAAACTCTTCACCGGGTAAACACTTCATCGAACGCGAACTCTCTCAGCGATTGCGTGCACGCGTAGTATTCGACACATTCTACTTGCACCCACTCTGGGGCTTAAAGCTGACCAACCTCACTGTCACAAGAGATGACGACACCCTGGCAACCATCGAGAAAGCTGCGCTACATGCCAGGATTCTCTCATGGCTGTGGAAAAAGCCGCGCATCCATCGCCTCACCCTCTTCAATTTCCACGTGCATATACGCCAAACTACAGACAGTACTCGATCGAGCATCGAACTTAGCTCCTCCGCTCCTGCTGAGGATCACATTAATCCTTCGAAGCCGTTACATTTTTATTTTGACCTCGAACACCTTGCCATACAGGGGCTCCAAGTGGACATGTGGGGAAAGCATCGGTCTCTCCGCTCCACCCTATCGGCGCGCACATTAGAAATCCATGCACTTCCTCAAAGCACTCGTGGAGATACCTTGTCGATTGGGGAAATCGTACTCCTGGAGCCGTCGCTCATCTTTTACAGTAGAGAACGGAAGGATTCAATGCCGGAGGATGCAATATTTGAGGACCTCGCTGAAATATATTGGCGGGATTTGGTGCCGATGTGGATGAAGCTCGATCAGATACACATACGTAGTGGGAGGATCGAACGATATCCGATGTCTTTTGATTCGCTGAAGGCCCTCACAGGTCCTCTTTACGGGATGAAAGGCACACAGCTGTGGGATATCCCAAGGCTCAATGTTGCGTCGTTCACTATTGGGCCCGAAGGCTTATGCATTGACCAGTGCATTTTTGATCTGAGCGAATCGAGAGGACTGAGCATATCCGATGGATGCATTGTGGGATTGCAGGTGACGGATACGACATTGACGTGGTCGGATTTTGAGCTATACCTCCCCGAAAATGGATATTGCAAAATGGTAGGGAGTGCTCATTTTTTCAGTTTGTCGGATTGGAAAAATGTTGCAGACTACCTGTGGTGGGATACCCTTGATATCGATTTGGATTTTCCAATTCAAATACTGGGACCATATCATTCGGGAATTGCTCGCCACGCACTTTATCGAAGTTGGCAGAAAGAGCGATTGCAGATGCGTGGCCATTTATACGGGAGCTTTAATTCCCTACGCGGTCGCAACCTCAATGTGCGCATAGGGCACTATTTGACCTTTTCTGGAGGCTTGTCGACAAAATCGCTGTTTCGCAAAGAAGAAAAGTTTTTCAATATCCGCGCAAGCGCCCTTCAGACACATGCAAAGTGGATATCCCTACTCGCCCCAAAATTACCTGACGAACTGTTGCGCCTCGGAAAGATCCATTTTCGGGGATATTTCGACGGATTCCCACGCGATTTTGTGGCCTTTGGGACGATCCACAGTGCTATAGGCCATATTAAGACCGACATGCGTCTCAACCTTCGCCCCGGCATTGGCGCTGCTGAATATTCGGGATCGATTACCCTCGACGACTTCGATTTAGGCACTTATTTGGGGAATACGCAATGGGGAAAGGTCCACGTCGAAGCATCCGTACATCAAGGGCGAGGTCTTACCTTTCAAACTGCCTCAGCTCGGCTACAAATGCACATCCATTCGGCAGAATTTCATCGCTACAACTATCAAAACATCGTCTTTTCGGGTACTCTGGACAAATCACACATGGATGGCAAACTCCTCTCCGGCGATCCCAACATCCGCATGATCTTCGACGGTCAAATCCGCCATCTCGACTCCCTTCCAGAGTACGATTTTACCGCCCAAATCTCCCGTATACGCTTACAGCCCCTCAACTGGAGCCGTGCCAACATCGAGTTAGAAGGCATCGTCGAAGTGCACATGCGCGCCTCAAATATTGACGATGCCAAAGGGAAAATACAGTGCACCAACGTCCGCATACGTCGCGACACCCAAGAGGTAGAAATCCCTTATCTCACCATTCACCAACAAGTCTACCGTTCGGGAATCAAAGATGCCTATTTCGACGCACCTCAGTTTAATGCAAAAATCACCGGCCATTTTCGATGGGGCGATCTCCAACGACATATGCTCGACATGTTGCGTGCCAACCACTCCCATTTGTTTGCCGTACTTGGCTACAGAGATTCAACTACCACAATAGACACTTCCAAACACGCCCATTTCTACAATTTCTTCTTCAACGCCAAGCGGATGGGAGCACTCTCTGCACTATTGAGTCAGAATGAAATTGTGGTCGATACACTCTATGCCAGCGCTTTTTATCAAGAAAAAGACCAGAGCTTTGGTCTCAATATCATGAGCCCACACGTAGAAATTTTACACTGGAAAATCACCCATCCCAACATTCGCATCGAAGATGCACCCGAAAGAGGCATTTTTCAACTCAACATTGGCCAGCTGCGGGGGAAAAAGCTTCAACAAATAGTATCGAATACGCATTGCTCCATCCAATTGAGCGGCAATTCCATCGAGGCATCCGTGTACGCATCCAATATTCGATACCTACTCGACACCTTTCAAATCCGTGCCGCCGGCCTTCTTCAAGGCGATTCCCTGGTGTTGCGCGTCCTTCCGGGCTGGGTCGGACGCAAAGACTCGGTCACCTGGCGCTGTAGCGACGACAATGCCATTGTTTTAAAACCTCGTTATCTCAAAGCGAGCAATCTCAAATTCCTCTCATCCCATAACCACTACATCTTAGTAGGCTCCGACAGTGCCAATCACGTGTCGGCTTCCTTTTACCATTTTGATGCAGATATGCTCGATACACTCCTGAGATGGAAAACCACCGACTTTGACGGATCACTGAACTTTTCCCTTTCCATCGACGATGTCCTGCAGTGGAGAGGGTGGAGTCTGATTGCCTATTCCGATGACTTACACATTCTGCCCATCAATTTGGGCACTGTGTACTTCGAAGCGCATACCCGCAGCTTAAAAGACACCGCTTATGTCACTTTATTGGCCAACAATCTGCCCATGAAGAGCAGGGCGCAGGGCATTGTGTACGCTCTGCTGTCCAAACCATACTTCAATGTGCAGCTGGATGGCCAGCACATCCCGGCCAACTTCGCAAAAATCATCATCCCATCGGGAATTTCCGACCTCAGGGGCAGCGCAAATGCCGATCTTCGACTCTATGGTACACCTAAAGAATATCAGATAGAAGGCCGTGTGCACATTCTTCAAGGAGGGGCCAAAGTCGATTATACAGGGGTGTACTACACGGTTAGTGATCAATCAATACGATTTTACCCTGATTCGATCGATTTTACGGGGATCACCCTGATGGATCGCGATTCAAATGTGGCGACTGTCTTCGGGGGAATTGCGCATAATGCTTTTCGATCTTTCAATCTCAATACGCGTATTCACTCGCCACGCATACTGGCCCTTGCCACCACCGAACAAGACAATCCCTATTACTACGGAACCGCTATTGGGCAAGTCGACGCCCAATTTATTGGTCCGTTTCAACAGCTCCACATCAAGATTGTAGGTCACCCTCACCAGGGGTCAAAGATCTATATTCCCACAGAGCACGAGATCGACGACGCTGAGATTACATCGACAGATTTTATCTACTTTACCTCCCCTAAAGGAGAACGCAACACATCCGGCAATGCAGCCACGTATACCCTTTCACTCGATTTAGATCTCACTGTCGACGAGGCCTCGGAAGTGTACATCATCTTCGACCGTGCTGCAGGAGACCACGTCTATGGAAGAGGCATTGGCGAAATACACTTGCACATGCCCCCAGACGGCAACATCCAGATGACAGGCGATTACAACGTCAGCGACGGGTATTACTCTTTTTCCTTCTACAATCTCTTTAATCGCAAATTCGATGTGCTCGACGGAAGCGCCATCCTCTGGCACGGCGATCCCATCAATGCACAGCTCGACTTGATTGCCGTCTACGACGACATCCGTGCCCCTGTGAGCCCGCTCATCCGCGATATCTTGCAAAATGCCCCCCAGGAGCTCCAAGCAGAAGCCGCCAAGCCACACCCCGTCATCCTAAAGATGTACATCACCGGCACCCTCTACCAACCCGAAATACGATTCGATATCGAAATCCCTGACCTCACGGGCCTGCTCAACAATTACGTCCAACTTCGACTGGATGAAATACGCGCAAACACCACAATGCTCAACCAACAGGTCTTTTCCCTCATCAGCTTCAACAGCTTCCTCCCACCCACAGGTATCAGCCAGCTGTCCACAGGAGTCGATTATGCCTCCAGCTTGAGCGATGTATTTACCCACCAAATATCCGTCGTATTGACCCGCCTGGTCAACCGCATCGTCCAAAGAGTGGGTTTTATCTCCGACATTCAAATCCAGGTCGACCAACTCACCGCTCAAGATCTCATAGGCCTACCCGTCACACCTCAATACTTTCTCCAAAGTGCGTACGGACTCGACGTCGATGTCGAGCTCTTCGAAGGCAAGGCACGCCTGCACTACCGCACCCTGTACTCTCCCAATACCATCAGCAACGACCAATTGCGCGATCACGAAGTATACCTCGACATCCTCAATATGCGCTCCAAAGGATTGACTTTTAACGTCTTCCTAAAAAACAACCCCATCATCGGCAACGAAGTGCGCAACCGCATCGGTACAGGCCTAAAATTTTATACCCAATTCGACTCCCTCCACTATCGCCAACTTTTTCGGTGATTTTTGTGGTATAAAATCGTGCTCCTTTCCCCAAAAGGCGCTATCTTTGCAGCCGTTTTCGAAAAAACAAATGCTGCTCTATGCCAAATACGAAATCTGCAAAGAAACGCATGCGTCAAAATCTCAAGCGACGCCTTCACAACCGCTTTTATAAAAAGCGCACCAAATCGTTTGTCAAACGCCTGCTGAACATGGAAAGCTATGAAGATGCCCGCAAGTTTTTGCCCTACGTCATCAGCGAAATAGACAAACTGGCTAAACGCCACATCTGGCATAGAAATAAGGCCAATCGTTTTAAGAGCCGTGTAGCTCGATATGTACACAGCCTCTACGTCAAACAACAGGCCACTACTGAATAATGCCGTAGCGCACATCGCTCGTACTTCTCAACCAAGGGTCTTATGCAAGCATCCACGGCCAAGAGCGCGGTCATAGCAGGACTTGCCTTCACCCTGTTGTCGAGTTGCGCTCCCAAATACGTGTACAAGTTTGACCCCAATGTCTTCCCCCAACCCGTCGATACGCGTTCAAGGCCCATACAATACCAGGAAAAACGCCAATACATCTCTTCTCTCGGCATTGTATTCGACAACCAATTTGACGGGGCAAGGCTCAACCAATGGCAAGAAGACGACAGCACGAGCTTTTCGATAGGTATTGAGCCCGAAAATACACCCATCAACCACTCCCCCTGGTACTCCTTTCGCATTATCAGCCCTATCGATACTGGTATATTTGTACGACTCCACTATCCTGAAGGGTTTCGCCATCGCTACGTGCCCAAACTGCGATACAATCGAGGACGCTGGGTTGCTATAGATTCGAGCCAATACCATCTCAATGAGGATACCACGGCGGCATTTTTACACCTTCATCTACGCGCAGGTGATACCCTATGGGTGTCGGCGCAAGAGCTGCTCACCACAAACCACATACGTGCATGGCTGGACAGTCTCAAAGGCCATCCCTGGGTACAAAGCGTCGAAGTAATAGGCCACAGCACATTAGGGCGTCCTCTGTGGTTTGTCAACATCGGTACTCCTGACGATACACACAAGGACGTCATTGTCGTCATAGCGCGCCAGCATCCCCCTGAAGTGCCTGGCCATATGGCCATGATGGCCTTTGTCGAAGCGCTATTGGATACCACAAGGCGCAATGCAAACTTTTTCAAACATCACCAGGTGTGGCTCTACCCCTTGATGAATCCCGATGGTGTCGACCTGGGACACTGGCGACACAACGCAGGCGGCATTGACCTCAATCGCGATTGGGCATATTTTCGACAGCCCGAGACCCGACAAGTGGCCCAACACGTAATCCATCGCGCCAAAAAACACAAAGCCAACATCATACTGGGGCTGGATTTTCACTCCACCCAATACGACGTGTACTATACATTTCCCGATTCGGTCGACCGCAAGCTGCGGTATTTCGACCGCTATTGGATCGAGGGCATCGCCGAGACCCTTCCTCCGCATCCGTGGGTGCGCGAAGCCTACGACCTCAATGCTCCTATCAGCAAGGCCTGGTTTTTACTCCAATTTCACGCCGAATCCATCACTTTTGAAATCGGAGACGAGACGCCGCGCGACTTGGTGAAAATGAAAGGCAAAGCAGCTGCGCGAGAAATGATCAAATTGCTCATCATGCGCTGTGGGAAAAGGAAATAAATCGACCCTGCAACTCTGTATCCAACATTAATTTATACTCTTCCCCCTGGAATCTTTGCCTTACCTTGGTATTTAAGCGCTATTTTTTCCACCATGAGTCCTATGAACTGAGTAGAACTATACCCCTGTGAGATGAGTATAACTATACCCCTGGTGATACGCCCATGATTTGCATAATGAAATAAATCAGCGTAAACTCATACTTCCTCCTCCGCTAACTGGAAAGTTGTACCCAGTTTAACAAAGAAATGTTTGCTCCTAAACTTCATTATCAATAGCCTTTCTACTGAGAGGGGTAAAATGTTCCTCCTCAAGCGCGATGCGCACAACTAACTTGTCACTATACAAGCCTATTGAATCTCTTCATCCAATGCGGTGATTCTCCAACAACCCACCTCTTTAGAGTGCCCCCAGTCATGAATAACAAGACTGAAAATACCTACATTTTCGACGAGTAACGCGCTTTTGTCGACCAAGGGGCCCGTTAGCATTTGGATAGCACAGAGAGCTTGCATACCTTTGTCGTAACCAAAATCTCTATACTCATGAAGTGCAAAGTGACTACCGTGAGCGTCGTCTTCGTTCTACTCGTCCTCCTCTCATTACCCAACACGGCCCAGATTCCACTCATGTTGGATGAGAAAAGTGAGGTGCATGATTTTGCAAAGGTCATCTATGACGCACCATTTCATACTACGGTAGACCTTCGAAGTTATCAATTTACGGCGCACGATTCCATGTTGTTCGACAGCATCCTTCGGATGGTAGAGCGCGATTCAAACATGTTGTGCTTGGCTGGAGGTATTCGAGACGACAAAGAGCGCACGTGGTCGGGAGTAGCCAACGGTGCATCGGTAATGCCCTCTTCACAAGCTACTACCCAGCACTACTTTGGTATCGGCAGCGTGACGAAAAGCATCACCGCTGCTGCCATAATGCTTTTGGTAGAAGACAGTGTGCTCAGCTTGGAAGATTCTCTTTATGAATGGCTACCGAGCTATCCCAATGTCGACTCAACCATCACCATACGCCAATTGCTCAACATGACGAGCGGTATCTACAATTTTACCGAGCATCCCAATTACGTCTCAACGATATTGAGTGATCTGTCGCGCATCTGGCAGCCCGAAGAAATCCTCCAGACATTTGTCGATACGCCATACTTCGAAAAGGGCAAGGGTTGGCATTATTCCAATACCAATTATCTTTTACTCGGGCTGATCATCGAAGAGGCCTCGGGCATGCCCTATCACGTCTTCGTCCGAAAGCGCATCTTTGAGCCTGCTGGACTCGAGGGCATGGCCATCTTTCCCTACGACACGCCCCCAGGGCCGATAGCTCCCATTTGGTTGGACATCGATAACGACAACATTCCCGACGACCTATCACAATACAACTACTCCCCCAATGCGATGTTTAGCATGGCATGGGCCGCAGGTGCATGCATGGCAACACCCCAATTGCTCACCGATTGGATGTACAAATTGGTGACTGGCCAGGTGGTCAAACCCTCTTCTGTGAATGAAATGATTTCAAACGGTATCCCCATAGGCAAGGGAGTGCGTTATGGCCTCGGCTTGGTCATCGTCACCAATCGAAACGGCACCTATATTGGCCACGGAGGTAGCATCTTATACCGTACTTATATCTATCACTATGTCCCTGCTAACGTCACAGTAAGCGCGATGACTTCCAATGCCCATAAAGGAGATGTCCTGCCTCCTGTATACGGAAAACTCTTGGTGCAATACCTCCAATTGCCTCCCGTCACTTCCGTGTATACTCCCACAGTTTCATCCACTTTGACCTATGACGGCGTGCAATGGACGGTACCCGCTCTGCCCAATGCTACCCACGTACAACTCTTTCACCTGCCCACAGGGCGATATCACGGCATGTACGATTTCAGTAACACAACCACGCTACGCATCAATACGCAGCACTTGCCGAGTGGTATATACCTATTACGCTATACCAATGCGCGAGGCCAAGTAGTGGATCAAATGCGATGTATAAAATATTGAGACTCCTTCCACGCCATCGATTTCATACCACATAGCTACGTGGCCTCGACAAGGGTCGTCGAGGCCAGGCTACCACAGCGAAATGCCTATCTTTGTGTTTTAAACCGTTGGGCATATGAATTTCGCTGAAATTGAAGAAAAGTGGAATCGATATTGGGAGGAACAAGGCACCTATAAAGCGTACAATCAAAGTCAGAAGCCCAAATACTACGTCTTAGACATGTTCCCCTACCCTTCGGGGGCAGGCCTCCACGTTGGTCATCCACTCGGATACATTGCCTCCGACATCTATGCACGTGTCAAGCGCATGGAGGGGTATAACGTATTGCATCCCATGGGCTTTGACGCCTTTGGGCTTCCTGCAGAGCAGTATGCCGTCGAAACAGGCGTGCATCCGGCAGAGTCGACCGAACAAAACATCCAGCGGTTTAAAAAACAGCTCCGTAAGATTGGTCTATCGTTCGACTGGTCGCGTGAAATACGCACATGTGATCCACGCTATTACAAGTGGACCCAGTGGATTTTCCTGCGATTGTTCGAGCACTACTACGATCTCGACGCCGATAAGGCTCTACCCATCACGCGTCTTATTGAGATCTTCGAAACACGAGGAAGCCGTGGGGTCAATGCTTTCCACGCCCCCCATCTCCCCTTTACCGCTGAACAATGGAAATCTTTTTCCGCACGGCAGAAGAGCGATGTACTCATGCACTACCGCTTAGCTTATCGCAAGAAGAGCTATGTCAACTGGTGTGAAGAGCTCGGCACGGTATTGGCCAACGACGAAGTGCGCGATGGCGTATCTGAGCGTGGCGGATACCCCGTGGTACGCAAGCCCATGGTACAGTGGTTTTTGCGCATTACTGCCTACGCCGAACGCCTGCTCGCCGGCCTCGACAAACTCGATTGGTCGGACAGCCTTAAGGCCCTTCAACGCAATTGGATAGGCAAATCCACTGGTGCGATCATCCACTTTCCCGTAGTTGGTTCGGACTTCCAGATCGACATCTTCACTACCCGACCCGATACGCTCTTCGGCGCTACCTTTATGGTACTGGCTCCCGAACACGAACTCATCGACAAAATCACTCCCCCAGAGAAGAAAGCAGAAGTCGAGCAATACCTCGAGTACGTGCGCACACGCACCGAACTCGAGCGTCGCGCCGAAACGCGCAAGATCACCGGCGTCTTTACTGGGGCCTATGCGGTCCACCCCTTTACAGGCCAACAATTGCCCATATGGATATCGGAGTACGTTCTTCCCGATTACGGTACTGGTGCCATCATGGCAGTGCCGAGTAGAGACGACCGAGACCACGCCTTCGCCCAACACTTCCAATTGCCCATCGTAGAAGTGATCGACCAAAGCGCCTATCCCGAAGCCACACGCGAGGACAAGGTGGGCGTTATGATCAACAGCGACTTCCTCAACGGGTTGGAAGTGCCTCAGGCCATCGAGCGCATGATTGAAGAGCTCGAAAAGCGGGGCCTGGGTCGGCGCGCGGTGAGCTACAAACTTCGCGATGCCAACTTTTCGCGACAGCGCTATTGGGGCGAACCATTCCCCATCGTCTACGACCCCGAAGGTGTGCCTCATCCACTCCCAGATTCCGAACTACCACTCGAGTTACCACCCTTACGCGATTTCAAACCCACCAAAGACGGCAAATCCCCCCTCTCAAAGCTCACCGAATGGGTCGAACTCCCCAACGGCTGGCGACGTGAGATCGATACGATGCCGGGATTCGCCGGATCTTCGTGGTACTTCCTACGCTTTATGGATCCCCACAACGATCGGGAACCTTTTTCCCAGCAAGCCGTTGAGTACTGGCGCAGTGTCGACCTCTATGTCGGCGGAGCCGAACACGCCGTCGGCCACCTGATGTACGCGCGATTCTGGAACATGTTCCTCTACGACCTCGGCCTGGTACCCGAAGACGAACCCTTTAAAAAGCTCATCAACCAAGGCATGATCCAGGGTATCATCGAACACATCTTCATGCTCAAGACCCCTACCGATGATGGCCGACGTCAATTCGTCAGCTACGAACTCGTCCAACAGGGACACTACGACGAAGAAGAGCTCGTCAAAATACCCGTCGACATACGATTCGTCAAAAATTACGGCAATCCCGACTCCTACCTCGATGTCGAAGGTATAGGCGCATTTACAAAATGGCGCCCCGAATACGCCAATGCCCTCTTCCGCACTCCACAAGGATATTACTGCGAAGGAAAACTGTACGACATCGACAATGCCGAAGATTTCCGCTTTTACACTTATTCGGAAGTCGGGAAAATGTCCAAATCTAAGTACAACACCATCAACCCCGACGACGTCATCGCCCAGTACGGAGCCGATTGCTTCCGCATGTATGAAATGTTTCTCGGCCCTATCGAACAATCCAAGCCCTGGAA
Source organism: Saprospiraceae bacterium (assembly GCA_015490715.1). GTDB lineage: Bacteria > Bacteroidota > Bacteroidia > Chitinophagales > Saprospiraceae > S141-43. Next base: position 42,480 of record WFXH01000088.1, on the reverse strand, counting down.
CATGCAGGGCATCGACGGTATCAGCAAGTTTTTAAAACGATACATCGCACTCTTCATCGACAAAGACGATCGCTTGCGCGTCCAGGATGTACCTCCCACCACACAAGAACTGAAAATCCTCCATCGCACGATCAAAAAAGTACGCGAAGACGTCGAGCGATTTTCCTACAATACCGCAATAAGCTTTCTCATGATGGCCGTCGGCGAACTGCGCAAATTGCGCACCACCTCACGCCAAATCCTCGAACCCCTCAACCGCCTCATGGCTCCCTTCGCCCCCTACATCACCGAAGAAATCCACCACCGTCTGGGACACGACCAATCCGTGCACCTCTCCCCACTCCCCGAATACGATCCCTCTCAAATCGTCGAAGCAACGGTCGAATACCCGCTGTGCATCAATGGCAAAAAACGAGGTGTACTCATCCTCGAAGCCGATATGTCGCCCGATGAAATCGAAAAACAAGCCCTCGCATCCGAGATCGCCCAAAAATGGACCGCGGGCAAACAAGTCAAAAAAGTCATCGTCGTGCCCAAGCGCATGATCAACCTCGTCGTACAATGATTGCCCCTCGGATCTCTTTCCTGCTTTTGCTCAGTAGCCTCGGCACTATACCAACCCTGTGGAGCCAGGCACGGACGGCACCGCAACCCCACATCGATGTGCTCGCCTACTCCGTGCAAATCGCCTTAGACGACTCCTTACAACACATCCGCGCACACGCTCAAATCAACCTCACCCTGAATAAACCGAAAGACACCCTCGTTTTGGACTTCGTTTCGTCTTCGGACACCAGAGGGCTTGTGGTCGATAGCATCCATGCCACATACGACAAGGGCTTTTTTCGTATGAAATGGTGGAGCGCACCCCATAAATTGTACATCTACACTGCCAGTGGGCCATCCTTTCAGGACACGGTGCAACTCGACATCTACTATCATGGGATGCCTCAGGATGGTTTGATCTTGAGTAAAAATCGCCATGGTCAGCCCACAGCATTTGCCGACAACTGGCCTAATCGAGCATCGCATTGGTTTCCATGCCACGATCACCCCGCCGACAAAGCACTCTTCACTTTCGATATCGAAGCACCGAGTTGGACTCAGACAATTTCCAACGGCCGATTGATCGCCTGTATCAATACCACACCTACACGAGTGCGCACGATCTGGAAGACCTCCTACCCCCTTCCCACCAAAGTGGCCGTCATCGGCGTGGCGCCCTTTGCGGTACTTCATGATACGAGCGTCCAGGGCATACCGGTGAGCTATTGGGTCTTTACCCCCGACCGAGAAAAGGGTTGGAGAGACTATGCCTATGCCCCCCGCGTGTTGCATTATTTTATACAACTCATAGGACCTTATCCCTTTGACAAACTCGCCAATGTGCAGTCGCGTACCCGATACGGCGGCATGGAAAACGCCTCATGCATCTTTTATGCCGAAAGCAGCGTGACTGGACGTGCCGATCACGAATCCCTGATCGTCCACGAAATAGCCCATCAGTGGTTTGGGAATGCAGTGACCGAAAAGCGATGGAGCGACCTGTGGCTGAGCGAAGGCATGGCGACCTACCTGACCAATCTTTATATCGAAGACCACTACGGTACAGATGCGTTAAAACAGCGCCTGCGCACCCAGCGCCAAAAGGCGTTGCGCTACCACAAAAGAGATCGCCGACCCATCGTCGATACCCTTTATGATCGCGTCGAGCTCCTACTTACCCCGCATGTGTACGAACGCGCCGCCTGGGTGTTGCACATGTTGCGCCTCCAAACAGGACGCGACACCTTTATCGACATCCTGCGCGATTTTTATCGCCAATATCGATTTCAAAACGCCAGTACAAGAGAGTTTTCCCAGATAGTGTCCAAGCATACTGGAAGAGATTGGTCGGCCTTTGTCGCACAATGGCTGAAGCGCAAAGAGGTGCCTATTCTGCATTACCATTTCGAAAGACAAACCGCAACACTCGTGATCCGCCAAGTCCAACAGGGGCCACCTTTTCACTTGCCGCTCCGCCTTCGCGTCCAACGGACTGACGGTAGCGCTCACGACCGCCATGTTCGGATCACAGAGCGCCAAACCCAACTCACCCTCCCTTTTGATGATGTAAAGGATGTGATTTTCGACCCAGAGGTGGAGCTGCTGGCGGAATTTGTCAAAATCTGAGCAATGGAAATCATCTACGGCACTCCCGACAAAGAGGGCTTCCATCTCGATATACTCGCTTTTGGGCCTCATCCCGACGATGTGGAGCTCAGCTGTGGGGGCATTTTGCTCAAACATCGCGCTATGGGCTATCGCATCGGTATCGTGGATTTGACTCGCGGTGAGCTTGGCAGCCGTGGTAATGCCGACATTCGTCGACAGGAAGCCGTCGAAGCCGCTAAACTCCTACAGCTCACACTGCGAATCAACCTCCATTGGCCGGACGGAAAGTTTGAAGATAATGAACGCAACCTACATGAAATCATTCGCCTGGTGCGTTTGTGTCGACCATCTGTCGTATTTCTGCCCAGTCCTGCAGATCGACACCCCGACCACGGTCGCGCACAACAGATCCTTCAACGCGCACTCTTCCTCTCAGGCCTCGTCAAATGGCAAAGCCGCTGGAAGGACCAGCCCCAACAGCCCTGGCGACCTCACCGCGTCTTTTCCTATATCCAAGATTACTACCACCCTCCTGATGTCGTAATCGATATCACACCGTATTTCGAAGCCAAACGCCAGGTCATCGCTTGCTACGCCTCACAATTTTATACCCCCCATCAAAAAGACGACCAGCCTACGACGCCGATTTCTACCGAAGACTTCTGGCACTACATCGAAGCCAAGGATCGTTTTTTCGGGCGCATGATCCAGGTGCGTTACGGAGAAGGGCTCATAGCTATTACCCCTCCCGCAATTGCCCTTGCAGACATCGTATCGTAGCAAACACTATTAGGATGGTCCCTTAATGACGCCGTTTTTTGATTGGCGTATAAACGATGCAATGACCTGAAATTCTTCCGAATCACCAAAGCACCGCTCAGCTTCCTCCAATCCCTTGTGAATATTGGCATTTACAACATAGATGAGACGGTAGATTTCGTGTATACGCCGAATTTGATCTTCGCGAAAACCATGTCTCCGCAATCCCACGTGATTGATCCCCATGAATTGCAAGGGTTCACGCGCGGCTTTGACGTAAGGGGGGACATCCTTGCGCACCGAACAATTGCCGCCGATAAAGGCGTGTGCTCCTATACGCACAAATTGCTGCACTTGAGTGGCTCCTCCGATGTAGACATGATCGCCGAGTTCGACGTATCCCGCCAGATTGATGTTGTTGACGAGTATACAGTATTTCCCCACCCGACAATCGTGAGCCACGTGGGCATAGGCCATCAACAGAGTGCCTTCGCCTATAATAGTGTGCATACCCTCTTGGGAGCTGCGATGTATGGTACAGTACTCACGTATGACGACGTTTTTGCCGATATGCACTCCGCTGTGTTGTCCACGAAACTGAAGATCCTGAGGTGTGGATCCGACGACAGCCCCATGGTAGATCTTTGTGCCCCTGTCCAGCCTGGACCCCTGCATCACCGATGCATGGGGATATACTTCACAGTCGTCAGCTATATCGACATCGGCATCGATATAACAATAGGGATGAAGGCGCGCCGTCTGAGCAACGCGTGCCTTGGGATGCACATAGCATTGCGAATTCCAGCTCATGCCATATCACGCTTTCGAATCAACTGCGCAGCCAATGTACCCTCACAGGCAATCTTATTGCGCACATAAGCAGTACCGCGCATAAAAGCCAAACCACGCTTAATCGGTTGGAGGAGCTCCATCTTGAGTATGAGCGTATCGCCTGGTCGTACCATGTGTTTAAATCGGACATCGTCAATGCGCACAAAATACGTATCCCACTGTCCCGGACTGCCCAATATGTTCATCGCTAAGATACCTCCCGTCTGGGCAAGCGCTTCGATTTGCAATACACCGGGAAATACCGGATTACCCGGAAAATGTCCCATGACAAAGGGTTGATCATAGGAGATGTTCTTAATCCCCACCACATGGGTATCGCTGAGTTCGATGATTTTATCCACGAGCAAAAAGGGATATCGGTGTGGCAAATACTGCTTGATCTGTTCGGTATCCATGAGAGGGGCAGCTGCCAGGTCGTATTTCGGCATGCCCTTGAGCTTTTTATATTCAATGGCCTTTCGCTTTAAAGTCCGTACCCACTCCACATTTAACGCATGATGGGGATTGCGAGCGATGATTCTCCCCTTCAACCGCATCCCTAGCAGGGCCAGATCTCCGAGCATATCCAACGCCTTGTGCCGAGCGGGCTCGTTGCTCAATCTCCACGGCCTCTCGAGGGCCTCCAGAACGTCCTCTACCCGATGGGGCATCTCCATATCCCGTAATAAGACGCGGAGAGCCTCCTCACTGTAGGAGCTATCGCGCAATACCACTGCCGATTGAACATTTCCTCCCCGAATGAGCCCTTGCTCCCACAGTTGCCGAATATCTCCAAAGCGGACAAACGTGCGCGCCGGGGCAATCTCCGTAGCATAATCCATCGCAGAAGTAAAACGAAAATACTGGGAGGACAACTGTGAATCCCCAAAGTCGAGGAGCACATCGAGTGCAAAATCATCACCGGGCACAAAAAGGATTTCACTATCTCCTTCACCCTCAACCCGTATAGTCACGTCGGGCGAAAAATATTCTCTCTCTTTTTGCTGAACAGTTCGTCCTACCTTCTTGATCGCCTCGACGAAGGGCTTGGCACTGCCATCGAGTATCGGCACTTCCTCCCCTTCGAGCTCAATACGTGCATTGTCGACGCCGCACCCGTAGAGAGCAGACAATAAGTGCTCGACCGTGGATATCTGTGCATCACCTCGGGCGAGAATCGTGGCTCGATGGGTGGATCGGACGTACTGCACATCCGCGGGAATCTCCACGCTTTCGTCGATATCTGTGCGCACGAAGCGCACCTTATGCCCTTCTTCTGCAGGGTAAATGGTCACCCTTGACGTTTGACCACTGTGCAATCCCACCCCTTCAAAGCGAATAGCAGCTTGCACAGTTTGCTCAAGCGATTGATCCGTATTCATTGTGTCTTGTTTTGTTCTAATCGGGCTAATACCTTTTGCCACTTCCTGTAGAGGTCGGGTAGCTTCGTAAAGATAGCATATGCGCGCAAAAACTGCTGGTAATCGATGGCCGGAGAGCCATAGAGCTTTGCCTTGGGTTTTGAGGCCGAAATCACTCCGCTCTGTGCCTGTACTTGCACGCCATCGGCTACCTCAATGTGCCCGACAAATCCCACTTGACCACCTACGACACAATCCTTACCAATGACGGTACTACCTGCCACTCCTGTTTGCGCAGCGATGACCGTCCGCGCTCCAATACGCACATTGTGGGCGATTTGTACAAGATTGTCGATCTTTACCCCATCTTCGATCACTGTCGAGCCAATCTTCGCTCGGTCGATGGTCGTACAAGCTCCCACGAATACGTCATTGCCCAACACCACATTGCCGAGATGGGGGGTATGCTCCCATCGGCCATTGAGCATTTGAAATCCAAATCCATCGGATCCAATCACCGCATTGGGTTTGATGACACATCGATCCCCAATGACCGTGTGATCCCTGATGCGCACCCCATCCATGAGGACACAATCTGTACCAATACGCACGTGCTTCCCAATAGTGACCTGCGCCCCTACAAGAGTACGATTCCCAATCACCGATCCGGTTTCGATGACGGAATGTGCTCCGACAGAGACAGCTTCTCCTATTTGCACACCATCAGCGATCATAGCGCTGGGATGAATCCCTGTTTGGACTGCCCCACTTTGGGCTCCGGCAAAATGCTTTAACAATTGGTGCAAGGCCTTTGCTGGCTCTTGTACAACAATGACAGCACCCGCCTTGTGATAGTGATCAGCTATTTTATCCGTACAGACGACTGCGCCCGCACTACATTCAATAAAGAGTGGTTTGTTTCCCATTATTACGCAGACATCCCCTTCATTTGCTTCGGCAGGTAGAGCAATATTACTAATCCGCTTGTGGGAGTCCCCACGGACGAGCTGTCCCTCGATCATCTGCACGATTTCATACACTGAAAGATCCCGGACATGTGACATGAGAGGACAAACCTTTGGACAAAAAGCGAAAAACAAAAAGCTCGGCGCTAACTACATAACGCACCGAGCTTGCTCTTTCGGATAAAATGGTGGACAGTAGCGTATAGGAGGCATCAATGCCTCTACAATGGTAGATCAATATCGATAGTAATCAGGCTTGTACGGTCCTTCGATGGGCACGCCGATATACTCCGCTTGTTCGGGAGTGAGTTGATCGATTTCCACCCCGAGCTTTTTCAAATGAAGACGTGCGACCTTTTCGTCGAGGTGTTTGGGCAGTACATAGACTTTGTTTTCATACCGCTCGGGATGATTCCACAACTCGATTTGTGCGAGCACCTGATTGGTAAAGGAGTTGGACATCACAAAAGAGGGATGGCCTGTGGCACATCCGAGGTTGACCAATCGCCCCTCTGCGAGGACGATGATGTCTTTGCCGTCGACGGTGTATTTATCTACCTGCGGCTTGATGGTCACTTTTGTATGGCCGTAATGCTTGTTGAGCCATGCCACGTCGATTTCATTGTCGAAGTGACCGATATTGGCTACGACGCACTTGTCTTTCATGAGCTTAAAGTGCTCGGCGGTGACGACATTTTTATTGCCCGTGGCGGTGATGACGATATCGGCCTCTTTGACCGCGTCGATCATCTTTTTGACCTCATAGCCCTCCATGGCGGCTTGTAGCGCACAGATGGGATCGATTTCTGTGACAATCACACGCGCATGGGCACCGCGAAATGCTGCTGCCGTCCCCTTGCCGACATCGCCATAGCCCGCTACGACGACTACCTTACCAGCGAGCATGAGATCCGTAGCCCTGCGAATGGCGTCAACTGCCGATTCCCGACATCCGTACTTGTTGTCAAACTTCGATTTCGTCACACTGTCGTTGACATTGATCGCCGGGACCGGCAACGTACCAGCCTTCATGCGATCGTAAAGCCGTTTGACACCCGTAGTCGTCTCCTCAGTGATACCTCTGAGCCCTTTGACGATCTCGGGATGATTGTCCAATACGTATTGCGTCAGATCCCCGCCATCGTCCAAAATCATATTGAGTGGCTTGCCCCCTTCAAAAGCGTATAGCGTCTGCTCGATACACCACCAGTATTCCTCTTCTGTCTCGCCCTTCCACGCATAGACGGGAATACCTCTCTTTGCGATCGCAGCTGCGGCATGATCTTGCGTAGAAAAGATATTACACGACGACCAGGCCACCTCTGCCCCAAGTTCTACCAAGGTCTCGATCAACACTGCCGTCTGGATCGTCATGTGCAGACATCCCGCTATGCGCGCACCTTTAAGGGGCTTTTTGTCCCGATACTCTTCGCGAATGGCCATCAAGCCCGGCATCTCGGCTTCGGCCAATTCGATCTCCTTGCGACCCCAATCGGCCAAATTGATGTCTTTGACCTTATACGGCAAAGTCTTGGTCTTAATCAACATAGCACTGCGTTTTTAATGTATGGTTTCGGTTGCATTTGGCAAAGTTACAAAATATTGGGCAATTTCGTTCAATTTCAATTCAACTTTCATGCGTAGCACATTGACAATCAATTTCTTCAATCCAAGGCAGTGCTGGGTCCGCAACAGTCTCATATGGCTGGACCGCTCCACAGCTGAGGTGCAGCGCGGCCTGCATGGCGACCATCGCCGCATTGTCCGTACAATAGACCATCGATGGTATGTACACCGCCCACCCACGGCGTTCCGCCTCGTGACGTATACGCGCCCGCAACAGAGAATTACCCGCCACCCCTCCCGCGATAGCCACCCTACCAATGGACATCGCCTCTGCTGCCTCGATCGCCTTTTCTACCAATACCTCAATAATATTGGCTTGTACCGATGCACAGATGTCGTTTATGTTTTTTTGTATGAAATTGTGCTCCCGCTCCCTCTGCTGACGTAAAAAATACAGTACCGCCGTCTTCAAACCACTAAACGAAAAGTCCCATCCCGGCACTTTTGCCTTCGGAAAGGTATACCGAACACTGCCTTCACGCGCAAGCGCATCGATGCGAGGACCCGCTGGATAGGGTAACCCAAGGAGCTTTCCGATTTTGTCAAATGCTTCCCCCGCTGCATCGTCCAAGGTTTGCCCCACAATGCGCATCTTGAGCGGTCCCTCTACACACACCAATTGTGTATGTCCTCCCGATACAGTCAAGCAGAGAAACGGAAATTTCAACCGATCGCCGTATTCAATCCACAACGCGTGCACATGGGCTTGCATGTGATGCACCGGCACCACTGGAATATCCATGGCCAAGCCCACAGCCCTCGCATACGACACTCCCACCATCAACGCTCCAATGAGCCCCGGCCCACAGGTCACACCCACTGCATCTAAGTCCTCAAATCCCAGCTCAGCCTCCTCAAGGGCCCGTTGCACGACCGGCACAATGTTGCGCAAGTGCATCCGGGATGCCAACTCTGGCACTACCCCACCGTATTCACTGTGCTCCAGCTGACTCGACACAATATTAGACAACACTTTCCCTCCGCGCAGCACCGCTGCCGATGTCTCATCACAGGAAGTCTCTATGCCGAGGACGACGGGATCCAAAACGCGGTGATTTCCATAAAAAAACACAATCATGCGTATCTTTGTTGTCGAATTCCACAAAATCTCCTTATCATTGCAGCAGGAGGGAAAATGTAGTTAAAACCTACAATCGTATGAAACGTACTATACTCAACATCTTATTGACCCTTGGCATCATCCTCATCGCCATCTTGCTCATCAATAGCATTAAGGAACCCATTCGATTTCAACAACAAAAGGCCAAGCGCGAACTGGCCGTCATCAAAAAACTCATGGATATCCGCAAGGCCGAAGAAGTATACAACGCCATCAAAGGCAGTTTCGCGCCCAGTTGGGATTCCCTCATCTACGTGCTCAAGCACGACTCCGTACCCATTGTCATCCTCGAACAAGATCCCAATAACCCCGATGATCCGACGGCCATCCTTCGAGATACCAACTACGTACCCGCTCGTGAAAAACTACTCGAAGTAGGTTTACACCCCGATAGCTTAGACAATCTCCCCTATGTACCCTATTCCAATAAGGATACCTTCATGATCTTTGCCGATATCATCGAATACCAGAAAACCAAGGTACCCGTTATGGAAGTGGGCGTACCCTACAAAGTGTTCATGGGGCCCTATAGCGACAAGCGCTATCAACGCTACGACGATAACTACGACCCCGACAAGCTCCTCAAAATCGGTGACCGCAACAAACCCACCATGGCCGGCAACTGGGAGTAATGACTAATACCCCCATCCAATTTCTCGCCGTTTACCCCCAACACTGTGCGCTTTTCCAACCGATGGGGACCGCCCAGCAGGAAGTACAACTATTTTATGCCAGTTATGAAGATACCTCTTCCTTGGCCACGATCCAGTCCCAGCTTCGAAATGCCCACCAAATCGGCATAATCCTCTCTAATGGAGTGCCGTTTTTACTCCACCACGGTCTGACGATACCGTTACAAACCCTCCTCACGAACTGGCAACATATCTACCCCAACAATACGTTGGATACTCTTCAGCATCGAAAACTCCTCTCATGGGACACTATATTGTCGTACCAGGTGTTGCTCCCTGCAACAGTTCGGGAGATCATGCCGGCTCAGGCCCACACGCATTTTTATCATCACTGGATAGGCATCCTCAAGGACCTCGCCTATCGTAGTGCCTCGGACGGCATCTATATCGGTTTGTACAGCGATATTGCTTTCATACTCATCCTCCAACACCATAGGCTGAGCTATGCCAATCAAGTTGACCTTTCCAACCAACACCTCGCAGAGGCCCTTATCTATTACCTCAAGGCATGCCAACACTCCTTAGACATTCCCCTCGATAGCTTGCCCTTATGGCTATATGGAGAGGTTGAAGATGCATCCAATTTGCTCAATCCCATGAGGAGATATTTCCCAGAAGTGCAGCTGTTGAAGCACCCCAATACGCACTATCCACAATACCACCGTTTTTACGATCTCTTCGCCGCACATTACACTGTTGGACTCAGCTATGCGCATCATTAGCGGATTCTTAGGTGGCCGTAAATTTTACCCGAAGGGCAAATTCCCTGGCGTGCGCCCCACTTCGGACAAGACGCGTGAGGCCGTATTCAATATCCTCGAACATCGCTACGATTTGAGCAAAGTGCGTTTTTTGGATCTCTTTGCCGGTTTTGGAGGGATGAGCTATGAAATGGCCTCACGAGGATGCCGAGATATCACTGCCGTTGAGAGCAATCCACAATGCGTCGCCTTCATCCAAAAGACAGCGAGCGACTTTGGCATCGACGACTCCATCCGAGTTGTACCCATGAAGGTCGAAGATTTTATACGCATACATCACCAACCCTACGACATCATTTTCGCCGACCCTCCCTACCGATATACGGGCACTGCTGCACTCCTCCGAAATATTTTTAACAAACCACTCCTCACCCACGGTGGTATCCTCATCGTCGAACACGCCAGGGGCTCTTACTTCGAACACCTCCCCCATTTTGCCTTTCAAAAGCGATACGGCAGAACGCTCCTTAGCGTCTTCCAGTACCTCCCTCCAACGGAAGAAGAGTGATGATAGCACGTATGAAATCTTAAAACCAATCGCCTACCAACAACACAGGGGAAAAGCGCATGCCGTCCGGCCCCCAGACGAGACTACCATACAATGCCGATGAAACGACCCACCCGCGCTTCCATCGGAACACATATCCCACACCTGAAGAAAAATACCTACCCGACGGATGAAAAAAACGCCATGCTGGCCCTTCGGCATCGCGTATTCCAGCTATATCGATGTATATCGCCCCGAGGCAATCAAACCAGGGGGTTTCTAGGATTCTTCGCCTACCTTCAAAATTCGACCATACGACGCCCGTACCGCGACAAACGCGATACCCTACACCGCGCACATTTATCTGCCCATCGATAACGTAAGGTAAAAAGGGTGAATAGCGATGTGTGGCAATGCCCAATCCACCACGAGCGATCAGCTGTACACGCCAAGGAAGCACCCAATAATGCGTAAAATACATGTCCAGCTGAAGCCACCCCAATTGTGGGTATTGCCAATCGTAAATGCCGCGTATCTGCATTTCATACACCCCACGGCGAACCAATTCCTCGTCGTATTCCCTTTGATCCGACACTACGAATAGCGTAATGCCGTTTTTATAGGTTCGCACAGTGTCGTAACCCAATATCTCTTGAAAGAAATCAAAACGCTCATAGAGCCAGGATATTCCTACACCTACACGCCATACATCCGATAGCTGGTAATACGTATTCCACTCAAACTGCACAAGCGTATAGTCTACATTGACCACTGCCGGACGAAAGTAAAGGGGCTCAATGCTGCGATATCGCTGGACCATTGCGCCATAGCCCCACGATCGAGGATGTAATATTTGCCTGTCAAACATCACTCCCCAGGAGAGTCGCTGGTAGGCTTTGATCCAAAATCCTGCTCTAATACCTTTCCCCAAGAGATGTATATCTGTCCCTCCAAGCTCGACACCTCGAAGCCCGCTATACCAAATGCCCCACAAATAGGGAAATCGGTACCAGCCTTCACGAATGAGCCACCGCACATACACCGTATCTTTGTCCTCAGTGGGTACGATGCGATACGACACCCAATGAAATAATCTCAAACGCTTCAGGCGCTGAGCATCGCGTTCGATCTCGACCAAATTCAACTCTGTTCCAGGCCTTTGTCGTAAAAAGCCCACGAGCCAGCTCGTATCCGTACGTCTTACGCCCTCAAAGGAAATCGACGATACCGTCTGAGCAGCTGTGGGAAATACCCATAACCCAATTATGATCGCGGTGTGGATAGATAAGAGATTGGCTCGTAACCTATGGAATGGCCACATGATGCAGCGGTCGATTGGGGAAAATCTCACGTGCTATATCCCATGCATGCAGAAAAGCATCATCATCAATCGTGCAGGGAATGTGCTCGGTGCGACAAAACTCCAAAAGCGACTCTGTGGGGAGATTACCCGTCAGTTCATCTCTGGCCATTGGGCAGCCTCCAAATCCTCCAATGGCGGCATCAAAATGACGACACCCGCTATCGTACGCCGCCTTGACATTGTCGTACCAATTATCGGGTCGGGTATGAAAGTGTGCGCCAAAGGTACAATGGGGGTATTCCGACGTCAACCCCGTGAAGAGGTATACGATGCTATCCGGATTGGCTACGCCAATCGTATCGGAAAGTGCAAATCTCCGAATGCCTGCCTGAATAAAGTACTCTATCCATTTGACGACACTCTTGAGATTCCAGGGATCCCCATAGGGATTGCCAAAAGCCATGGATAAATAGACGACCAACTCTTTGCCGTTTTGTTGACACAGTGCATGAATGTCGAGCACGCGATCGATGCTTTCTTCCATGGTCGCATTGGTATTGCGTATCTGAAATGTTTCCGACACGGAAAACGGAAACCCCAAGTAATGGATTTGCTCGAACTGCACTGCCTGGGCTGCTCCCCGCAAATTGGCGATGATGGCAAGGAGTTTGGTAGTCGTGCGCGATAGATCGAGCTTGCGCACTACTTCTGCGGTGTCGCGCATCTGAGGAATGGCCTTCGGTGAAACAAAACTTCCAAAGTCCACGATTTCATACCCTACCTCCAATAATGCCTGTATATACCGCACCTTGTCTTCGGTGGGAATAAATTGCTTTAGCCCCTGCATGGCGTCCCGCGGACACTCGGTGATGTGGATGGAATCCTTCATCAAACTATTGCTGCGTTTTTATCGATTGAAAGAGCGCTTTGGCCTTTTGAAGGGCGCTGGGAAGACCTTCGGTCTTTTTTCCTCCTGCCGTGGCAAAGAAGGGCTGGCCTCCTCCACCACCACCGATCTCGGATGCCAGCGTTGCGGCAATTTTCCTCGCGTCAAATTCCTCCTCCACCGCAAGAGACTCACTCACCCGAATAGCGAGCTGGGGCTTTTCTTTGGATACATATCCCACAACGACTACCGCCGGCCGCAAGCTCTGCTCCAATTGATAGACCAAATCTTTGACCCCAGCAGCATCAATGTCTTTTAACTCGGCGACGACAAGCCGATATCCATCCATGGATACTGCATGCTGGATGAGCCGCTCTCGAATCTGCTGAAGATACTCGCGCTTCCTGCGCTCGATGTCTTTTTCCAGCTCTTTGAGTCGTATCTGGAGTTGTTCAACCTGCTTGACAACGTTGTCGGAAGTCTTTAGCAAAGTGCGCAACTCCCGAAGCTGACGGCGTTCGGAGCTAATGTATTCGTAAGCATGACGCCCCGCCCTTGCCTCTATGCGACGTACACCTGCCGCAATACCTGTTTCGGAAGTTATCGCAAACCAGCCGATATCTCCCGTCCTCGCGACGTGCGTGCCGCCACAGAGCTCTCGAGAAAATTGGCTGTCAAAGGTGATCATGCGCACCCGATTGCCGTACTTCTCCCCAAACAACATCATCGCACCAGCCCGCTTCGCCTCCTCAATAGGTATATCTCGCTGCTCTTCCAGCGGGATGTTTTCCATAATCTTTTGGTTGACCAGGGCCTCAACTGCCTCAATCTGCTCGGGACGCATTTTTTCGTAGTGGGAAAAATCAAAGCGCAGATAATTGGGCGCTACAAGCGAACCCTTTTGCTCTACGTGTGCACCAAGCACCTGTCGAAGGGCAGCGTGCAAAAGATGGGTCGCGGAGTGATGACGCATCGTATCCCTACGGCGCTCCACATCGACTACCAACTTAATGGGGCCGCTAAGATCCGCAGGTGCCTTCTGCGTGCGATGGATGTGTAGGGCATGCATTTTGTAGGTGTCGATCACGGCGATTCTCTCATCTCCAAAGTAGACCCAACCGCGATCTCCTACCTGACCACCTCCCTCTGCATAAAATGGCGTGCGGTCAAAGATCCATTCAAAGAAGTTTTTTCCCTTTTCGCGAATCTCGCGATAGCGAAGGAGTCGGACGTTTTCCTCCACCATGGAATCGTATCCCGTAAAGACCGTGTCGGTACTTTCGGCAAGTAGCACCCAATCGGATGAGGAGATCTGCGCCGATGCACGGCTTCGATTGCGCTGTCGCTCCAGTGCTTTGCGAAAGCCCTCGGCATCGACTCGCATACCACGTTCGCGCGCCAATAACTCCGTCAGATCGTAGGGGAATCCATACGTGTCGTACAATTCAAAGACCTCTTCCCCCGTCAATACATCTTTGTCTACGCTGAGCTGCTCAAATCGGCGTAGGCCCGATGCAATGGTGCGTAAAAATGCCCGCTCTTCCTCTTCGATGATCTTCTGAACGAGCTCGCTTTGCTTCGCCAGAATGGGAAAAACATCCTCATAATACGATACCAGTAGCGGGACCAACTCGCAAAGGAGAGGCTCTTTCCTGTCTAAATAGGAATAGTAATACCGCACAGCACGACGCAAGATGCGCCGAACGACATATCCCGCCCCCGTATTCGACGGCAGCTGACCATCGGCGATGGCAAAAGCCACTGCGCGTACATGATCAGCTACCACTCGAAAGGCGATATCCCGATAGGCTTCATCTCGGTAGTTAGAACTATATTGTTTCCCCGTCTTATCTTCGATGGCCGCTATGATCGGTTGGAAGATATCCGTCTCATAGCTCGACTTCTTTCCTTGAAGGACCATGCACAGGCGTTCGAAGCCCATGCCTGTGTCGACGTGGTAGGTCGAAAGCGGCTCCAAGGTGCCATCTGCTTTTCGGTTGTATTGGATGAACACCAAATTCCACAGCTCGATGACTTCGGGATGACCGGTGTTGACAAGCGTGCGGGCGTCGAGGCGCTTTCGCTCTTCCTCCGAACGCAAGTCGATGTGTATTTCCGAACACGGCCCACAAGGCCCGCTCTTGCCCATCTCCCAAAAATTATCCGCCTTGCCGAAATACAAGATTCTATCGGTCTCTATGTATTTCCCCCATACAGCAGCTGCTTCCTCATCCCTTTTTAAACCTTCATCGTCATCGCCTTCAAAGACCGTCACATAGAGGCGGTCCCGATCTAAGCCGTACACCTCGGTAATCAACTCCCACGCCCACGCAATCGCTTCCTCTTTGAAATAGTCGCCAAACGACCAGTTACCGAGCATCTCAAACATCGTGTGGTGATAACCATCGTATCCCACCTCCTCGAGATCGTTGTGCTTACCCGATACCCGAAGACATCGCTGCGTATTGGCTACGCGCGTATGCTCAGGAGGACGCACACCGAGAAAGATATCCTTAAACTGATTCATACCCGCATTGGTAAACATCAACTCGGGATCATCTCTGTTGACAATGGGCGCCGATGGTACGATCACATGCCCACGCTCGCGAAAAAAGTCCAAAAATGTATCCCTAACCTCCTTAGAAGACCACATATGTATTATACTTAAACTTCAACATTCACATTTTGAGATCAACACCTACCATAACTACTCTACGTGCATCAAACGATTACGCATTACAAAAAATCATATATCTTCCAATTAAAATTTTGACTTCATTATTTGGTGATACCCCAGAGAGTCCTATATCTTTGCATTGCATAAAATCCATAAGGCGGACAAGATAGGTACGATGCAAATTTAGGCGATTAAAACGTAGTGCATGGCTCAACAGCAAAAGTACATTTACAATAAACACACATTATCGTACGAAGTTTATCGACCGAGTGTCCTTGAAAGGGTTCGAACAGTCCTCATCCATCTCTTTTCCATCATTGGGGCCACACTGATCTTGTTTTGGTTTTCCGACAAATGGATCGATACTCCGCAGGAGCGCGCCCTTCGCAGCGAATTGACAAGCATCAAACACCGCTACCAACAATTAGAAGAGAAATTGCAAATAATGGAAGACGTCTTGGATAATCTCCATGAACGCAATAGCGGTGTATTTCGCACGCTCTTTGGGATGGAACCCATCGATGAAAATATTTGGGAGGGGGGCGTCGGTGGTCATAAAGTAATCCAAAGCATAGGAAATAGCGACAATCTCCAAGACCTCGTACAAACGACCGAAGAAAAGATCAATAAGCTCAAGCGAAAGCTCTATTTGCACTCCCTGATGATGGATACGGTCGAACAACTCACTATCCAGCAAGAAGCACTCCTCCAACACATGCCCTCTATCAAACCCGTACGCGAAGATAAGTTAAAGCGCAGCGTAGAGCTCCTCTCGGGCTTTGGACTGCGGCTACACCCCATCCACAAAGTCGTGAAAATGCACAAGGGCATCGACTTTACTGCTCCCGAAGGCACCGACGTTATCGCTACTGGGGACGGTGTAGTCGTGCGGGTGAAAAATCGAAAATACGGCTACGGCAAACACATCGTCATCGACCACGGATATGGCTATCAAACCCTCTACGCACATCTTTCCAAAGTACTCGTGCGTAAAGGCCAACGTGTAAAACGCGGCCAGGTGATCGGCAAAATTGGGAATACCGGCACTTCCACCGCCCCACATCTGCATTACGAAGTGCACTACCACGGCAAGGCCGTCAACCCCATCTACTACGTCATGGATGGCCTTACCCCCGAAGAATACCAAGAACTGGTCGACCACGCATCTCGATTTAACCAATCTTTTGATTGAGGATTACTCACAATAATCAAGAGTGCATCCTCTATTTTCTTCACCTTTGAAATGCCTCTGCACATGTGCATGGAAGCATCGCGCATATCTTTTGTGCAGGCGCCTGTTTTATACATAAAAAAGTACTATGATGCGATGGAAAATTACTGCCGTTGGTTTTCTACTCTCATCCCTCTTAATGAGCCTGTACAATCCCACACCCCTGCACGCTCAATCCCAACACATGTTGCGCTTGAGCGCGGGCTTCGCTCCGGGTATGCACATCGTAAAGTCCGAATTTGAAGGGACGAACATTTCATCCTTTCACCTCGGGCCGTACATCGGGGGCAACTTTTTAATCTACATTGACGACCACAATCGACTATCTGTCGGATTAAATTACGTACAAAAAGGCTATTATTACCGAGAGAAGTCCGAATTCAATCTGTCCTTAGACGATATCGATGCCGACCTGGACCTATCCTTATCCTATGATTTTCGGCTTCGACTAAAACTCCACTATTTGCAGCTCCCCCTCACATGGTATTACTACCCATCGCCTTCCAAAAAAGAGACAAACCTGTATTTTTTGGCAGGAACGCATTTGGATATACTCACCGGTGCCAACGTAAGAGTCTATTTCGGTATTGACGATATCATAAAATTCAAGATAAGCACATCCGACATCAGCGATATAGGACCCATCCATAAGACAGAATGGGGCATTCATCTCGGAATGGGATTGTCCAAGCCCGTAGGCAAGTACCGGCTCTTTCTGGAGTCGAGATATAATCAAGCACTCACTCCATGGCTTGAACTAAAACCATTCGATGAAAAATGGTACAATACGAACATTACCTTTCTTGGAGGCATAAGCTTCCCTCTGTAAATTCGACCCCGAATGATGTTTTCGCAAATGCAATGTCCCACTCCCGAATGCATTGCTCCTTTCGAAACACCTCGCATGTAGGATACCGAATCGGTATGGCACATCATAAGTGTTAAAAGGAAGATGAGTTATTGCTTTTCAACTACCGATACGTACAAGGATATGGCACACCACTTCCCTAATGGGCATATAGCCTCCTCGGTATCGCGCCAACTACGTCGAATGCAGCTTACTTTTCCCTTGGGGGGCGTAAGTGTCCACAAGCGATGATGCAACTACTTCGCACTAAAAGGTAATCTCTCTCGTCTTAAATACCTAATGCTTACAACTGTAATGGTATAGACGACTTCGTGATACCTAAAGGCACTCACGTTTAGACGAACTTTCCACACATATGGCACTAATCGATCAATGGCAATAAGATGAAGATGGTGTGTTCGTTATATACAAAGCTCCCCCTGCCTTGTCCTTTACTTCTAACCAGCTGGTATTAGGAAATAGAGATCCTTTTACACGTCGAGGTTGGCGTAGAGGGCATTTTCTTCGATGAAGCGCCGTCGCGGTTCGACCTCCTCACCCATGAGTTTGGAAAAGATGAGATCGGCTTCTGCAGCATCCTGGATGCTGACCTGTTTGAGGATGCGCATTTCGGGATTCATTGTGGTCTCCCAGAGTTGCTCGGCATTCATCTCACCGAGCCCCTTATAGCGCTGGACCTTTACGGAAGATTCCTTGCCGTTTGCGGCGAGTTGTTTGACGGTATTGCGCATTTCTTCCTCGGTCCAGCAGTACTGGCGTTTGGTCCCTTTTTGAACGAGATACAGCGGAGGCTGGGCTATGTAGACATAGCCCTTTTCGATGAGTTCGCGCATATATCGATAGAAAAAGGTCAATATCAAAGTCGTAATGTGGCTGCCGTCGACATCGGCGTCGGTCATGATGATGATTTTGTGGTAGCGCAGATTGTCGAGATTGAGCACGCGCTGGCCGTCTTTTTCCTCGATTTTGACGCCGAGGGCGGTAAACATGTTCTTGATTTCCTCGTTTTCGTAAATCTTGTGTTCTAAGGCCTTTTCGACGTTGAGGATTTTGCCGCGGAGCGGTAGAATGGCCTGGAAGTGGCGATCGCGTCCTTGCTTGGCGGTACCACCAGCGGAATCGCCCTCCACCAGGTAAAGCTCGCATTCTTCGGGATTGCGGGACGAGCAATCGCTGAGCTTTCCCGGCAGGCCCGCTCCGGAAAGCACATTTTTGCGCTGAACGAGCTCACGCGCTTTTCGAGCAGCCTCCCTTGCCGTAGCTGCATGAATGACCTTATCGATGATCTTTTTGGCTTCGCGGGGGTTTTCCTCCAGATAGTGCTTGAGAGCTTCACCGACAATGCGCGATACGATACCCGTGACTTCGGAATTCCCCAATTCACCCTTTGTCTGTCCTTTAAATTGCGGATTGGGTAGTTTGATGGCGATGACAGCGGTGAGGCCTTCGCGAAAATCTTCACTGGATATTTTAAACTTCAGTTTTTTGAAATACCCTTCGCGCTCGCCATAGCGCTGAAACTCCCTTGATAGGGCCCTGCGAAAGCCCTGCACATGCGTCCCCCCCTCCGAAGTGCGTATGTTGTTGACGTAGGAAAAGAGGTGCTCTTTAAAGGAAGTATTGTATTGCATGGCCAGCTCCACAACGATGTCGCCTTCACGGCCTTCGACATAGATGGGCTTTTCTATAAGAGGAGTACGCCCCTCATCGAGAAATTGCACAAACTCCACCAGACCCCCTTCGCTATAAAATTCGCGATACGGATGGGGATTGTCGACGAGCTTGCCCTCTTGATTGCGCACCTTGCGCTCGTCCTTGAGCGTGAGCAGTAAGCCGCGATTGAGAAAAGCCAACTCCTGCAGGCGATGCTGCAAAATATCGTATTTGAACTCGGTCGTTTCGAAGATCTCCGGGTCCGGCTTAAAGGTGATGACCGTACCCGTGCGATCCGTCTTCCCGACAACCTGCACTTCGCCAAGGGGCTTTCCCCTACGGTACTCTTGCACGTAGATATGGCCATCGCGATGAATCTCGGCACGCAAATACTCGGATAAAGCATTGACACAGGAGACGCCCACTCCGTGTAGACCGCCCGAAACCTTGTAAGTCTTGTTGTCGAACTTTCCACCCGCATGAAGAACGGTCATGACCACCTCTAAGGCAGACTTGTTGAGCTTCTCGTGACGATCTACGGGTATACCTCTCCCGTCATCGGATACCGTAATGCTCCCGTCTTCATGGAGAATGAGATCGATTCGCTTAGCAAACCCCGCTAAGTGCTCATCAATGGCATTGTCTACGACCTCCCATACCAAGTGATGTAAGCCCTTAATATCGGTACTTCCGATGTACATACCCGGGCGCAAACGCACTGCTTCCAGTCCCTCCAGTGCCTGGATACTCGAAGCATCGTACCTCTTTACCGTATCCTTCAATAACTCTTTGTCTTCCACACCCATACTATCTATAATTAACCCTTCTGTGAAAAATGCAATTTTACTCCGCCCAAAGATACGAAGATATTATAAAATCTTTTAATTTGAACAATTGAGATGGATTTACCATTTCTGGGGTGCCAAAAGGATCAGTAGTTCCGCTTCTCATCAGTTTTATAACGCAATCTGAGGGGTTTTCGTTTATCTTTACACCGCCATGCCGCAAGATACAAATCAAATTAGGTCTTTGCAATGTTGAGTCATCTGTCTAAAATCTTCTCCCTGTGGGCTGGACTTCTTATCTGTCCCATCCTCGCTTTTAGCCAGCGTTTTTTACCGATATCTATCCCCGTCTTTACTGTCGATTCCGTAAAAATGGAATACGGATTTTGTGGGGGTATGAACGCGCCACAATTCAGCACTGTCGATCTCAACGGAGACGGCATCGAAGATCTCTTTATATTCGACCGCGTGGGAAGTAGTGTGTACTGTTTTATACGTAGGACACGGGATACCACAACCCAGTGGGAATGGGCACCGCAATACGAAGTGTGTTTCCCCGAGCTCTTTGACTGGGTAGCCTTGAGGGATTACGATCAAGACGGCGTCATGGACATCTTTGCCTCATCGAGTACATCGCAGGGACCTCCAGGCGTAGAGGTCTACCATGGTAGGCGCAGTGAGGGAAAACTCTCGTTCGAACGCCTTTCTTTTGAGTACGGTACCTTCGATATCTTGCACTATGAGTACGCCCCCGGAAAGTACGTCAATATCCAGGTCGACGCACCGGACTATCCTGCGATTGAGGATTTCGATGGCGATGGAGATATGGATTTGCTGACCTTTGAACCGTTAGGAGGTTATGTGTATTATTACCGCAATACGGATGTCGAGGACGGCAATCCCCTCGGCACCTTTCACTTCGTACTGGAAGAGCAGTGCTGGGGCAAGTTTTGGGAAAGCGGTTTTTCCTCCGAAATATTCCTCTCCCCAGACTCGACTCGGTGTTACCAAGAGAGCTGGCAAGTAGAGCCCCGACATGCAGGATCGACCCTTTCCGCATGGGATGCAGACAGCGACGGCGACCTCGATCTGTGGGTTGGCGATCTCACGTCTTCGCACATCGTATTCCTGCGCAACGACGGCAGAGCTGGAGCTCATGCTTGGATGCGGTATCAAGATCCGAATTTTCCAGCTTATGCTACCCCGGTGATGATGGATATCTTTCTGGCGAGTTTTGGCATCGATGTCTCTGGGGACGGATTACGCGACATACTCGTTGCCCCTAACGCCAAGTACAATGCCTCGAACACCTATAATGTGTGGTACTATCGCAATGTGGGACGCGATACCAGTCCACATTTTGTCCTTGAATCAAAAGCGTTTCTCGTGGGTGAAATGTTGGATTTAGGGAGCGGAGCCCATCCGGCTTTCGTGGACTACAATGCCGATGGTTTGATCGACATCGTGGTGGGAAATGATTTCTACTATCAACCCAGTGGGGTCAAGCGAAGCGCCCTGATGCTCTTGCGAAACGTCGGCACAGCAAGCCAGCCGGCATTTCACATCGAAGACAGCGATTGGTTGGGATTTTCACGTTTTAGCGAGGGCCTCGACGGCACGTGGAGTTTTGCTCCGGCATTTGGAGATTTAGACGGCGACGGCGATGTGGACCTTCTCGTTGGCGAAGTCAACGGTGGGCTCTTTTATGTAGAAAATACTGCGGGCCCCTCCCAGCCCTTCGCTTACGATACCATCATACGCGATTACTTCCACCTGCGTGCTCTGCGCAATGCCGTGCCCGCTATCGTCGATCTCGATAGAGATGGCCTGGCGGATATCGTACTCGGCAGCCGACAAGCGACCAACGACCAACAGGGCTTTGCCTGCGGAAATTTCTTCTACTACCACAACAACGGAACGGTAGGCAATCCGCAATTCGACCCCGATCCGCATGCTGGATCGAATACACCGTGTCTGGGAAGGCTCATCTTACAAAACATCCGCCGCTTTGGCAGTAAAGTCTACAGTGCTCCATCTTTTTACTCGACTGCTTCAAATTCCTCTATTTTACTCCTCTTCGCAGGGACCAATAGCGGTATCTTCGTCATCCAAGCGGGGACCAATCCCCTTGATAGCTTCCCCATCATGGCGGCCAACTACGGTGCGCTCAACGAATGGGATCGCCTCCATCCCGCCGTCATCGACATCGATAGTGATGGCATCCTCGAAATGCTCGTGGGCAATGCTCGAGGAGGCTTGCGTTGGTACAAAACCACCCTACGCGTCGACGGATCTTGGACTAGCACGACTGAGCCCAAACAGGAGAGAGTTTCTATTGAAATGTACTATTCCCCCAGGAGTACATTACACATCAAAAGCACCTCTCCCCTAACACTCTTCCTCAGAGATCTCCAAGGAAAGCTGCATAGCGTGAAAAGATTAAAGGAAGGCTCGACCTCGCTTTATCTACCCTCCCTGCCTGCGGGTATCTACATAGCGACTGCATGTACCAAAGAGGGAGTGTGCACGACCCAGCGGATTTGGGTCGTGCACTGAGATGGAGTGTGATTTAAACGGCCTCTACAAATTGTCTGGCCTCGTAAAGGCCGCCGATATTGTACACTTCTTTGATGCCATGTGCACGGAGCAACATCTCGGCCATTCCGCTTCTATTGCCGGACTGGCAATACAAGTAGAGAGGCTTACCCATTGCTCGGATCTCCTCAATGCGCTGTTGCAGCGTACTCAGCGGAATGTTGATCGCTCCATCTACATGGCCGGCGTAATACTCGTTGGGCTCTCGCACATCAATTAGTACTCCGTCCTTGAATGCCTTCATAATTCCTTGGTTTTTTAAATCTTTAAAATTTTCAAGCGCAAAAATACGCGCTTCCCTGATGGCCCACAGTGAACAATATCACAGGAAGGATTCCGCAGCATGGCATGAAATTTGGTACGCATTTTAAAAATACACCTCCCTTCCACGATGCCACACCGCTGGGACGATACATGGCAAACCCTTCTTGAACGAGCACAGCAAGCGATACATCTATCGTATGCACCCTATTCCAACTACCACGTAGGTTGTGCCTGTCTGCTCGAAGATGGCACGATCCTACAAGGGGCCAATGTCGAAAACGCATCTTTCCCCTTAAGCATGTGTGCCGAACGCATCGCCCTCTATACTGCCCTCATACAACATCCAGCGAAAGTGATTCGTCGCCTCTGCATCCTCAGCAAACCCTCCTCACTTCTGACCCCCTGTGGAGCCTGCAGGCAAGTGCTGTTCGAAATCGAATGGCGCCAACAAGCGGCGATTTCGATCCTGTGCTACAAAGACAGCAAACACTATCACATCTATCCCTCCGCACACTCCTTGCTGCCCGATGCCTTTAGTCCTTCGATCCTCTCGCGTTGATCCACTCCAGCGCGCGCTCGTAATCCTTCAGGGTATCAATGCCAATGTAGAGTCCTGAGGTATCCAACACGCGTACCGTCTTCCCAACCCAGAGCCAGCTGAGCTGCTCGAGCTTTTCCCTCCGCGCAAGCGCGGGAATCACCCCTGTTGTCAACGATTTCATAACGGAATATCGAAACCCATAGATGCCGATGTGGATACGTACTTCCGCCAGGACATCTTTGGTGATTCCCCACGGGATGGGCGCCCTGCTAAAGTACAGGGCCCGTCGCGCTTTGTCGCAAACGACTTTGACGTGATGAGCAGAATGATAGTCTTCTACATACGTCGGCTCCATGGCAAGAGTGACGATTTCATCCCCTCTTTCAAGCTGTAGAAAGACCCGCTCAAGATCCCCTCGACGGACAAACGGCTCATCCGCCTGTAAGTTGATCACATATTGAGGCTCTAACTCTATAGCCTCCAAAGCTCGAAGGCAACGCAAAGTACCGTTGGGTATCGCACTATCCGTCATGACAATGCGTATACCAAATGGCTCTGCTACACGTGCAATCGACGGGTGATCGGTAGCTAAGAGCACCTCGTCTTTGTTTACCACCTCTAAAGCACGCTCTATGACGTGCTGAACAATGGGCTTTCCACCCAAATCCATCAAAACCTTACCCGGAAGTCTTGTAGATCCGTGGCGCGCCGGTATGACGATACATCGCTCGATTAGCTTGGTCATACTGTTAAGGGTCGTTTTGCTGGTAAATGCCAAAAAATTAACCCAAAACGTATTATAAAAAATTTTAATACGTATCTTTGCAGCGGATTTTAAATCGTATAAAGATATGAAAGCACGGAGAGATCGATGGTGGAGAATGTATGCCTTGATGGTTTTTTGCCACTCTTTGGTGGGGGCTGCGACGGCACAAAATACACAGGATCAACCTTTGATGTCCCGGGCCTTGGTTGGTATTCGATATCCGCATGAGATTGTGATTCAATCCGGTGAGGGCAACGACTATGTCTACCATCTCGTAAAAAAAGGGGAAACGCTGTATTCTATTGCGCGATTTTATGGCTCCGATGTGACGACTATTTTAGAAGACAATCCTGCACTTAGAGATGGACACTTGCTGCGTTATGGAGACACGTTACGCATAGCGATTTCGCCGGCGGCAATATTAAAAGACCCTCATTTAGATACCTCACAAGGTTATGTGCCGGTGTTTTATCGCGTACAAAAAGGGGAAACGCTGTACGGAATAGCTCGCAGAAAATGGCACACCTCTGTGGACAACCTTGCACAGCTCAACACCCTGGAGGACTATCGCATACTGCCGGGCCAATATTTGCAAATAGGATGGCTGGCCAAGGGAGGAGTCGATCCCATTGAGAAAGCAGAAGCAGTGCGTCAGTATCGCACGCATCAAGACGAAAAACACAGTTTAGAACAACAGTTTACAGACAGGGCTACCGAACGCATTGTGGAGATCAGTTCGGTAGGGTATTGGGACAAATCGTCCGACGTACAGGGGTTATACGTTTTGCATCGGCACATTCCCGAGGGCAGCATCATCGAAATCATCAATCCTTTGTTGGATACGCGGGTCAAGGCCCGTGTCGTTGGTACCATCTTAGAGGGGGCCTATCCATCAGATATCGACATGGTGGTGTCCAAGGGAGTCGCCGATGAACTGGGTATTTTGGACAGTCGATTTTACGCCAAGATCGTGTATCATGCCCCGGTAGAAGATGCCAATTGAGGATCTTCAGCACAACATGCCCCTATTTGATGCGTTCCTTTGAGTGTACCATCTGCGTGGTGTTATGGAGTATTACGACAACGTACTTGAAACGGTGGGCAATACCCCGCTGATCAAGCTCCACAAATCGGTCCATGAAATACCCGCCACCGTCTTTGCAAAAGTGGAGACCTTCAATCCCGGCCATTCCATCAAAGACCGCATGGCCATCCAGATGATTGACGATGCCGAGAAGGCGGGATTGCTCAAACCCGGAGGGACCATTATCGAGTGTACTTCGGGCAACACGGGCATGGGATTGGCGCTGGTAGCTGCCGTACGCGGATACCGATGCATCTTTACTACGACAGACAAGCAATCAAAAGAAAAGATCGACATGCTGAAGGCCATGGGGGCCGAGGTCTATATCTGCCCTACCGATGTACCCGCCGATGATCCGCGTTCATATTACTCGGTTGCGCGTCGTCTTAGCGAAGAAATTCCCAATAGCTTTTGGTGCAATCAATACGAAAACCCTTCCAACCCCAAAGCCCACTATTTGACCACAGGCCCGGAGATTTGGAGGCAAACAGACGGAAAGATTACCCATCTGGTTGTTGGCGTAGGTACAGGCGGTACCATCTCCGGTACGGGACGCTACCTCAAAGAGCAAAACCCGGATATCGTCATTTGGGGTATCGACACCTACGGTTCAGTTTTTAAGAAGTACCACGAGACGGGACAATACGATCCGGAGGAAATCTATCCTTATTTGACCGAAGGGATTGGGGAGGATATCATTCCGGGCAATGTCGATTTTGACATTATCGATCATTTCGAAAAAGTCACCGACAAAGATGCAGCGCTTGCTGCCCGACGGCTTGCCCGTGAGGAAGGCTTGCTCATGGGGTATTCGGCGGGGGCCGCACTTGCCGGATTGCACCAATTGCGCGAGCAACTGACCAGTAATGATGTCGTCGTCGTCATCTTTCACGACCACGGAAGCCGCTACATCAAAAAAATCTACAACGACGAATGGATGCGCCAACAGGGCTTTATCGAGTAATATATGGTCCAAACAAGGCCAGGTTCGTATGGCTCTTTCTCTGTTTGTGGATACTGTATGCTCCTCACTCAGCACAAGCTCAAGATGTGCGCTTTTCCGATGCACTGGCCACTGCTCTCTGGATCTCACCCGCGGAAATAGCACAAATACCCGGTCAATATCGCGTTGCCTTTGCCTACCGCAATCAATGGACACCCTTAGACGGACATGTACTTTCGTCCTATCTCTTTAGTGGCGACGTCAAATTTTCCCGCCCTTTTGGTTCTTTAAACGACTATTGGGGCATCGGACTGGTGTTTTTTAGCGATCGATTCAACTTCTTCGGAAGCTATACCAATCACATTGCCCTCGGAGCATCGTATTCCTACAATCTCCATCCTCTCCGAAAGAGTTATCTTTCGGCAGGGCTGCAATTCGGGATTACGCAGCGCGGTATTAGTTATGAAAACTTGACCTTTCAAGACCAATTCAACGGCGTCGATGGTTACACGCTGCCGACCAACGAATCACTACCTCCCAATGTCTTGGCTTTTCCTGAGCTCTCTGTAGGACTGCGTTTTACCACACAACCATCCCCATACCGGAGTTTTGTGGTTGGCTTAGCCACTTACCACATATTACCTGCCCAGAGTTCGTTTTATTCCCTTGTCCAGAGCCAAAACGTCCCCTTCTCAAAGAGCAGTGTCCTCTTTCGAAGGTTTGTACTGTACAGCAGTTATCGCATCGCTCAAGAAGGCTATGCATGGTATCCCTCCATGCGATTTTTACGCCAGGGACCACATCTCGATCTCAGCACTGGCCTTTCCTTCCGAAAGCTCTTTTATGAAGGCAATGTACAGGCAGTGCGATTCACCTCGGCTCTGCGCTTGGGGAATACCCCCACTACTCCACTTCTACCCAAAGCCATCGAAATAGGCGTTGGACTCGAGATCAAAGGACTCTTTATCCACACACTAATGGCGCAATCCATTTCTGATTTTGGTGCGCGATACGTCGGCTTATTCAGCTACGAATTTTCGATTAGCTACATCGGCGAATACACCAACGACTTCAATTTTTGTCCGAGTTTTTAACCTCAGACTCTGATCCAAAATATGCCATGAGGATACCCAAGCCGATGATGAGTATTCGAAAGAGGGTACCGTAACCCTTTCCCCACGCGTCGAGCCATTTCATAAAGACGAACTGCATCCCCACAAAGGATAAAATGAGCGACAACATTCCCAGAAGAAAAAGCACAAATCCTACTGCTATGAATACCTCACGTCGATTCATCTGCGATGATCTTACAAGTAATGTAACATTTAATGCATATCGAAGTTTATACATGGACAGATGCATGGTAGGCCGGATATTGAGCGTTGTATGGATGAAATCTACTGCTCATGCCTTTGATGACATCGATAAGTGGCCTTAGGGGCACCATTGGAGTGGATGTAGAGGGACTACATCCTCCACAGATCGTTCGGGCGGTAAGTGCTTTTGCCACCTGGTGTAAGGACAACACAAACTCTACTGATCTAAAAATAGTCGTGGGACGCGATGCCCGACCGAGTGGAAAGTGGATCTCGATGATTGTGGAGAGTACGCTGGTAATGATGGGCGTAGATGTCTTACAACTCGACCTCGCCACCACCCCTACTACCGAAATGGCGGTACGCTACTATGATGCCCACGGAGGTATCGTCATCACCGCCAGCCACAATCCTATCGAATGGAATGCCTTAAAATTTCTCAACCGCGAAGGAGAAGTACTCTCACCTGATGATTTCCAATCACTTTCGGCCTTTTTCGACCAATCTACCTTTACCTATGCTCCCATTGACAGCTTCGGAAACGTCTATCGTTGTACTGATGCACTCGATCACCACGTATGTGCGATCCTTTCGCTACCCCTTGTGCGCACCGAGGCCATCCGCAAGCGTAAGTTTCGCATCGTCATCGATGGCATCAACTCCGTAGGAGCATTAGCTGTGCCGGCACTTATGCAGGCTTTGCACTGCGATTACGAAGTCCTCCATGCCACGATGGATGGTCGGTTTGTGCACAACCCGGAGCCGTTGCCCGAACATCTGCATGATTTGTGTCGTCGCGTCAAAGAAGTGGGTGCAGATCTGGGTATCGCAGTCGATCCCGATGTCGATCGCCTCGTTTTTATCGACGAACACGGCCAACCATTTAATGAAGAATACACCCTCGTCGCAGCAGCCGATTATGTCCTGTCCCAGCATCCAGGCAACACGGTGTCCAATCTCTCTTCTACCCAGGCACTGCGCGATATTACCCTCAAGTACGGCGGCAACTACGCAGCCTCGCGCGTAGGTGAAGCCCATGTCATCCAGAGAATGAAAGAGACCAACGCCGTCATCGGAGGTGAGGGCAACGGAGGAGTCATCTATCCCCCTTTGCACTACGGCCGCGATGCCCTTGTCGGCATTGCACTGGTACTCAGTGGCATGATTCATTTTGATTATACCCTATCCCAGTGGAAACAACAGCTACCACAATACATCATCTATAAGACAAAAATGCCCCTCGACAGGGCCGTATCGCTTCCCACCTTGTTGACCAGGTTGTCGAATAAAACGCCCGTCGATGTTCAATCTATTGATCAGAGCGATGGTATAAAATGGTACTTCAATGATGGATGGGTACACATACGCCCGTCCAACACCGAACCTATTCTGCGCATCTACGCCGAAGCTCCAACACGCGAAGAAGCGCAAGAGCGTGCTGAAACTTTTGTCCAATACATCCAACAGGAGATAGAAGAAATTGTCAATTCATAAGATGAACGCTGTATGAAAAAGATCTTTACTGTCGCTACAACTTATTGGCTCGTACTGGCTGCCATCAACGGTCAAATAGCCGTACCAGACGTACACTCCCACATGTATGCTGATTCTACAGGCCTGTATGTAGTCCATCCCACCAAGGGAGATACCTTTTTCCAAAAGGTGCGCATCTACCCCTTTACCTACCGAAAAATTGCGCGTCTGCCCAAAGGCACAGCCAATGGCGTAGAGTGGAACTTTGAAGATACGAGCTTCCAGGGCACGATTTACTACGGCCTCATCAAAACAGAAGGCATACGATTTCCGCAGCCCGTATTTTTTAAGCGTAATCTGAAGATTCAACACGGCAGGGCAAAGCTCAATATCAAAAAGACCTTTCGAGGGAAATACGACTTCGTCGAATGGGAGAAAACGGGCAGACTCATTCTGGGCTACCGCATCGTCGATGCCAACGGACAGTTTCTCTACGATGGCAAGGTCAATCTCAAAGGAAAGGGGCCTTTTACAACCGATATCACCTTGACCGAAGGCCCTTTTGTGCAAATGCTCACCGACACCAGTGTTGTGATTTCGCTCCGCACCTCCTCCCCTACTGTCGTTGCCATTCAGGTCAACGGAAAGATGTATTATACGCCCGATCGACGCGACACCACCGTGCATGAAATACCTATAACCGGTCTGTCACCGACCACTCAATACAGCTATACGGTCTTTTACGGCGACTGGAAGGAGAGTTATTCATTTGAAACAGCGCCGCGCAAGGGAAGTCGAACGTCTTTTACTTGGGCCTTTGCCAGCGATAGCCGCTCCGGCCAAGGAGGAGGTGAGCGCAGTATCTACGGCACCAATGCCTACATTCTAAAAAAGATGACCACTCTCGCTCTCCAGCGCGGGGCGAAATTCTTCCAATTCACAGGCGACATGATCGATGGCTATAAGACGGATCCCGATGTGATGAATCTCGAATACGCCAACTTTAAAAATGCCGTGCGATACTACTGGCATTACGCACCCATGTACATCGGCATGGGCAATCACGAAGCCCTCATGCGCGCCTTTGACAACGGCATTGCGATCGATCGATTTCCCTTCGCCGATGCCTCGTCGGAGGCCCTGTTTGCCCAACACTTCGTCAATCCCCTAAACGGTCCGGTAAGCGAAGACGGCGAACCCTACGACCCCAATCCCGACCAGATGGATTTCCCAAGCTATAAGGAAAACGTCTACTACTACACCTACGACAATGTAGCCGTCATCGTCATGAATTCCAATTATTGGTACGCCCCTTCGACCGGGAAAATCCCACTCGTTTCGGGCAATGTACACGGCTACATCATGGATGCACAATTAAAATGGTTGGACACGGTAGTTCGAAAGCTCGAAGCCGATCCAGATATTGACCATGTATTCGTAACAATGCACACGCCGGCATTTCCCAACGGCGGACATGCCCGCGACGACATGTGGTATCACGGCAATAACGACATCCGACCGTACATCAATGGACAGCCCCATCCCAAAGGCATCATCGAACGTCGCGATGAATTACTCGACATCGTCGTCAACCGCTGTTCCAAATGCGTCAGCCTACTCCACGGCGACGAACACAACTACAGTAGGCTGATCCTCACCAGCAAAACGCCGATTTATCCTCCTCATTGGGATAAAAAACGCCTGCACCTTTCACGGCCCTTTACCCAAATCACCAACGGAGCCGCTGGTGCACCATATTACGCACAGGAACAGCTCCCCTGGAGCGACGACGTGCAAATATTCTCCACACTCAATGCCTTAGTGCTCTTCCACGTGCAGGGAAAACGCATCGATATGGAAGTCGTCGATCCCGACACCTTTGCGGAAATCGAACGCGTGCGATTGCGTTAAACGTAACAAATTAGCAATATGGCACACATCGTAGCCATCGTGGGAAGGCCCAATGTCGGTAAATCAACGCTCTTCAATCGACTCGTAGGAGAGCGCAAGTCGATCGTCGACGACATCAGTGGAGTGACGCGTGACCGCATTTACGGCGAATCCGAGTGGATCGGTAAGACCTTTAACGTCATCGACACGGGGGGCTTTGTGCCCCAATCCGACGACGTCTTCGAGCAGGCCATACGCCAACAGGTACAAATCGCCATTGAAGAAGCCTCGCACATTATCTTCGTCACCGACGCAACCACCGGCATCACCGATATCGATGAGAGCATTGCCGACATCTTGCGCCAGACCAACAAACCCGTCTTCGTAGCAGTCAATAAAGTCGACAATCACGAACGACTACTCACTGCAAACGAGTTTTGGGGTCTTGGCTTCGACAACACTTTCTTTATTTCAGCCATTACGGGCAGCGGCACTGGTGAGCTTTTAGATGCCTTGACAGAATGTATGCCAGAACAGGAAGAATCCACGCCGACGACCGGTGAAGATATCCCAAAGCTGGCCATCGTGGGGAGGCCCAATGTCGGTAAATCATCGCTGGTCAATGCCCTGGTCGGCGAAGAGCGCAACGTCGTCACCGACATACCCGGTACGACGCGCGATGCGCTCCACACCGAATTCCGAAAGTTTGATCGGCATTTTATCCTCATCGATACCGCAGGACTGCGAAAAAAGTCGAAGATCAAAGAAAACCTCGAATTTTACTCCGCCCTGCGCACCATAAAAGCCATCGAAGAGGCCGATGTCTGCTTGCTCATGATTGACGCCACCAGAGGCTTCGAATCACAGGACAAGCAAATCCTCTGGCAGTGCATCGACAAGCACAAGGGCATTGTGGTAGTCGTCAACAAATGGGATCTCATCGAAAAAGACACCCACACGGCACGGAAATTCGAAGAATACATCCGTAGCCAGACGGCTCCCTTTCGCGATTATCCCATCGTCTTTACTTCCGTCAAGGAAAAACAACGCCTCCTCAAAGCCGTCGATGCCGCCCTCGAGGTGTACCAAAACCGCAAGCGCCGTATAAAAACCTCTGAGCTCAACCGTTTCATACAGGAAATCACCGAAAAACACCCCCCACCACTCTACCGACATCGCCCGGTACGCATCAAATACGCCACTCAGTTACCTCTGGCCTACCCCGCGTTTGTGTTTTTTTCCAATCATCCAAGACACATCAAAGAACCCTATCGCCAATTTGTCGAAAACCAATTGCGAAAAATGTATAACTTTACGGGGGTACCGCTAACACTATATTTTCGAAAAAGTCGGTAAATTGCCCACTATGAAATTCGACAAAACCCATATCGAAGGGGTTTGGCTTATCAAACCCCAAGTATGGGAGGACGAGCGCGGATATTTTATGGAGACGTTTCATCGTGAAAAATTTCATCAAGCCGGGCTCCGCTATACTTGGGTACAAGACAACGAAGCCATGTCGAACAAGGGCGTGCTTCGAGGTCTACACTTTCAAATCGGAAAGGATGCACAGGCCAAACTCGTGCGCGTCATCCGCGGCAGCATCTTCGATGTAGCAGTAGACCTGCGACCTCAAAGTCCCACTTATGGCAAATACGTGGGGGTGGTGCTCTCCGACGACAACAAATATCAGCTTCTCATTCCCCGTGGCTTTGCTCATGGATACCTGGCGCTCGAAGACAATACCATCGTCTCCTACAAATGCGACAATTACTATGCCCCTCATAGCGAGCGCGGCATTCACCCACTCGACGACACCCTTTCCATACAATGGCCTACCGTCGATCGGCCGTACCTCCTCTCGGCCAAAGACCAACAGTGGCCGGCCTTCTTGCATAAAGAAGCGTGGATGCTATGATCAACGTCCTTGTCACAGGAGCAGACGGCCAACTCGGATCGCATCTCAAGCAGTGGGGAGCGCAAATGCCCGATATCCGCATTATACCCCTGACACGACGCCAATTGGATATCTGCCAAACCGACCGCTTTGCCCAATACCTCAAGCTCTATTGGCCCGATTACGTGATCAACGCCGCTGCGTACACCGATGTAGAAAAGGCAGAAGAAAACCAGGATACCGCCTTCAATATCAACGCTCATGCACTCGAAGGCCTGGGCGCCATGTGTAAAAAATACCAGATACCCATCGTCCACATCAGTACCGACTACGTCTACCACGCCACCGACAATGCCCCAATCGACGAATCCCGCCCAGCCAACCCAAAAGGCGTCTATGCGCGTTCGAAATATGCGGGCGAACAACTCCTCCTCAAGAGCGGCGCTCCCTCGCTCATCATTCGCACCTCTTGGCTATATTCTACGAGGGGAAAAAACTTTGTCCTCACGATGCTCGAACTGGCTAAGACAAAAAAATCCATCCGCGTCGTTGATGATCAAATTGGCTCGCCTACCTACGCCAAAGATCTCGCCCAGGCAATACTGCATATCATCCGCAAAAGCGCAGTCGAACGCATCCCCTGGCAAGGCGAAATCTACAACTACGCCAATGAGGGATACACCTCATGGTGGGGCTTTGCACAAAAAATCTTTGAGTTGAAGGGCATAAAAATCGATGTACAAGCCATATCGAGTTCTGAATACCCCTCACGTGTGGAGCGCCCTACCAATAGCCGTTTAGACCTGCATAAAATCGTGCGCACCTGGCAAGTACCTGTTCGACACTGGGAAATTGCCCTACGCGAAATGCTCTCTGAATACCGAGATAAAAGGAAGATGCCGTGGCAGAGATAGACGTCAAAATCCATCCTTCCTGGAAAGAAGTACTCAAAGACGAATTTCGAAAGCCGTACTTCCGCGCTTTAGTGGATTTCCTCAAAAGAGAAAAGGCCGCAGGCAAAATCATTTATCCCCCTGGACCGCTTATCTTCAACGCTTTCGAACAGACTCCTTTCGACAAAGTGCGCGTCGTCATACTGGGTCAAGATCCCTACCACAATCCTGGGGAAGCCATGGGATTGTGCTTTTCCGTCCCCAAGGGGGTGAAGATGCCTCCATCGCTCGTCAATATCTTTCGAGAAGTGCAACGCGATGTCGGATGCCCTATGCCACCCCATGGGGATCTGACCTATTGGGCACAACAAGGGGTCTTCCTCCTCAACGCCTTCCTCACCGTCGAAAAAAACAAGCCCGCTTCCCACCGCTCCATCGGTTGGGAGAAATTTACCGATGCCGTCATCTGGAAGCTCTCCCAACGAAAAGAGGGGCTTATCTTCCTCTTATGGGGCAAGTTTGCCCGATCCAAAAAACCCCTTATCGACCAGATGAAACACTACGTATTGGAAAGCGCTCACCCCAGCCCGCTGGCTGGCAACCGTTTTATGAACAACGGCCACTTCAGCAAGACCAACCAAATTCTTCAAAAACTCGGTCAGCCCCCTATCGATTGGTGCATCAAATAGTTCCGTATCTGCTCCCAAACACCTCAGAAGTTTTCCCTCCCCAGGATAAAATAAAAAGAGGCGTCCTTTAGACGCCTCTTTGTGAACAACGAACTGAATGTCGTGGGTAAGCTCAAATCGGACCTTGGGACTTAGGATGATTTCTTCTTGACGATACCTGTCACAGTCAGGAAGGTATTTTTCGGATCCGTATTGGCTGTGACAGTCACGCGCTTCGTCTGTTTGCGTCCCTCGGGCGATCCGTGGTTCTTGGTGTTGTACTCGACGACGATTTTACCCTTTCCTCCGGGGGGGATGGGTTCTCTCGGCCATTCAGGTACGGTGCATCCGCATCCCCCTTTGGCATTTTCGATGACAAGCGGTTCGTCACCTACGTTGGTAAACACAAACTCGTGACGTACCTTTTCACCTTCGAAGACCTCACCGAAATCGTAGACGGTCTCTTCAAACTCGATCTTCGTCACGGGGCCGGTCGGTGTGTCGTCTTTCTTGGTGGTTACAGTCGTTGAGACCTCATTTGATTGGACAGCTCCGGTCTCAGATCTCTTTTTCTCTTCAGCTTCAGTGGCACCCTTACAGCCAATTAAACCGATCATGGATAACGCCACAAACAAACCAGTAATCTGTTTCATAATCCGTGCATTTTTGGTTTTATTAATATAAACACGCAGACTACTGGCACTATTCTCAATTACATCTTAAATCTGGTTAATAAAAGCTCAGCTTGATGGAAAGGGCATTCCTCGACGGAGAGAGAAAAAAAGCAAGCGGGCGATAGCACCGTCTATCACCCGCTTGCTCCCTCGACAATGAGGTAATCAATTTGCGATCACTTGCCGGCCTGCTGATCCTTTTTCTCAACGATACCCGTGATCGTGAGGAAGGTATTTTTCGGATCCGTGTTGGCCGTGATGGTTACGCGCTTGGTGACTTTTCCACTTTTTCCCTTAGAGTCAAACACCACTGTAATCTCACCACCCTTACCCGGTGGGATGGGCTCGCGGGGCCAGTCGGCTACCGTACAGCCACAGCTGCCTTTGGCATTTTCAATCACTAAGGGTTCGTTGCCCGTGTTGGTAAATTTGAACACGTGCTTGACCTTTTCTCCTGAGGGCACCGTCCCGAAATCGTAGACGTTTTCGTCAAACTTAATCGTCGTGATGGGCCCCTGTGGTACGTCGTCCTTTTTGGCATCCATCTTGGTGGCAGAAGCCGTACTCTGTGCAGCTTTATCAGCAGCCTTCGACGTTTGGGATTGGGTGCTTGAGCCGCTCTTGCAGGCAGTCAATGCTCCGATCAACAGAAAAAACACGTACTTTTTCATACTACCTCAATTTTTTTTGTTTGTGTTGTACCTGCAAATGTATCGCTATTTTTGTATAGATGTAGATAACACTGAGTCAAAAAATCTTAATGCATTCTTAACACATCCGTTTGATGGAAAAATGTTCACAAAATGCGGTAAAATCCCAAGAGGAAATATTGTCGTCTACAGTCAAGCCTGCTTTCCTGCCAGCTGTTATACCGTAATGGAAGTAATCCACGTCCTCCAAGCGATGGGCATCGGTATTGATGCTTATTTTTACTCCTGCTTGGAGGGCTTCTTCGATTCGACGCCAATCAATATCTAATCTACGCGGATTGGCATTGAGCTCAATTGCTACACCGTTAGAAGCACACGCTTCAAAAATTTTTTCATAATGAAGCGGATATCCCTTGCGCAACAGCAATAATCTTCCCGTAGGATGCCCCAACATGTGTATTTCACCCGATTGGACAGCTCGTAAAATGCGCTCTGTAGCCTGGTCTTCCTCCATGTCGAGTTGGGAGTGTACCGAGGCAATAATAAAATCAAATTGCCGGCGTAAATCCTCATCGTAATCCAGGCTCCCATCGGGTAAAATGTCCAGCTCGATGCCCTTCAAAATCGGAAAATCGGGATGAGCCCGACGTAAGTCATCGATTTCCCGCCATTGGCGATGCAACTCTTCCACGGTCAGCCCACCAGCATAGCGCGCATATTGTGAGTGATCCGTCAAAACCAAATACGAAAATCCCCTCGAACGCACCTCTTCCATTAAAGTAGCTATGGGCCACACCCCATCGGAGTAATTCGAATGGCAGTGTACAAAACCGCGAAGGGTTGTCTCCTCGACAAGCTTGTCCAAGGTATGCAGGTGATCACCTTCAAGAACAATAGGGTTATGACGCAGCTCCACAGGCACATACGGTACTCCCAACTGGCGAAAAAAGTCCTCTTCCGTTGGACTTTCGACATAGCCAAAGCGATCGACCAATGCTCGAAAAAATTCACCACTGCTGGTATACTGCACGCGCAGACTACCGAGATTGGAAGTTTGCCCGTAACGTATACGAATCGGAACGGCCAAGTCTCGAAGTTGGACCCTTGTCCCTTCCTCCGATTGCTTGATCCCATCGAGATGGGGATATCCAGAAAGTATCTCCTGCAATCGATCCGTTGGAATGTCGGTGAGGAAATCCAGGCTTTCGAGCACATTGTCAAAACTCGCCAGTGTACCTATTGTCCAGATGTGACCTCTACGTTCGGCACTACGGACAAAATCGATAAACTGCTTCGCCACCCTTTCCCCCTCGTCGTACCGTAACCGATGGCGATTGTCTAAGAGATAGCGCACCGATTCGCGCAGTTTGGGCACTACTTTTGATGATATACCCTTTACCTTGGTGATACAGCCGTCTTCGATGCACGTCCAGAGATCTTCCAGTGACTGTACGTGAAAGTCTCGATAGAGGGTTCCAATTTTGCCGGGTCCCAGTCCACTGACCTTAGCCATTTCGAGTAGCGAAGGTGGATACTTGTTGCGATAGCGCTCCAGTGTTTGAAAGGTTCCACTTTGTCTGATCTGACCGAGCTTTTCGACGATGGCTTTTCCAAATCCCGAGATGTTTTTAAGCTCTTCTTCGGTGTACTCAAAGACGTGTTTTGGAAGTCGCTTCAGTGTATCAGCTGCACGAGTATACGCACGTATTTTGAAGGGATTATCGCCTTCGACCTGAAGCCAGAAGGCAAGTTCGGAAAACAGGCGGGCAATCTCGACATTGGACAATTTCATACTTCCATTTTATTGC
This sequence comes from Saprospiraceae bacterium, assembly GCA_015490715.1. Taxonomy (GTDB): domain Bacteria; phylum Bacteroidota; class Bacteroidia; order Chitinophagales; family Saprospiraceae; genus S141-43. The sequence continues at coordinate 4,859 of WFXH01000088.1, read as the reverse complement.
GCTTATCGTAGACGTATTTCCGCCATTTCTCCAAAGCCCGTTGCATATCCATGGGTAAATCGGATTCAAATTGCATGTACTCCTTAGTGATGGGATGGACGAAGCCGAGCGATTTGGCGTGCAAGGCTTGACGAGGAAGGATTTTAAAGCAGTTTTCGACAAATTGCTTGTACTTGGCATGGGGAGTTCCCTTGAGGATTCGGTTGCCTCCGTATTGCTTATCGTTAAACAAGGTATGGCCGAGGTACTTCATGTGTACCCGTATTTGATGCGTGCGTCCCGTCTCGAGGCGGCACTCCACTAAGGATACGTAATACAGTGGCTCGATGACCTTGTAATGAGTTAGTGCGTATTTTCCCATTTCGCCGTGTTCGAAGACGCGCATGCGCGTGCGCACTTTCGGATCCTTACCCACATTACGGATGATGGTACCTTCTGGAGGATCGGGCTCTCCCCACACCAAAGCCCAATACCTGCGGTATACGGTGTGGTGATAAAATTGCTTAGCCAATCCGATGAGCGCCTCTTCCGACTTTGCCACGACCAGTAACCCGGAGGTATCCTTATCGATGCGGTGAACCAAGCCTGGACGATCCATGGGGCTGCCCGCCAAAATGGGCAATTTTTTGCTTTTGACGTGATAAGCCAGTGCATTGGCCAGTGTCCCCGAATAATGCGCCACACCGGGATGCACGACCATTCCCGCCGGCTTGTTGACCACCAAGAGATGATCGTCTTCGTAGACGATGTCTAAGGGGATATCCTCTGGGGTGACATAATTTTGTACCGGCTCTTTGGGAAAGACGACCTTGATTTGATTTTGGGGCTTGACGCGGTAGTTGGGTTTGACGCGGTTGCCATTGACCGTAATGAGCCCTTCTTTGATAGCAAGTTGTATCTTGTTGCGACTGACCTTTTCGAGCTTGTCGACTAAAAACTTATCGATGCGGATGGGCGTCTGCTTTTTATCGACGCGAATGATTTGCTCTAAGATGAGCTCTTCGCCCTCCTGCGTTGTACCTCCATGATCCACTTTTTCGCGTTCGGCCATAGGGTTACCACTCATGATGTCGGATATACCATTTTAAACCTCTCGCCTGTCAATATGTTTTAATCCCCTTTATGAAATCTCCACAAATTCCTATGTAGAAGGCGCACGATTTTATACCCAAAAACACCTTACTCAAACGGCAAGAATGTACATTGATCACCGATCCCATTGATGCACACGCACATCCACGAGTCGCTCCCCAATCACGCCGAAACGTACAATGGTGCGCACTTTATGGAATCCCTCTCGACCCGCAGCACCGGGATTGAGATGCAAATGCCCATATTTGGGATCGCGGACGATTTTTAAGATGTGCGAATGCCCGCAGACGAGCAGCTGAGGCCGTTGCTGCTTTAACAGTTGCCGCGCTTGAGCGGTGTATTTCCCAGGATACCCCGCTATGTGCAGCATGACCACCTTGAGCTGATCGACTTCAAAGACCCATACTTCCGGAAACACACGTCGCAACGACGGCGGGTCGATATTGCCGTAGACGGCCTTCACCTCAGGACATATCCCCCGAAGTCGATCGATGATTTCCAATGTGCCAATATCGCCGGCGTGCCAAATTTGATCGCAGCCCTCGAGTGCCTCCAATACCTCCTCGTCTAGTGCCCCATGTGTATCCGACAGTACTCCTATTTGCAACACTACAATTTTATTTAAATCCGCAAGGTATGAAATAATACATTGGATCGATGACCTTACATACAAATTTAGATATTCGATTTCAGGAATGGCTTGTATGAAATCGTGCTACCTCGAAAAAATAAAAAGACACGGCAATCATCGAGAGCAGCTGCACCGCTCTGAACACTATTGGACATCGGAGAGTTAATACCTGCAGAAATGCTACTTTTGTCCTCGGAAAAATCGAATACCCATGTTTGAATCGCTGACGGAAAGACTTGAAATGGCTTTTAAGCACCTCAAGGGTGAGAGCAAGCTCACCGAGGTCAACATAGCCAGTACGCTCAAGGATATACGGCGGGCATTGGTCGCCGCCGATGTACACTATAAAATCGCGCGAGAGTTTACCGAAAAGGTCAAAGAGGAGGCGCTCGGGCAGCAGAATCGCTTGCGAAACGTCAAGCCGGGGCAATTGCTTGTCAAGATTGTCCACGAAAAGCTGACCGAACTGATGGGCAGCGATGCTGTTGATATCCACCTCACGGGCAATCCCGCCATCGTGCTCATTGCTGGCCTTCAAGGCTCGGGAAAGACAACTTTTTCAGCCAAGCTCGCCAAATACGTACGCGATCACAAGAAGAAGCGCCCCCTTTTGGTCGCATGTGACGTATACCGCCCCGCCGCTATCGAACAACTTCGCGTCCTCGGCGAGCAAATCAAAGTGGAAGTATTCTCCGACGAGGAGAGCAAAGACCCCGTCGACATAGCTCGACGAGCTGTCGAATACGCTCGCCAGAAAGGCTACAACGTCGTCATCGTCGACACAGCTGGTCGATTGAGCATCGATGATGAAATGATGCGCGAAATCAAATCGCTCAAAGAGGCCCTTAAGCCGTCGGAGACCCTCTTTGTCGTCGACGCCATGACGGGACAGGATGCCGTCAACACGGCCAAAGCCTTCAATGAGGTCATCGACTACGATGGCGTCGTGCTGACCAAACTCGACGGCGATACGCGCGGAGGTGCCGCTTTGTCGATCAAGTACGTGGTCGGCAAACCTCTGAAATTTGTCAGCCACGGCGAAAAGCTCAATGCCCTCGACGTGTTTCACCCTGAGCGCATGGCCCAGCGCATCCTCGGCATGGGAGATATCGTCACACTTGTCGAAAAGGCCCAGGCCGAAATAGACGAGCGCGAAGCACGCCGCCTCGAAAAGAAAATCCGCAAAAACCAATTCGACTTCAACGACTTTCTCGCCCAAATCCACCAAATTCGCCGCATGGGCGATCTCAAAAGCCTGCTCAGTCTGCTACCCGGAATGAACAAAGTACTCAAACACATCGAAATCGACGACAGCGCCTTTAAGAAAATCGAAGCCATCATCTTATCGATGACCCCTGAGGAGCGCGCCAACCCACAAATCCTCAATCACAGTCGCAAACGGCGCATAGCACGGGGTAGTGGCAACGACATCCACGAAGTCAACCAGTTTATCAAACAATTTGAGCAGATGCGTAAGATGATGCACCAACTGTCAAAGGGCAAGGGGATGTTCCCGCTAATGCAACAGTTTGGTCTGGGCAAACGGCGTTAACTCATAATCCTCCAATATCACATTGTTTACTTAACAAAATTATACGGCTGGAGTACCTTCTGTGTTACAAGTGAATCCATCGAAGACTTATCCAGCTCATATCCGTCTAAGAAGAGATGAGACACACTGCTAAAAATACCCAATCCCCCCTCTATATTGGAATACAGCGGCAGTTCTAAGGCTCCCGTAATGCCGACATTGGCAAGGGCGAGATTTTCATAGGCCTCAAACTCTTCGCCCCCAGCCGAAACACCAATGTCGAAGGACACCAGTCGGCGTTGCACATTGGGATCCACCTCCAAATGGCTCGCAAGGAAGGCATAGAGTGCACCTGCATCGATGGTAAAAAACTGGAATATGGAAGGCGTACGCCTCTCCAGTTGCAGAGGCGTCCAATCGAGCACCACCTGTCGCACTTGCCCGGGGTTATCGAATGGGCGTTCTTCGATATGAAATCGCAGGCGGATGTCGAAGACTCTTGCGGATCGGGTTGTTCTGATCCGCACATTGAGGGGTTTCGAATGGTCCCAATAGACGGTAGGCTCAAGGGGAAAGCGCATGGTGATGGGGCCAACCATCCGCGTAGATGACGTCGCTATTGGAACGCCCTCCAGTACCAGACGCAAATACACAGGAGCATCTGTGCGAAAATCCAATACAGCGCTCAACAGCTTGTAGAGAGGATTGCTCTTGTAATAAAACTCCCCTGAATCCCGAGGAAATCCCTCCATTGCACCGTCTACGCGCTGCAGCGTATACCATCCCTCTGAGGTATCCACACTCATCTGCACCTCGAGTTCTGGGCCAAAGAAGATCTGCGACGAATCCGAAGCAGTAGTGTAGGCATCCTTTCCCTCTTCACCAAAGACCTTTTCCACGCGGATGTACTGCGCTGTATCTCCTATATTGAGAAATCCGTACACTACGGGGATGACTTTTCCCTCTTCGATGATATCCACTTCGTCGTTACAACTAAAGATACCAAAAACCATCGAGAGAATGACTCCCCCAACTACACCTTTCCTACTCAGGGATTGCCTAATCCTAATCATACGAAGTACAATTGAACTGGCAAAATACTTCACGACTCTACCCCTAAAGGTACGCCAATGCTGGTAATACAACGTCAAAATGTGCTGCATCATATTTTTTTCGAATAGATTAGAGGTGTATCGCAACGGCTATGAAAGGCATATCTATAAGAGCTAGGGGAAAGAGATTTTCTCCCTACAAGGGATGATTAAAGGAGCTCAACTGTTCAAGCTATTTATAGGAAAAGGTCGTTGGAGCCTTCTACGAATAGTAATGATGTAAGAAGTAGTGTCTAAATCGAGATAATAGATGGGGCAATGGGATTTAGGTCAATGTAAGTATAAAAAAAGCCCATGCGGATGCACAGGCTGTAGCTTTTAGGTGTTTTTGTCAGCGGTTTTAAAACAAGAAGAGATCGGCGGCGACCTACTCTCCCGCCCGTGGGGGCAGTACCATCGGCGCTGGTGGGCTTAACTTCTCTGTTCGGAATGGGAAGAGGTGATCCCCACCGCCATTACCGCCGTTTGTTTCTTTTGGCTGGGGATTGGGTAG
>WFXH01000087.1 GCA_015490715.1 Saprospiraceae bacterium | reverse complement strand
TAGCGCGCGTCCTCATACTGCTTTAAAATAAAGTTGACGTAACCGCGACGCTCGTACGCCATCGAGTGTTTGTCGTACTTTGAAATCGCTTTATTGAGGCGCTCGAGGGCCTCCTTCTCCCGCCCCTTCTCGCCTATGATGGAAAGGGCCTTGTTAAACTCCCGCACGACCACCTTATCTCCCGTCGGCTCAATCATCGCATAGTGGAGGATCTTGCCCTCCTGTACCATCCACGCTCCTACATATCCGGCGACCGCATAATCCGCACAGAGCTTCAATAGATTGACCGTATTTTTCCAGTATTTCTCCGACAGCTGCACCACCGTACGCGGTATGACCACCCTATGGAGCTCATCATCGAAGATCTGATCGGGCTTGAAATGCGCTTCCCTCTTGTAATAATTTTCGATGCGATGAATGTACAAAGCCTTCATCTGCCGATAGGCACGCTCTGTGGCATAATCCAACCGGCCCTGGAATATCGCTTTGTACAGCATCAAATCCGGTCTGTTAGATACGTTTGTACGATTTCATCCCCCTATATCCATAAAAATCGTTCCAATCTGCCCGGTCAATAGGTTAAAATTATTAACGCAACGTCCAGTAAATGGTTTGACGCAGCCCCAAAGGCTCCCTTTTCTCCATTCAGGGCAGTGCAATATTTTACAAGGCCAAGTATTGGGCACCTCATCCCGCGCTTTTCCCGTATCTTTGCATCTCCCTGTTGTGCCGTTTTATTGCGGTGCGTCTTGCGGTGTAAAACGCATGAATACATGAATGCAATCGCAAAATTCTTACGATCTCCCATCGGCCAAAAATGGATAATGGCCCTGACCGGTCTCTTCTTAGTGAGCTTCCTCATCGTACATCTGTCGGGCAACATCTTACTCTTGCTCCCCGACAACGGCCGCACCTTCTCCGCCTTCGTCGACTGGATGGAATCGCGGTGGATTATCCGCATCCTCTCGATATTGCTCTTCCTTGGCTTCACCCTACATATCGTCCAGGGTATCCTGCTCTACCGCTACAACCGCAAGGCAAAAGGGGCGCGATATGCCGTCACCGCTACGGACAACTCCACGTGGTCCGCGCGTCATATGGCTCTGCTGGGCATCGGCATATTGCTTTTTCTCATCCTACACTTGTGGGACTTTTTCTTCCCCATGAAAGTGCTCAAAGCGTTTCCCCATCAACAGCTTTACGACGAAGTCGTCCAGACGTTTCAAAACCCGCTATGGGTCATCGCCTATGTGTTGGGGATGGTCGTCCTGGGATTACACCTCAGTCACGGCTTTCAAAGCGCCTTTCAGACACTCGGCATTCGCCATCCGAAATACACGCCATTCATCGTAGCTTTCGGAAAGTGGTTTTCTATACTCGTACCACTCCTCTTTGCCATAATTCCCATTGCCTTGTACTTTAAATTTAGCTGAGTCAAATCACCATCGCCGTATGAAAATCGAATGGATCGAAGGCAGGACGCTCGACGGCAAAGTGCCACCGGGGCCGCTTCATCAAAAATGGCAGTATTTTAAAGACCATCAAAAACTCGTCGCCCCCAATAACAAGCGCAAGCTCGAAATCATCGTAGTGGGCACAGGACTGGCAGGAGGCAGCGCAGCGGCCGCCCTCGGTGAGCTGGGCTACCAGGTCAAATGCTTTACCTTTCACGATAGCCCACGACGGGCACACAGCATCGCAGCCCAGGGCGGTATCAACGCCGCAAAAAACTACCAAAACGACGGCGATACCATCTATCGATTGTTTTACGACACCATCAAAGGCGGCGACTACCGCTCCCGCGAAGCCAATGTCTACCGACTCGCCGAAATCAGCCTCCAAATCATCGACCACTGCGTGGCCATAGGAGTGCCCTTCGCCCGCGAATACGGCGGCTACCTGGCCAATCGCTCCTTCGGCGGCGTACAGGTCCAGCGCACCTTCTATGCCAAAGGCCAGACCGGCCAACAACTCCTCCTCGGCGTCTACCAATCCCTCAACCGCCAGATCGCCCGCGGCACAGTGACAATGTATAACCGCCACGAGCTCGTCGACATCGTCATCATCGACGGCCAAGCTCGCGGCATCATCGTACGCAACCTCCTCACCGGCCAACTCGAACGCCACGGCGCACACGCCGTCGTCCTCGCCACCGGTGGCTACGGCAATATTTACTACCTATCCACCAATGCCATGGGCTCCAACGTCTCCGCAGCTTGGAAAGCAGTGCGCCGCGGTGCCCTGATGGCCAACCCCTGCTTCGTCCAAATCCACCCCACCTGTATCCCCGAAAGCGGCGAATACCAGTCTAAGCTCACCCTCATGTCCGAATCCCTCCGCAATGACGGACGCGTCTGGGTGCCCAAAAAAATGGACGATGTCCTCGCCATACGCAACAAACAAAAGAATCCTCGCGACATTCCACCCGAAGATAGAGATTACTTCCTCGAACGCATGTACCCCGCCTTCGGAAACCTCGTTCCGCGCGACGTGGCCGCACGCGCCATAAAAAAAGTGTGCGACGAAGGACGCGGCGTCAACGCTACGAGCCGAGCCGTCTTCCTCGACTTCGAAGACGCCATTATCCGCTACGGCAAATCCGAAGCATCCCTGCGCGGCATCACCAACCCCGATCCAAACACCATCCGCAAGCTGGGCAAAGAAGTCATCAAAGCCAAATACGGCAACCTCTTCCAGATGTATGAAAAAATCACCGGCGTCAACCCCTACGAACAACCCATGACCATCTACCCCGCCGTCCACTACACCATGGGGGGGCTCTGGGTGGATTACGAACTGCAAACCAACATCCCAGGCCTGTTTGCCCTCGGCGAGTGCAACTTCTCCGACCACGGCGCGAACCGCCTTGGCGCCTCCGCCCTCATGCAAGGGCTCGCCGACGGATTCTTCATCATCCCCTACACCATCTCCCACTACCTCGCCGATAAAATACGCATCCCAAAGACCGATACCAACCATCCCGCCTTCGACGAAGCCGAACAACGCGCCCGCCAACGCTTCGAAAAACTCCTCTCCGTCCAAGGCGACCAACCCGTCGAATATTTCCACCGCCAACTCGGTAAAATCATGTGGAACTACGCCGGCATCAGCCGTACCGCCGAAAGCCTCCTCCAAGCAGCCGAAAACATCCGCGCCCTCCGCGAAGAATTCTGGAAAAACGTCTTCATCCCCGGCAAAATCGACGAACTCAATCCCGAACTGGATAAAGCCAACCGAGTAGCCGACTTCCTCGAACTCGGCGAACTCATCGCTATCGACGCCTACCACCGCAACGAAAGCTGCGGCGGACACTTCCGCGAAGAATACCAAACCCCCGACGGCGAACCCCTCCGCAACGACGACCAATACGCCTACGTCGCCGCCTGGGAGTGGACCGACACCTCCAACCCCCCCATCCTGCACAAAGAACCCCTCGTGTTCGAAAATGTCAAACCATCTACCCGAAGCTATAAGTAGCTCTTAGTAACGGATAAAATCTCTGCACCATGAAACTGACACTGAAGATATGGCGACAAAAAAACGCACAGGATAAAGGACACTTCGAAACTTACGAGGTCGATGCCCACGAGGACATGTCCTTCCTCGAAATGCTCGACGTCCTCAACGAACGCCTCATACGTCAAAAAAAAGACCCCATCGCCTTCGACCACGATTGTCGCGAAGGCATCTGCGGCGCCTGTAGCATGGTCATCAACGGCAAACCTCACGGCCCCCTTCCCGGCACGACCACCTGTCAGCTCCACATGCGCCACTTCAAGGACGGCGATACCATCTGGGTCGAACCCTTCCGCGCCGCTGCCTTCCCCGTCATCAAAGACCTCATGGTCGACCGCTCCGCCTTCGAACGCATCATGCAAGCCGGCGGCTACATTAGCGTCAACACCGGCTCCGCCCCCGAGGCCAATTCGATCCCCGTACCCAAACCCATCGCCGACAAGGCCTTCGATGCAGCAGCCTGCATAGGATGCGGCGCCTGCGTCGCCGCCTGCCCCAATGGAGCCGCTATGCTCTTCGTAGCCGCAAAAATCAGCCACCTCGGCCTGCTCCCCCACGGCCAACCCGAACGCTACATCCGCGCTCGTAAAATGGTCGAACGCATGTACCTCGAAGGCTTCGGCAACTGCACCAACATCGGAGCCTGCGAAGCCGAATGCCCCAAAGAAATCTCCCTCGAACACATCGCCCGAATGAACCGCTGGTTTGCCAAAGCCTCCCTCATCGAAGAAGGATGATCGCATCCAGCCATATATGGCCCATAGCTCTCTTCGCCATCCTCCTTTCCGCCTGCAAGCTCCTCCCCACCTTACATAAAAAGGCCACTCCCAAACCCGCATTCGTCGAATACCGCCCCCAACCGATGAGCCCTCTGGCCGCACACATGCGCTACATGACCCACTACCTCGACAGCATACGCCCACACCTCCCAACCGCCCAAGTGCCACTCCCCAACCGACACTTCTCCAAAATACTCACCGCAGAAGCCACCCACCCACACATGAAAGACTCCAGCTACTACCTCTACGCCCACGCCTTCCTCCGCCAATACGATCACTTCCGACAACACCCCGACACAGCTTCCTACAATGGCCTCATCAGCCTCTGCCAGGCCTGCCACCAACACCACTGCCCAGGCCCCCTCCTCCGCATCGAAAAACTCTATTGGACGGATAGGTGAAAATATAGGTTTTCTCGCTCTCTAATCCACTCGATCCCACATGCAGAAGGGCATAGGACAAAAAATCACATTTTTAAAACCTTTGCCTTATCACAAGGCACTTTTACATCCACCTAATCTACACAATTGTTAACCCGATAAATCTTTACACAGATGATAAATGCCGTAAAGGCATACTTACATTTTAAGCACCTTATAACACACCTCCGATCTATTGCGCATTCTTAGTCTGAGTATATATAGTCCTGCTGGCAAGTTATGTACATCAATACCATTAGTAGATATAAGGCCGCTTTTGACAATTTGACCATCGCTGTTATACAGTTGATATGCTCGGACGTTGAGCTTCCCATTGATAATCCGTATTTTCTCCCTCACAGGATTGGGATAAATAGTAACATCGATAGGATCTTTTGGCATTTTTGTTCCTATGCTCTTAAGAAGCTCTTCCTTAGAGAGCATAACCCAATTCATCAAATATTTCCATCTCGTATTGGACAATGTTTTTCGATCCGAGATTCCCACCAATAAGCGATTGTCATCGATGTCGATGAGATAGTCTGTTTTTATTACGGAATTTTCCGCTACGGGTTCCAAGATCCCAATCACTTCACGATTGCCCGAACTATCCGATTTCACGAGCGTAATAATAGATGATACGCTATCTTTTTGCCAAGTCATAGCATAAAGCATCTTACCATCCTCTAAAAGCAAGGGATTGCTCACTTCGAATTCTGGAAACTCTCTTTTATCGACCATTATCTCAGCCGAGCCCAAAAGTCTGGCATGATAATCATAACAGAGCAATTTTATCTCTATAATATCTCTCGTTTCCTTTTTCGCTTTTATTATAAACTTAGTTGTATCAGCATAGGTCAAAATGCTCCGATCAAATCCCGACAGTGTACTCGACAAATCTAAATACGTAGTATCAAATTTTAAACCTCTTAGTTTTACTACTTCCAGCGTCAAGTCATCCTTTTCACCAAAGAAAATAGCAGGAGAGTGATAGAGGAATACTATGGACCCATTTTCAAGTAATCGATAGGAGTAATTATCAACATTATGTCTAAGGGTAGTATGAGAAAATAAGCTATCTACAACTCTACCCCTCTTATCTAATTTGTAAATATTGTTCAAGATAGTTGAACTCAAAAATATCCTATCTAAATAATAAAATGTATCCAAATGATTTGTATCAGGGTATAAAAGGCTCACCTTTTTAATAAATGAGCCTCCGATAGGCCTTAAGGTGGCCACTGTTGAATCTTTTCTATCTGCAAAACTGCTATCTATGACCTCACCCGTTAGAAGATCATAGCTGCGCAAGCCAAACACTGCTTCCTGCCATAGTACATTAGTATTCGCTGTGTCTTTTTGGCGAAAAACCAAAACATTGAAGCTGCTATCTCCAGTAATATACGGGATACTTGGATATTCTCTATTCATCTTGTCGACACCGAGCACAGTATGAGTCCACAGGGCCTCTCCTGTGTTTAAATCAATTTTCTCTACAGTATACCCTTCATAAAATTGTATCAATGCAAAATGTAGCAAGTATAGCCCATCTCCTACAATCTTTACTCCGTCAAGACCATTTATTGCCCAAAAAATCCGTATAGTATCGCTATATCCATCGCCTTTAACTAAGTGATGCCAGAGTACAGGGCCATCATCTTTGAAGGAAAACGATTGTGCCCATAGGGCATGAGAAAAGGTATTTAGTACTGCTATCATCACAGATGCATAGACTTTTTTCATCATAATACCTACATTTTGAATTTGTGACTAATCATCGAGAGTCACAGCTAAATATCATTATAGCTTCACTATTCTTTTGACTGCCATTAATCGGCCACGTGAGTAGATTTGCACTATATATGTTCCAGGTTCATAATCGGAGATATTCATTACACCATTTTCACAATATACCTCCTTTTCTCTCCCATCGAGGGAAAAAATGCGCACTTCCGGGCGAAAGCATTCTCCCTTAAGATACACTCTCCCCGTTGTGGGATTTGGCCATACCGTCCAGGACGGATGGTTTTTCACTGGACTAACTGAAGTAATAAAATCCTCTATGTCAAATAAAAAGTAACTATTATGCCACGGAATAAATGCAGACGGATATTCCTCAAGCGTCTTATATTCAAAATACGCCAGCAACTGGCCGGAAGGCGTCACAGTGGCTTTCCTCAAATATGCCACATAATTGGTATCCAGTCTCAGAGTACGTAGGTGTTCGATTTCTCCTGAAGATCTGGCAATGTAAAAATTAACCTCTTTGCCTTTTTGATCAGCATTGGTAAAATAGAGTAGCGTAGTATCGCCCGATAACTCGACAAGACCAACGCTATATATTTTATAGGGCAAACCGAATAAATCAATCCTCGCGCGTAAGGTATGATCCAAATCAAATTTTCGGATTACCACCCTCTTATGGGGCCCACCTTCTGCATTGGAATAACTCAGCAAGTAATAATGCTGCTCTTCAGCATCCCATGCTATATCAAAGCTCTTTACATCACTGCTTATATCGGCAATATCGGAAAAATCATACACACTTCGTAAATTGAGAAAGGTGTCGTACAAGTACATACGCAAATAAACAGTATCGGCTCCATCGGCACTACCTTTGAGAATGCTATACAGAAATATCCACATATCACCCTTTTCCGTGATGCCCCCCTTAAAATTGATCTTAGGTGTAGGAAGTGATATCGTTGTACTCTTTTTATAAAGCAAATGCCCCTCATTATTTAGATGCGACACTTCAGTTATAAATTCCGATGCACGGGGGGAGTAACCTACAAAATACACATATCCTTCTTCATATGGAATGTAATCTACTACAACACTTGTCATTGTGACTGCCAATGGCGATGAAACAAGTTCAGCCAGCGTATCCCTTGGTCCGGGCACAACACTGTCGATCACACTGCCATCAGTAAATTGATGTACGGCCTTTCCTATCTTTGATAATCCTCCCCAATAGAGCTGACTACTATCTCGATTGATTTCGTAATTGATCAAGACTTCGTATCCATCAGAGGTCATTCGAGGACTATGTGCAGCAGTGCGATTCTTATACTCCTTTGACTGTTTAATATATTCCCATTCTATGGCTCCATTCTTATGATTGAGCTTGTACAACGCATATCCCTCTATGAGCTTGCTTCCAAAGATGTTGTACAGGATATAGATATCCCCTCTTTCATCAAAGCGAAGTAGATCTCGATAGTCGTTATAGCTCGGTATTAAATGTGGGTTTCCATATCCATGAAATTCAATATCTGTACTCCAAAGCGGCGAGGCGTTCTCAATTGTCAATGCTGATTGCCCAATGAGATATTCGAATGGCCGCATTATAAGAAGGATTATTGTAAAAACAACTATACAAAACTCTTTTCGAATTGTAAACCCACTTCTATTCATGATCAATATCTTTTTTTCAGTTATCAAGGTATAAAATGATTGGATGAGCACAGGCGTTGCACCTATGCCCAAAAAATGTCACAACCGTAGTAATCCGGAGAAACCTTTAAGTCGTAAAGGTAGGTCACCCACAAATCTTTTGATTTGTGTTTACAGACCGTAATGAAATACGATGCCCACACTCGACAGGGCGGCCTGGCTCCTTTACGAGGTACTTTAATCAGTTTCCTATGCACATAGTCGGTGGTACACCAAAAAGAATCCGCATCCGTCTGGGGAATACAGGCCTGGTTTTGCACAGTATCTAGGAGCATTACATCTGCAGCCATAGCCTCAAGCTCTGTACTAGCCCTTTTCATCGACGCTAAAGCATCACTCGCTACAGCTTCCACCTTGTCGAGGTTGCCCTCTACACACGATATTAGAACATATATGAACATGCATATCAAAAACACAAGATTCTTTGTTTTCATTTTCTAAATTTTTTTGGTTTGTTTTAATTAATTATAATCAGTTATAGAACACTCGAAATGTAGGCTACACAAGATCGGTTTTTGAGAAACTATTTTGTAGTGGCTATTCCACAAGCGTATTAAAAATGGCGGATCTACATCCCTCCAGTACACCAATGTGTAAGGGTAATCCGCCTTATATTTTTTTGCAATAATAAATAGGTAGTGAACGATCCGCTGAGAAAATGTCAAGATTAGATGAATCCACTCGTAAATGGTACACTCAAGACAATTTGTAATGCAGGATGCAGGATGCAGGATGCAGGATGCTTTTAACAACCCCCTCTATTACTGACCTACAAAACATCTAAAATCTCTTCCTGCCACAAAGACAATAACTTCCTCCAATGCAAAAACATCTTATAGAAAAAATTTTTTCTCCCCTATATGATAATGTGAGTTAAGTGCAGTTCTTTTTGGTAATTCATGCACAATCTTGTAATTTTCGCAACTCTCTTTACCCCTATCAAGAAGCCTGTTAAATCATCATCCAAAGGTGTATCTCATTTGTATTCCCACCCCCCAACCAGATTCCCGCCTACGCCGTGTAACTTTTTCCCACCCTTCGTCGTATACACTCTAAAACCGCCTAAAGGATGACGGCAGTCGAATACAATGCCTGTGTCGATATGTACGCCGATGCCCTCTACCGATTTGTCCTCAGCGCCATTAACCACGAGGCTGCCGCTCAAGACATCGTCCAAGACGCCTTCGCCAAAATGTGGGAAAAACGCCAGCACGTGCGCTTCGAAACCAGCAAAACCTACCTGTTTAAAATCGCTCACAACCTCATCATCGACCGCTGGCGCAAAAGCAAACGTGAAGAACCTCTCGAACCCATCCACGAATCCCTCAAAACCACTCTCCCACGCGACACAGACCTCCAGGAAGTACTCCACCGCGCACTGAAATTCCTCCCACCAGACCAGCGCACCGTCCTACTCCTGCGCGACTACGAAGGCTACTCCTATAAGGAAATCGAACACATTACCAAACTCAATGCCTCCCAAGTCAAAGTCTATATCTACCGCGCTCGTAAAAAACTCAAAAACATCCTGACGCGTATGGGTTACGTAGCGTGAACTATTTCATACCAATCTAAAAAACTCAACAACCACGCATGATCAAGCGAATACACATATGGATCCGAAAGCTCCACTCCAGAGGAGATCGACGCCCTGCTCCCTCCATACCATCCCGCACCCCCGGCGATCATCCGCCCACCGCACGCAGCTTTCCGCTGAAGTCGATGCTCTATCGCCCCATCGATGATTTCTCCGACGAAGAGCTCCTCATCGCCCTCATCGAAGGCGACCTCCAACCCGTCGACAGGGAAAAAGTACTCCAACGTATAAAACGCTCCACATCGCTCCAGCAGCTCTACCGCCAGCTCCAGCTTGCACGCATGAGCCCGCCTGCACAGAAGCATTTTCCACGAAAAACTGCCCTATACCACTCCATCGAAGATTTCGACGAGCTCATCATGGCCCTCATCGACGGCACCCTCACAGAGAGCGAAGAGAAACTGCTCTATTCCCAATGGTCTAAAGACGCCATCGAACACGCCATAGCCCAATATCGAGCCCTCCAGCTGCGCCCCAACGAGCAAATCACCTATCCCCACAAAAGCCGCCTCAAACGCCATCCGCGCACGAAAATGCTGAGGTATCCACTTTCCGCAGCAGCGGCCATTGCCGCACTCCTTGCCCTCAGCTGGTGGTGGATGGTCAACAACTACCCCTCCGCAAACGTATCCTCTATCACTATCGCCCAGACATCACCTACGGCCGACATCCCCACGGCCATATCGCACAATATACCCGCCCCAAAACTCCAACCAAAAGACCAACCACAGCGCCCCCATGCGGCGCACACCTCCGACATCGCACACTCTTCGCCTATGGGAGGCCGCTCCACACCACCGAGGACCACAAATACCGAAAGGGGCCGCATCCAAAACGTTCGCTCCCACACCTCTACTACTCAACGACCACCACACACTCCCGCTCAGAGCTCTATTAAAGGGCTTGCACAGAGCTCCAAGCCCACCATCCCAGAGGTGCCCTTTCTCCCGAGTGTACCTTTAAATCCCATCGTTGACTCACGAGAAAGCCATGAGAAAGAGCTCATATCCTTGCCCATCGCCACGCTATCCACTTCCGATGGAGAAGATAAAATCCCCATCGTCGTAGAAATATCGCGCCCCTACGTCGAGTTGTGGAAGTCTCTGCAGCGAAGCCGCCAAAACTTCCTGCGTGGAAAGCGCCAAAATCGACTGATCCTCTCTTTCGACTACGGTCCGATCGGCTTTTATCGCTCCGTGGAGATCTAATCGCTGCAATGCTTCAGGCGAAATACTCTACCTTTGCAGGATAAATCCTGATGAGAGGAGTTTCCACACCTGGAAAAAACCAGCATGCGATGGGCGAAGAGACGAGCTTGAAGAAGATTACCGCGCACTGTAAAGAATACGGGTTTATCTTTCCCTCCTCGGAAATCTACGACGGGCTGGCCGCCACCTACGACTACGGACCGTGGGGCGTATTGCTCAAGCAAAACATTCGCGACTTTTGGTGGAAATCGATGGTCCAACTACACGAAAACATCGTCGGTATCGACGCCGCCATCTTCATGCATCCCACGACATGGAAAGCCTCCGGCCACGTAGACGCCTTCCACGACCCCCTCATCGACAATAAGGACTCCAAAAAGCGCTACCGAGCCGACCAGCTCGTCGAAATGCACATCGAAAAGCTCCAACAAAAAATCGAACGCGAAGTGCAAAAGGCGCGAAAGCGCTTTAAAGAGGCCTTCGACGAAGACAAGTTCCGCAGCGAATCCCCCAGAGTCCAGAAATACCAAGACGAAATTCAACAGATCCGACAGCGCCTGCACACCGCCTTACAAAATCAAGACTGGAAAGATCTGCATGCCCTCATCCTCGAACTCGAAATCGCAGATCCCGTCAGCGGCTCGCGCAATTGGACAGAAGTCCGCCAATTCAACCTCATGTTTTCCACCCAACTGAGCAATATCGCCGATGAGCGCGGCACCCTCTACTTGCGCCCCGAAACTGCTCAGGGCATCTTCGTCAACTTCTCCAACGTGCTGAAGACCACCCGACAAAAACTCCCCTTTGGCATCGCACAGGTGGGCAAGGCCTTTCGCAATGAAATCGTCGCACGCCAGTTTATCTTTCGCATGCGCGAATTCGAACAAATGGAAATGCAGTTTTTCGTCCACCCCGGCACCGAAATGCAGTGGTTCGAACACTGGAAAGAAGAACGCATGCGCTGGCACCAGGTCTTGGGATTTCCCGCCGAAGATCTACAATTTCATACCCACGAAAATCTCGCCCATTACGCCAATGCCGCCGTCGACATCGAATACCGATTCCCTTTCGGCTTTAAAGAAATCGAAGGCATCCATTCGCGCACAGACTTCGATCTCAAACAACACGAACAACACAGCGGCAAAAAACTCCGCTATTACGACCCCGATCGCCAAGAGCACGTCTTACCGTACGTCATCGAAACCTCCATTGGCCTGGATCGCACCTTCCTCGCCGTACTGAGCCACGCGTACACCGAAGAAACCGTCCCCGATGCCGAAGGAAAACCCACACCGCGCACCGTACTAAAGCTCCCGGCACCATTGGCACCGATAAAGTGCGCGATCCTTCCCTTAGTCCGCACCGATGAGCGCCTTACGCGCATAGCGCATGCCCTCTTCGATGAGCTCAAGCTCTACACCCAATGCCACTACGAAGAAAAAGACACCATCGGCCGTCGTTATCGCCGCCAAGACGCCATCGGCACCCCCTATTGCATCACTGTCGACTTCCAGACCATAGAAGACCACACCGTCACCATTCGCCACCGCGATACACTGCAGCAAGAACGCATCCCCCTCGATCAAGTGCGATCCGCCATCCTCCAAAAGACAGAATTGCAAACTCTCCTCAGCGACTTCTACCAGCATCTTCAAGATCTACCTGCAGTGCCATAATGTGACGCACATCACGCCTACTACTCCCCCTTCAACAATACAACAGTTTTTGGGTTACACAATTACCTGTATAAAATCGCATGCGCCATGTTTTCCATCTTGTGGAATGTACTCCTTCGGCACAAATGCCCCCGATGTCACTGCGGGGATCTCTTCATTCGACCCTTTAGCCTAAAGACCGCCTTCCAAATGCACGAGCGATGCCCATGCTGTGGGCTGGATTTCAATCCCGAACCGGGCTTTTACTTTGGAGCCATGTTTATCTCCTATATCATCACGGGCTGGCTATTCGTACTCGCCGCCTTTGCCCTGATTTATCTGGGTCATGTCGATGTCAACCTCGCATTGGGCATCGTCGTAGTGGGAGCTATCCCCCTCTATCTGTTCTTCTTCCGCCTCGGTCGCGCCGCGTGGTTGGCGATCAACTTCAAGTACAGCCCTGAAGCCCACGAAAGATGTTGCAAAAAGTAAAAACCCCATCACATTAAATTTTTTGATAATACATTTATATCTGATAATCAATTTGCTAACATGTAGGACTGAATTTTGGGCATTGATTTTTTCTGTCAACAATTTGGTGAAAGCCTTTTCGCTCTAAAAGTGCATTAGTTTGTAACTTTGCATCTGCGCTGCAAAAATTACATCCCATGAACGACAGGAGCAGGAAGGTTTTATTGTACTTTATTGCAGGATTGATTGGTGTAGTTTTGGGCAGTTGTTCGGTAGAGCGCATTGACGAATCTTCCGTCATTGATCAAAATCTCGAAGCCCGCATCATAGAAGTAGCCGGAAGCTTGCAGGCCTTTCAAGTGCCTAAGGAGACGGATCTCGACAAAATTCCCCAGGATCCCAAGAATCCCTTAAATCCCTACAAGGTCAAGCTGGGGAAAATGTTGTTTTACGAGACGGCTTTAGGCATGGATGCACTTAAGGAGAAGGGAAAACAGACGTATTCTTGTGCCACCTGTCACTTGCCCGAGCTTGGCTTTCGCCCCGGCACGCCGCAAGGCATAGCCGATGGCGGCATTGGATATGGCGAGCAGCGCCATCTCGACCCCGATTACAAACCCAGTGAAGCCGATGTGCAAGGTGCCCGACCTCTGGCACTCATCGGAGCTGCCTACACTACCAACACCTTATGGAACGGTCGCTTTGGCGCCGGTGGTGTCAACGAAGGCACCGAACACCTCTGGGCAAAAAAGGGCGTCGAACACGTCAACAAACTGGGGTATCAGGGACTGGAAGCGCAAAACATCGAGGGTCTACGCCTCCACCGCATGGTCATCAACAAAGAACACCTTCAAAAGATCAGTGTACTGGGCAATTACGTAGAGCTCTTTGACAAGGCTTTCCCCGAGTTTCCCGAATCTGTGCGCTATACCCCTCAGACCGCCAGCCTGGCCATCTCTGCATTCTTGCGCACGATCATGCCCTATTATGCACCCTTCCAGCGCTGGCTCAGGGGAGAAAAAGACGCTATGACCCTCAGCCAGAAAAAAGGTGCCATGCTGTTTTTCAGCAAGGCGCGATGTTATCTCTGCCACAAGAGTCCTGTGTTTAATTCGATGGAGTTTCACGCCATCGGCGTGAAAGACATGTGGGAAAATCCCTTAGCGGTGGCTACGGGTCCCAACGACCTGGATCGCAATCTCGGCAGGGGGTGGTTTACCGAACGCGACGAAGACATGTACAAATTCAAAGTGCCGCAACTGTACAACCTGAAATACGGTCTCTACTTCTTTCACGGTGCCAGCAAGAAGACCATTCGCGAGGTGCTGGAATACAAAAACCGGGCCGTCTCGGAAAATCCCAATGTGCCGCCCGAGCGGCTTTCACCGCTCTTCATTCCCCTCCATCTCTCCGAGGAGGAACTCGACTACTTGCAAGATTTTATCGAAAATGCCCTGTATGATCCCTACATGATGCGCTTTCGACCAATGACGGTCTATTCGGGTGCGTGCTTCCCCAATGGGGATAGTCTATCTCGCGAAGAATTGGGCTGCAATTAATACTTCATACTTCACGTATTACCCAATCGCCCCAGAGCAAAACCTTGCGCGAGCGATCCTACAAGTATGTATGAAATATGCTACCTTTGCAGGGCTTAAATTGCACACCCGATATGCAAGACGTCTATATTACGGCGGCAGTGCGCACACCAATGGGCAGTTTTGGCGGTGCTTTAGCACCGCTAAGTGCACCGCAGTTGGGGGCTATCGCCATTCGAGGGGCACTGCAGCGCGCCAAGGTCTCTGCCGACTTAGTCAATGAGGTCTACTTCGGACACGTACTCACAGCTGGTGTTGGGCAGGCTCCAGCACGTCAGGCGGCCTTAGGTGCCGACATTCCTAAACACGTCCCTTGTACCACGGTCAACAAGGTGTGTGCATCAGGTATGAAGGCCACCACGATCGGTGCTCAGACCATTATGCTCGGCTTCAACGACATCGTCGTCAGCGGCGGTATGGAGAGCATGTCCAACGCCCCCTATCTCGTTCCTCGAGCGCGGTGGGGATACACCTATGGCCACGGCGAACTATGGGATGCCATCGTCAGAGACGGACTCGAAGACGCCTACCAGCACAGCGTCATGGGCGTCTTTGCCGATGCCACTGCCCGCAAATACAATATCTCCCGTGAGGAGCAAGACGAATTTGCAATCCTATCGTATAAGCGTTCCGCTCAGGCCACTTCTTCGGGCAAGTTTAAGGAAGAAATCATCCCCGTAGAGGTGCCGCAGCGCAAGGGTGAGCCCATCGTCGTCAGCGAAGACGAAGAATACAAGCGCGTAAAATTTGAAAAGATTCCCAAACTGCGCCCCGTCTTTACGCCCGATGGCACGGTCACAGCCGCCAATGCCTCGACGCTCAACGACGGTGCAGCTGCTTTGATTCTGGCATCCAAAGCCGCTATTGAAAAGCACGGGCTCACCCCACTTGCGCGCATTGTGGCCTTTGCCGATGCCGCTCAAGAACCTGAGTGGTTTACCACAGCTCCCGTAAAAGCGGCCGAGCTGGCTATCCAGCGCGCCGGCCTCCGAAAAGAAGACATTGCCCTCTACGAGGTCAATGAGGCTTTTGCCGTCGTAACGCTGGCCTTTGCCAAGCTTGCAGATGTACCCATTGATAAAATCAATATCTTTGGCGGCGCGTGTTCGCTGGGGCATCCGCTGGGTGCTTCTGGTGCACGCATCATCGCCACCCTCTTGTCGGCCTTGCGACAAAACGGCCATCGATACGGACTTGCCACCTTATGCAACGGCGGCGGTGGCGCTTCCGCCATCATTATCGAAAATCTTCAGGCATGAACCGACCCGTAGTTACCAAAAACCACACCAAAGACCAAAAACCATCGTACAACCTCAAATCCAAGCTCGGCATCACACCTAAGATGACGCGCTTTTTAATCATCAACCCGCCGAGCAACTTCCTCGCTCGTTTTGGACCCGTCAGCCCTGAGGTACAATTCATCGGTTTCGATGAGTCCGGCGCCGACATGGCTATCGTGTTCCTCATACGAAAAAGCGAACTCACCGAGCTGCTTCCCCTACTCAAATACAAAGTCAAGCGCTCCGGCTATATTTGGATCGGCTATCCCAACCCCAACTCCCAAATCGACTCCAATATCGACCTTGAGTTCATCCAAAAAGTCGCGCAATATCACGACCTCTCCGAAATAGGCCAGGCCACGTACGACAATCGCTGGAATCTGGTAAAATTCATCTTGAGTTAAGCACTTCCACATTCCCCTTTCTCACAGGACGCTCTCATTTGCCCTTGCCCTTTAGCAGCACTAAAATGGTGTGGAGGAGAATTTTAATATCCAGACCGATCGACATGTTTTCGATGTACATGATGTCGTACTTCAACCGCTGGAGCATTTCTTCTATGCTTGAGGCATAGCCGTAACGCACCTGCCCCCAACAGGTGATGCCCGGGCGCACCTTCAGCAATTTGACGTAGTGAGGGGCGTATTTCACAATTTGATTGATATAATAGGCCCGTTCCGGCCGCGGTCCCACCAGAGACATATCGCCCCGCAGGACATTGTAAAACTGTGGCAGCTCATCCAATCGCCATTTGCGCATCACTCTACCCCAAGGCGTAATGCGCGCATCATTATCTTGAGCCAATTGGGGCCCGTCCTTTTCCGCATTGACATACATGGAGCGAAACTTGTAGATGGTAAAGGGCTTGCCGTTCAACCCAATCCGCTCTTGCTTGTATATGATGGGGCCCGGAGAAGATAGCTTCACCCGAATCATGATGTACAAATACAGGGGGGCCAGCAAGATTAAGACCAACAAGCTCACCACTATATCCATCGCTCGCTTGAGCACTCGCTGCCATCTCGGCATCAACTCCCGCTTGATCTCGATGAGTATCGCTCCGTAGAGATAATTCATCTTGACCGTACCGAGCAAGATGTCGTACATATCGGGTACGATCTTGACCAGCACGTTGTCGTAGCGGAAGAGTACATTTAATATCTTGTTGAGCAACTCGTGCTCCGAGGTCTCGATGGCGATGAGCACCTCTTCGATGCCCTGCTTTTCGATCACTTGCGGAAGGGCCTCCAGATTGCCTAAACAGGGTAGATGCCCTTTAAGAGCTTCGCCATTGCAGCCATTAACAGAGATATATCCCACAAAGCGATACCCAAGAGCATAGGGCCTGCTCTTGAGCTCCCGATACAATTCAAGAGCCCGGCCGTTACCACCTATGATAAGGGTATTAAATTGTACGACCCCCTTTCTCAGGCGATTCTTTGCACGCGTCAGCAGGGCCATCCTCCCTACCGTAGTCATGCCCGTATGGGTGAAAAACAGCACGGCCATCGATCGGTAGATATCCCATTGACTTTGTGCCGCATCGTCGATCAACACCGTGAAGTACAATACCAATACCCCGATCGTGCTGGCGACAAGAGTGCGCACCAAGGTGTTCCACCTCGACAAGCGATAGATATCCCGATAGTGATCAAGTAGTGTGTACAGACTCACCCAGGCGATGGGGATCAACAACATCCCCCACCACAACTTTGCATCTTCCCACAGGCCTTGCATGGGCTTCCCCTCACTGTAATAGCGATAGGCAAAAAAGACCAGCCACGCTGCAGATGCTGTACAAAAATCTACAGCCAACATCGTCAAAATACCCTTCCTCCGTGTCGTCAACCATTTCATACCTAAAATGCCACCACCTTGATATTGTCGATGCCCAGTTCTGCAACAGTAGCCTGAGTCGTATCCAGCCGGGCAAAAAACATGTATCGATAGAGGGATTCTTCCTCTGCATCGATGACAGGTGTAAACCGAAAGTAAAACATGCGCCATTGCGCAGCGACACTATCGGGCAGGACAATAGCATTGAGTAAACGCCGCACTCCCTGTCTACTCCGCCTTTCGAATCCCATTGCTACATGTATCGCGGGATTGTGCACACTTACTTCGAGAAAGACCTCCTTACCCTTAAAGGCCTCATTTTTGACGGTTTTATTCAAGGCCATCAACACCGCAGGCGAATCAACAGACAAGCGCAACCGCCCCTCATAGCGCACATTTTCCATCACACTGGCCTTAGCTCTCCGCATCGTCAATGGATATCCCACTGTCGTATCTACCACCTCCCAATGACCGCTACTACCGGGCTCAAAACCCTCAAAGAGAGGAAATTTCACCTCAGTACGATAGGAAAAATGTAAACGCAGCGTGTCTATACTTCCTGCCCGAAGATCAAGTGTATGCACGCTCGGCGCACACGCCTCATAAATCACCGTCTCAAAGCGCTCTCCATTGACAGGCACGCCCACAAAAAACCACACCCGCAACGAATCACTTGTAGGAATGATGGGTATCTTGCTCCCGGTGGGGTAAATGCCGTGTTCGCCGATACCCTCTACGACCACCCATAGCTTGTCTACACTCTGAAATGGTCGAATATCTCTGAGAACATTCACAATAGAGGCATCTTTAACGTATAGATAGGCTGGGGGAGGGACCTCTTCATCACACCCCAGGGCTAATACTGAAGCTACCAACACCCATATACGCAGGGACATACAGCCATTTTTGCGGGTCTAATACAAAAGCCGTATACAAAGATAAAGCACTACCCAGACAATCAAGGCGACGAGACTTATGAGCGCTCTGCGGATAGACTGCACCGTCCGTGCGATGAGTGTCGAAGCGTCGGGATATCGCCTCAGCAATTCCATTTCCATGCGCTGCCCGCTCCACACATGCCGCCACTGCAGGGGAATACCACGCCGGGACAGCTGCTGTAGGCCGCGCATGGCGCGATACCGATATACACCATGAGCTGCTATCGTGAGCACAATGCCGATGATAAAGATAATTACTTGTAAAGTCATTGCCTCAAACGAAAAGCCCCTGTCCCTTGTCGGGACAGGGGCAAAGGTACATTTCTATCACGATTGTACTTCGAGATTAGCTGTACTTGGCGAGGTATTCAGCTACGCCTTCGTGTGTCGGCTTGAGGGCTTCTTTTCCGGGCGTCCAGTCGGCAGGGCACACTTCGCCGTATTTACCGACAAACTGGATAGCATCCAATACGCGCAACACCTCTTCTACACTCCTGCCGATGGGCATGTCGTTGATGAGCTCGTGGCGCACGATGCCATCGAGGTCGATAATGAAGAGCCCTCGGTAAGCGACCATCTCGCCATGGCAGATGAGCTCACCCTCCTCGTTGTAGTCCCACTCTCCTGCCAACACACCGTAATTGGTGGAAATGGTCTTGTTGGTGTCGGCAACAAGGGGATAGGTCACTCCTTTAATTCCTCCCTTGCTGCGTTCCCAGTTGAGCCATGCCCAGTGGCACTGTTCGGTATCGGTCGAACAACCGATCACCATCGCATTGCGCTTCTCAAACTCCTTCAGGCGGTCCTGAAAGGCAAAAATCTCCGTCGGACACACAAAAGTGAAATCCTTCGGATAAAAAAACAGCACGATGTACTTCTTGCCGATGTAATCGGCCAGGTTAAAATCTTCTACAATCGTGCCTCCATCCACCACTGCAGGGGCCTTAAACAACGGCGCCTTCTTTCCAATTAATGCCATAATTCCTTGATTTTTTGAATTTTACACAAAAATTACCTGTCTTTCAGGGCGCAAAAATAGAACCTTTTAACCGACTATACAATGACGAAAGTCACATACGGAGATCCTCTACTTGCATGCCCGGATACCCCGATGGATCAAAGCGGAAGAGATCGTCTTTGAGTGACGGCGCATAGCGGATGTCTCGTATTTCCACCACATAACGCGATCCATCCTTGGCAAAGCTCTCAATAGTGCGTATTTCAGCTTTTTTCCGATCGATGCCCAATCGAAACTTAAAAAACTCGTTATCCCGATCCCGTGGTTTGAGCTCAATGAGGGTGAGCATCCGGTCTTGCCACTTTTTTACCCCCGTAATCCAGCGCAAAGAAGTTTGCTCTTTGAGCTTTTTCAACATCGCACTGATGTCTACACTCATCCATCCGTTGAGCTCTCCTTCCTGGGGCTTTGATACGATGGCTTGGTTGTCTTCGGGATACACATTCCACACGTCCTTGCCGTCAAAGATGACCCATTGTTTTGGCGATTCCAGTCGCCACCTCTTGCCCTTTCGATACAGCTTTAGCTTTTGCTCTACCGTGTCGCTCTCCGGAATAAAGACGCGCAATAACATCTCCATGCTCACCGCACTGATCTCGTTGTAGCGCTCAATGACCTTTTCCAACAGGGGAGTGGCATCTTCCTGTGCATACACAGAGTGGGACATCATACCCACCAACACGACACCCCATAGCAGCACACTCCTCATGAAGACAGACTTTTTTGTGTAAACGTTGCACATCCCGTTTAATTTTTCTCCTTTGTCGGATCGATAAAAATAAATCCTTCTTGTTCGCCCACTTTTTTCCAATCGATTTTCATGCCCAAGATGTGCATGGCGTGTGTAGGATGGACCGCCACGACGAAGTCGTCGAATTCGAAGGTCATGTCCCCCGGCTGTGGCTCGTCAAAGCCCATCGTATAGAGCCTCGATGAGCCGCAAGAAGATGTACTCTTTATGCCAAGGCGCAAGACGTAATCCTCTGGCACTTTGAGCTCATCCTTGAGCTCTTTCAGTCGCTGGGCTGCTTTTTCGGTAAAGTGAATCTTCAACATAGGGTTGTTTTGGACTCCGCTGTGTAATCCATGCCCGGATATAGTGGAAACGAACGACTCAGCTCTACGGTTTTCGCTCGTATGTCTTTTCTTAACTTTTCATCTTCTGGATGGGAGAGGATGGCGTCGATCCATTCGACGAGCAGGAGGCACTCCTCCACGCCCATACCGCGTGTGGTAATGGCCGGAGTACCGATACGTATTCCCGAGGTCACCGTCGGCGGGGTGGGATCAAAGGGTATCATATTTTTATTGACGATGATATTGGCTTGTCCCAGCAAGTCTTCGGCCTCCTTGCCCGTGATGGATTTATTGCGCACATCGATGAGGAGCATGTGATTATCGGTACCTCCTGAAATGATGCGGTACCCGAGCTCAGAGAGGGCCTTGCCCATTGCCTGTGCATTGCGCACGACCTGCTCGGCGTACTGTCGGAATGCCGGTGTGGCGGCCTCACCAAAGGCCACTGCTTTTGCCGCAATGACGTGCTCGAGGGGACCTCCCTGCATGCCCGGAAACACGCCGCTGTTGATCAAGGCCGACAGTTTGCGCACTTTGCCCTTCTTGTTGCGGATTCCGAGGGGATTTTCGCCATCGCGCCCCACCAGTATGAGCCCTCCACGGGGGCCACGCAAGGTCTTGTGGGTAGTGGAAGTCACCACATGGGCATGCGCGACGGGATTGTTCAATAATCCCGCTGCAATCAATCCCGCCGGATGGGCCATGTCGACCATTAACACCGCCCCTATCTCATCGGCTATGCGCCGAAATGCTGCATAATCCCAATCCCTCGAATAGGCCGATGCTCCCGCAATGATGAGCTTAGGTCGATGCTCAAGTGCAATCCGACGCACCTGCTCCATCTCTACAAGGCCCGTATCGGGATGCACCCCGTAAAAGACAGCGCGATAGACCTTGCCCGAAAAATTGACAGGCGAGCCATGGGTCAAGTGGCCCCCATGGGCAAGGCTAAATCCCATAATGGTATCGCCCGGCTGCAGCATCGATAAATACACCGACGCATTGGCCTGAGAGCCCGAATGCGGCTGTACATTGGCGTATTCCGCTCCAAACAACTCCTTTGCTCTGTCGATGGCCAATTGCTCAATCTCGTCGACTACCTCACAGCCTCCATAATACCGCTTGCCCGGATACCCTTCGGCATACTTATTCGTCAACACGGATCCCTGGGCCCGCATCACCGCTTCAGAGGTGTAGTTTTCCGAAGCAATGAGCTCGATCTCGTCCCGCTGGCGCTCGAGCTCCTTTTGAATGAGTGCAAACACCTTGTCCACTGACATCTCCTCCATTTTGCCCAAAGTTACAAAATAGCCCTACTATCCTTGATTGTTCGATCCGCTGCTCCCGATTCAGTCCAAGCGCGGATAACACAGGTACCAACGCGACCCCGGCCTCGCCTCATAGTGAAAGGTAGACATCTGCGATAAGGGTTGGACGCTCCCATCTTTCAGGCGCAAGTAAATCTCCTGCACGGGCTTATTTTCGTAGACGCGCGTCTTTTCCTCTCCATGCCAAACAACCGCCTCCAAATCCGTTATTCCGACAGCTCGCATGGCTTTCGTCAACTCAGATTTTTCCTCCGCACTAAGACCGCTCTTGTCAAACACAAGTCGAAAGATGCGCCGTCGCACCAGACCCTCCGCTAAATACCGCAACAAGGGATCTTCGGCCGAAAGTGCCCGCTTCAACTCAAACTCCAAATCCACATCCGTCAGCCCCGCATGCCGACGGATAATCTCCTCTTTTCCCGCCTCCTGGGCATTTTTTAAGTGTATAAAATAGTGCATTTCTGGTGAAATGGGAGTATAAGCACCCTCTAAGGCGAGCTCTTCAAGGCGATCCCAAAATTTTTGTAACATCACCTCCGCAGCGAGCACGGTTTTATGCAAATACACCTGCCAGTACATAAAATACCGTGCAATGAGAAATTTTTCAACCGAAAATTTCCCCTTCTCCTCCACGACGAGTCTGCCGTCGGCGACGGCCAGCGTCTTGATGATGCGATCCTGGCCAATGACCCCCTCCGCTACCCCCGTGTAAAAGCTATCGCGACGCAGATAATCCAGCCGATCCATGTCGAGTTGACTGGATATGAGTTGTGAGAGATACTGCTTGGGATAGCGACCCTTGTAAAGCGCTATAGCCATCTCCAACTCACCATCCCACAGTGCATTGAGTGCCTCCATATACCACAGCGAAAGCTGCTCATGCGACACCCCCCTGATCCACCGACCCTCCAACGCATGCGAAAACGGCCCGTGACCAATATCGTGAAGGAGGATGGCCGCATAGGTGCCCATCTCCTCATCTTCGGTGATATCTGCCCCCTTGTCCCTCAGCTCTTTGATCGCCTGCATGGTCAGATGGAGCGCTCCCAATAAGTGGTGAAAGCGCGTATGCACCGCCCCGGGATACACCAGATATGTCAATCCCGTCTGCTTGATATGTCGCAATCGCTGAAACCACGCATGATCAATGATGCGCAGCAACAATCCTTCGGGAATTTTGATAAACCCATACAGCGGATCACTAAATATTTTATACCCTCCAGGCCGCTTTAAAAATATCATAAATCGCCCATGCGTTATTCCCTTGTCCAAAGATAGTACTACACCGACACTTTTATTCCGTGTCCACAATTTTCCAACACCAACTTCGGTAAAATTTCCTCTATGAAACGCGCGAAAATTTTATGGGCTGACGACGAAATCGATATGCTCAAACCGCAGCTCTTTTTCCTCCAGAAAAAGGGCTATGAAGTCGTCACAGTGACCAACGGCCCCGATGCCATCGAGGAAATTCGACGCGATGAAGACATCGATATCGTCTTCCTCGACGAATCCATGCCCGGCATGACCGGCCTCGAAACCCTCGAAGAAATCAAAACCATCCGACCGCATATGCACGTGGTCATGATCACGAAAAACGAAGCCGAAAACCTCATGGAAGAGGCCATCGGCGCCCGCATCGACGACTACCTCATCAAACCCGTCAACCCCAATCAGATCCTACTGACTCTGAAAAAAATCACTGAAAAGGGCCAGCTCATCACCTCCAAAACCGTCCAGGATTATCGGCAGGCCTTCCATAAGATGACCGAGCAAATCCACGCTCATCCCAACTACAGCGAGTGGCTTGACATCTACCGCGAACTCGTCAAGTGGGAGCTCATGATGGAAGAATCCGACGTACCCGAACTCCTCCAAACACTCGCCCGTCAAAAAATCGAAGCCAACATCGAATGGAGCCGTTTCGTAGAGGCCAACTACCTCAATTGGATACACCAATTGCCCGCCGACAATGGCCCCGATGTCATGTCCCACAATGTATTGCTCCAAAAAATCTTCCTCCAACTCGACCCGTCGCGTCCCACCATCGTACTGCTCCTCGACAACCTCCGTTACGACCAGTGGAAAGCCCTCGAACCCATTTTCTTAGAGCACTTTCGCGTCAAAAAAGAAGATTTCTTTTGCAGCATCCTGCCCACCTCGACCCAATACAGCCGCAACGCCATCTTCGCAGGTATGCTCCCCTCCGAAATCGCCAAACACTATCCTCAATTCTGGAAAGACGACTTCGAAGAAGGAGGTAAAAACGACTTCGAAGAAGATCTGCTCCACCTCTTAATCAAACGCACCTTCCGCAAACCCATCAAAGTCCAATACATCAAAATCACCAATGTCCAAAAGGCACAAGAGCTCGAATCCCAAATACTCAACTACCTCCATAACGACCTTACCTTCATCGTGTACAATTTCATCGACACCCTGTCGCATGCGCGTACCGAGATGGAGGTCATCAAAGAACTGGCCTCCGACGAAAAGGCCTATCGCTCTCTCACTCGCTCCTGGTTTACCCACTCACCCCTGCGTTCAGCGCTCCTCAAAGCCCTAAAGCAGCCCATACAGCTCTTCGTCCTCACGGATCACGGCACCATACGTGTGAGCAGCCCCATCAAAGTCATCGGCGACCGCAACACGACCACCAATTTGCGCTATAAAGCCGGCAAAAACCTCAGCTTCGACCGCGATGAGGTCTTCCTCATCGACAAGCCCCAGAAGGCCGGCCTCCCCTCACCACACCTCAGCACAAAGTACATTTTCGCCCGCCAAAACAAATTCTTCCTCTACCCCAACAACTACCACTACTACCTCAACTACTACAACAACACCTTTCAACACGGCGGCATCTCCTTAGAGGAAATGCTGTGCCCCGTCGTTGAGCTCGAAAGCATCAGTTAACTCGACCCCTTACAATCGATACACTACACCATATACACCTTCCCCTTGGGGTTGGCACAAGGGGTAGTGAGTGTTTCACGGATGGGCAATCGAATGTGTGTGAAGACTTACTCTAAGTGAAATCGTATCGGCAAGGTAAAGCGTACGCGCACCGGCCGCCCTCGTTGCTTGCCCGGTATCCACTTGTACTGCTCTTGCATGAGCTTGACGACGCGAAGTGCTTCCTCGGTACATCCTCCACCGAGCTCTCGCACCACTTGAATGTCGGTCACACTGCCGTCCTTTTCGACGACAAAGGAAATGACCACCGTGCCTTCGATACCGGATTCCTGCGCCAGGGGCGGATACTTGATGTTCTTGGCTATAAAGGAGAGCAGCTTGTTTTGCGAACACTGCTGGCGCTCGGCCTTGCTCGACAGGTGTTCGCACCCCGGAAATCTCGGCATCTCTTCCACGATGCGGAAAATCTTCTCCGGTGCCTTCTTCTTAGGAGGTGGAGGTGGAGGTGGGGGTGCTTCCTCGGGCTCTTCCACCACAGTCTCCTCTTCGATGGTCTGGTCGACAAACTCCGGCTCTTCCTCCTCCGTCACCATTTCATCGGGTACCTCAGTGATGACCGGTGGAGGTGGAGGAGGCGGGGGAGGGGGAGGCTCCTTCGTGGGTGGTGGCTCGGTCAATATCTCTTCGTCCAAGGTGATGTCGTAATCCAGCGTGACCTGCTGCTTTTCATACCTCGTCCAGCTCATAAACAACAACACAATGGCCAACGCCGTGAGTAATCCCACCCGAAAGAAAGTACCACTCCACTTAAACACGTTGACCTTGGGATACTTGTCGTAGGCCTCAAGTGGCGAAGACCATTGCACATCCTTGTACTCACTGGCCATATCCCGCTCTGCCAGCTTGTTGAGATAATAGCGATACAGCAAGATCAACGCTATGATCAACAAGACAATGCCCGCCAGGGCATATAAGATGACATCCGCCGTGATGGCTAAGTCGACATTGAAGAAATCCAAAATTCTATTGACGACATTCATATCTGTAGATTTTTCACGTTTGATCTTTTCTGTTGGCCGCCCATAGTCCCACCAATAATCCGATCATATTGGCGATACCATCGGCCCAGTCGAAATCCCTTCCCACCTGTGACTGCGCTACTTCCAGCCCCCAGCCCATCAGAGATCCTATTGTAAAGATCTGTGCGTTCGACCACATCGATCCCCATGCCCTCCAAGCCAACCACCCCCAAAGGCCGTACATCGCAACATGCACCACTTTATCCAATCCCACTTGCTGCAGCCACACCGACCGTTCCACATTTTCAATGGGCGCTAACGACAGTACTACGATTAGTACTGTATATAGCCCGATTTGGAGACGGCTTCTATGCATATAGATGCACATGCTCGGCCCTTTGGTGTCTGTGGCCGTAGATTTTGTGAAAATTATTCAATGAGGGCTTTGTATTCGTCGGCAGACAAGAGCTCTTCGAGCTCCTCGGGATGGGTGATAGCAATCTTGATGATCCAACCCTTGCCGTAGGGATCTTCGTTGATAAGCCCGGGATTGCCCCCTTCGTTTTCGTCGATTGCGCTATTCAATTCCAGCACTTTTCCGCTTACGGGCATGTACAAGTCCGATGTCGTCTTGACCGCCTCGACCAGGCCAAAGACTTCGTCTTTGTTGAGCTCCTCGCCCACCGTCTCTACCTCGACATAGACAATTTCACCCAATTCCGATTGGGCAAAGTCGGTGATGCCTACAATCGCCTGGCCATCGTCTAAGACCTTGATCCACTCGTGGTTTTTCGTGTACTTGAGCTCTTGCGGTATCTGCATGTCTGAACTATTTTAACGCGATATTAGCTTTGCTTCTCCTTTAAAAATTGTTTGACCCACTGCGTGGTGACAGACTTAGGACGCTCCAAGGGCAGCCCCAGAGCCCTGCTCCAACACAGGGAGGCCATCGTGCCCAATGCACGAGAGACGCCAAACATCACGGTATAAAATGAAAATTCGCGCAGGCCATAGTGATAGAGGATAGCTCCCGAGTGTGCATCGACATTGGGCCATGGGTTTTTCACCTTGCCCAAACCCTGCAAAATGGGCGGCACCACTTCAAAGATCTTCCACACCGTCTGCACCAGCGGATCGTCTTTAAGATAGACCTCTGCAAAGGCCTTCTGGGCAATAAATCGAGGATCCGGACGCCGCAATACCGCGTGACCATACCCCGGAATGACCCTGCCCTCCGAGAGAGTCTTATGCACGTACGACTCGATCTGTTCGACCGTTGGGCTATCCGTACCGAGATACTCGTTCATCTCGAGAATCCAGCGGATGACCTCTTGCGTCGCAGCTCCGTGCAACGGTCCTGCCAGAGCATTCATGCCCGCCGCAAAGGTCAAGTAGGGATCCGAAAGGGTGGAACCAACTAAATGGGTGGTGTGCGCCGAGGCATTACCGCCCTCATGATCGGCATGGATGGTCAAATACAAGCGCAAAAAGCTGGTAAACTGCGGATCTTCCACTCCCAGCATGCGCGCAAAATTGCCGGACCAATCCAACGTAGGATCGGGATCGACCATCTTTCCATCTTTAAAGGCCCGGCGGTAGATATAGGCCGCTATGCGTGGCAATCGCGCTATGAGATTGAGTACGTCTTCATAGACCGCCTCCCAATACTCGGATTTCGACAGCCCCTCCCGATAGCGCGCATCGAACACACTCTCTCCCTTCATCGATGCAATCGCTATGCTGAATTGGGCCATCGGATGCGTTTGGCGAGGCAAGGCGTCGATGACATTGTATACGTACGACGGCAATTCCGAGCGCTTGACGAGCTCGACACTCAGCTGCCGCACCTGCTCCCTCGTCGGTATCTCATCAACCAACAACAGCCAGAATAAGGCCTCGGGAAGCGGCTGATCATCTCCTTCAAAATGCGGCAACTTTTCCTTGAGTTCAGGAATGGAATACCCCCTAAAGCGAATGCCCTCATAGGGATCTAATGCACTGGTCTCCCACACAAGACATTTTACCCCTCGCGCCCCTCCATACAACTGCCACAATTGCACCGTATCGATCGTCTCCTCCCGATGCTGCCGCACCATCGTGCGCACTTCTTCTCTCAACACCCCAGCTTTGTCTCGAAAGCGACTTTTTAACTCTTCCATAGTACCCCTGTTAATCGCGCTACAAATTTGAGAATATTTGCACGGCTATTGGGACGGTTTTTCCATTTTTTTCTCTGTATGAAATCGTACACCTATCCCCACTCCGTATAGCCTGCAGCCAAAAAAGTTCAATACTGCAAATTCTAATTCTCTAACGTATGCCCCAGTGCGATGTGTGTTACAGATGATTTGTATTATCTTTGTTGTAATCAATCAACGCTTTTATACCATGCGCATACTCATCGTCTACCTCACACTCGTTGTCGGAATTCTGATGATCGCCTTGGGCAGCAGTGGCGGAAGAGCCAGGGTTGCAAAACAGGGAAACACCGGAGCCCCCGGCGACAACCGAGCCATCTGCAAAAACTGCCACGCCGGCAGCGCCATCGTCGTCGACATGGATATCTGGCTCCTCGACGAAAACGGCAACCGCGTTTACTCCTATATGCCCGAACAAGAGTATACCGTCCAGGTGCGGATCGAACCCAAAAAGGGAAACCCTCGTGCCTTTGGATTCCAGATGGTCTGCCTCGACGCCCCTCCCGGCAAAAACGGAAGCGACATTAAAAACTGGCTTCCCGATACCAACAACATCTACCAAATCGCCGATGCCAACAACGGCCGCACCTACGTCGAACACCGACAGCCCATCCGCAACGACGGCATCATCAACGTCCGATGGAAGGCACCGCCCGCCGGCACCGACACCGTGACCTTCTACGCAGCCGGCAACGGCGTCAACCTCAACGGCAATACCCAGGGCGACGGAGCCGACACTACAAGACTGGCCGTGCCCGAGGCAACATCTACCGCGACAAAAACAACTCCTACCCCAAAGACTGCCATCGCATTTTATCCAAACCCCTTCAACCATTATCTAAAGATCCTCTTACGCAATAACGGGCAGAAGCACGACTTTACCCCCACTATTGCCATCTACGGGCCCAATAGCCAGCTAATGTACCTCGCAGAGCTTTCCAGCAATACCGATATACCCACTTTCTCCTGGCCAAGCGGAACGTATACGGCTATTGTCACTTCAACACCAGAGGCCCAGCCACAGGTGCATCGTTTAGTCAAGTTGTAACCCACGCGCTGTCATCTAAAACACGGCCTCTCTGTGCCACCAGGGGTGAGCTTGCGTATAAAATAGCACACTCCCTAACTTGATAAGTCTCACGGACATCTTGTGCCCTCCCGTATGGCGCTAATAGACAAGTCGTATCCCGAGGAGAGAGTCCAACTCGGCCTTTCGATTGGGTCGAAATACATAGACGTAATGTACCGCCACGGGATTGATCACTCCCCGTACTTTGATCTCATACAGTGCACTTCCCTCGGGGATGCGGGCCGACTCAATAGTACCGAGTACGACATCAGGTGGATAGACGAGACTGTACCCCGAAGTGACCACGGTATCGCCCTGGGCAAACCTCGCAAATTTTGGAATATCTTCCAGTATGAAATATTTCATACCATGATCCCCACTCCAGCGCAACAGCCCAATGTGATCCGTCCCAGCAATGCGCGCCGAAATGCGTACCGCTGGATGAAATACCGATAGGACCAGACTAAAATGATCGCTCGACCGCTGCACTACGCCAACCACACCTTCCCTGGCAATGACGCCCATCCCCTCTGTTACCCCATCCGCCTTCCCCCTGTCAATAATGAAGGTGTTGTGTCGTCGGCCAATCGACTTGCTGATCACTCGAGCTGGCACAAAGCTAAACATCGAAGTATCGCGAGCTTCCACCTGGGCCAATGTGGGCGCTTTTTCCTTCGACTCTTGCTGCAATTGGAGAAGTGCTCTGCGCAATCGAGCATTTTCCCGCAGCAAAGTATCGACGCGGTCTTTCAACTCGAGATATTCCTGCCACGATTGAAATTTCCTGTCAAATCGCAGCTGCCAGTAATTCCAAGTATACCGCATCACTTCCCGCTGATAGGGATTGGCCTGGACGATTAGTGCATAACTGATACCTTCAAGGAAGAGAAACACCACCCATGCCTGGTGTCGTATGAGAAAGCGTATCAGGGCATACATGGATGCGTCATTTCCCGGCCGTGCACATCAATAGTTTTTGTGATTGATCAGGAAGGAAAAGCGATCGGTGTTTTCGAGGGCCATGCCGGTACCGCGGACCACGGCGTAGAGCGGCTTTTCGGGCACATGCACCTTGAGCTGTGTCTTGCGTTCAAGCCGCTTGTCGAGTCCTCGCAAGAGCGCCCCACCACCGCTGAGATAGATGCCCGTCCTGTATATATCGGATGCCAGTTCAGGAGGTGTAATTTCAAGAGTGCGGTGTACGGCTTCTTCGATTTTTTGGATCGAATTTTCGAAGGCTTCTACCGTCTCCTCATAGCGCACATACACTTGCTTGGGTATGCCCGTGACCATATCGCGGCCGTTGATGGGATAGGGTTCGGGGGGATTTTCCAGATCTTTAATGGCGGCACCGACGTTGATCTTGATGGCTTCGGCTGTCTTCTCGCCGATGAGCAGGTTGTGCTCGCGCTTCATGTATTCGATGATGTCGTTGTTGAGTTCGTTGCCGGCTGTGCGCAGGGATTGGTCACACACGATACCTGCTAAGGCGATGACGGCAATTTCTGTCGTGCCACCGCCGATGTCAACGATCAAGTGGCCGATGGGCGCTTCAACATCCAGCCCAATGCCCAATGCCGCCGCCATGGGCTCGTGAATGAGGTAAGTCTCTTTGGAATCCACCCGATCGGCCGAATCAAAGACGGCGCGCTTCTCCACCTCGGTAATGCCGGAGGGAATGCAGATGACCATCTTTAGATGACTAAAAAAGTGCCGACTGCCGTTGATCATGTCGATCATGCCCTTGATCATGTTTTCGGCAGCGTGGAAGTCGGCGATCACGCCGTCCTTGAGAGGCTTGATCGTCTCTATATTCTTGTGCGTCTTTTCATGCATTTGAAGGGCCTTTTTGCCCACAGCTATCGTCTCGCCCGTGCGCCGATCGATCGCCACGATAGACGGCTCATTGACGACGATCTTTCCGTTTTGCATGATGAGGGTATTCGCCGTGCCGAGGTCGATAGCCAACTCCTGCTTGAACAGCTGAAAAAAGTTGAGAAACTTCATCAAACGCATACCCTTTTGTTAGACGTACTATCAAAAAACAAACCAAACTCCCCTGCAGATTAGACTTGTTGTTCTGGGATTGGCAGCAGTTCTACTGTGGTAACGACGAAAGCCATCCAATGTTTTCCACAGCCGAATATAATCGCTCTTCCTTGAAATGTGTAATTTTGCCGCTGCATCGATTTTTGGTTACCGTTAATACATACCCTTATGAAATTCAATATTTCTTCTGCAGAACTGGAAAAAAAACTCAATGTAGCAGCGGGCATCGTACCTTCCAAAGCCGTCATCGCCATCACAGAGGACTTCCTACTCGATCTCAAAGGCAACACCTTACACATCACCGCTACTAATCTCAACGAAACCATCCACACCCAAATGGAAGTCATCGGGGATACCGACGGCACAGCGGCTGTCCCGGCTAAAATCCTGCTCGATACCTTAAAAAACCTGCCCGAGCAACCCCTAACCATCCAGCACGACCCCGATAGCGGCGTGGTGGAAATAAGTTCGATCACGGGTAAGTACAAACTCGCCGGCGACAATCCCGAAGATTTCCCCAAACCCCCAGAAGACGAGCTCACCCAACAGCTCACCATCGATGCCGCTGTGCTCGCAGAAGCCATTCGACTGACCCACTACGCCGTGAGTGCTGACCAGTATCGACCAGCTCTCAACGGCATTTTGCTCCACATCGATTTCAATAAACTCATCTTTGTCGCCACCGATGCCCATCGCTTAGTCAAATATATCGCCAGCGAAATCGATTCGGAAAACTCCGAACAAATCATCTTACCGCACAAGCCAATGGTGTACCTCAAAAACATCCTCCCAGAGGAAGGCCCCGTCACCATTTCATACAGCCGCAATCGCGTCCAATTTGAGTTTGACAACACAGTGTTGTCGACCCTTCCCATCAATGAGCAATTCCCCGACTACAACATGGCCATCCCCAAAGAGGCTCCCAAGCGCATGATCGTCAATCGCGAGGCGTTGCTCAGCGCCTTAAAGCGCATCTCCCTCTACGCCAACAAACTCACCCACCTCGTCGTCTTCAACATCAGCGACAATTCGCTAACCCTTCACGCCCAGGATATGGACTACTCCAACGAAGCCACCGAACAACTCGGCTGCCAATTCAACGACTCCGAGCCCTTCCGCATCGGATTCAATGGCAAGTACCTCATCGAAATGCTCTCCACCCTCCAAAGCGAGGAGGTTACCTTTGCCATGTCTTCACCGATAAAACCCGGACTCATCTACCCAGCCGAAACCGAAGAGCCCGAAGACCTCCTGCTGCTGCTCATGCCCTTGGTCCAGCAGTAATAGCATCCCCGCGATGCCTCACAAAACCGTACTCCTATACTTCGGCTCCTTTAATCCCATCCATCAAGGACATCTCATCATCGCCGAACACGCCGTAGATTATTCCGGTATCTCGGAGCTGTGGTTCGTTGTCACCCCAAGAAATCCTCTCAAGAAGAAGAGCAGTCTGGCGCCCGATTACGACCGCCTGCATTTAGTGCACCTCGCCATTGAAGACAACCCGCGATTCCGCGCCTGCGACATCGAATTTTACCTTCCCAAACCCTCGTACACCATCGACACACTGGCCCATCTCGAAGAAAAATTCCCCAACCATCATTTCAGCCTTCTCATGGGTAGCGACAACGTCCACACCCTCCCCAAGTGGAAAAACTACGAAGTGCTCCTCTCGCGCTACCCTATCTACATCTACCCCCGCCCTGGCTTTGCACTTCAACACCTACCCCCTATCGGGGACTACCACATACTCCCCGAAGCTCCCATGCTCCACATATCCGCCAGCCTTATTCGAAAAAAACTCTCCCTCGGGCTATCCATTCGCTACTTAGTGCATCCTGCCGTCTACGACTACATCTCCAGTTCCCGACTGTACAAATCGCGCTGATATCATACTATTTTTTCAGTAGCCGAAGTTTAAAATGCCATAAGACAAAAACCTATGTCTAAGCACGACGTGCAAAAGAGATTTGTGCTTTTCGGCCTCATGGGGTACATGCTTCTTTGGGGCCATGTCCTCACCGCTCAACAATTGCAAATCGGCGAATGGAGGACCTTCTTTCCCTACAACAATTCCTTTAGTGTGACCAACGCCAATGGAATCATCTACATGACCAACGAGTTAGGACTGATCGAAATCGACCCCGCCACTCTTCAGTACAAGACCTACGAAAAGGAAGACGGCTTGCTGCAAATCGGCCCCGCCATCCTCGCCTATCATCCCAACCATAAAGCCCTCATCATGGGATATCAGGATGGGTTTCTCACCGTCTACCAGGAAGGAGAATTTACCGGCATCAGCGACATCCGCGATTTCCAAACTCTGCCCTTAGATAAGCGCATCAATCGCATCCGCATCAAAGACGACCAGCGGATTCTCGTCGTCGCCAATTACGGATTTTCCGAACTGGATCTACCCAGCAAGCGATTCCTCTTTACCACCTTTACTACCCCCATCGAGGCCCGCGATGTACTGTATCACGATTCCACCTACTACCTTGCCACAACCAAGGGTTTGTATACCTATGATCTGCGCCAAGGGCAATTGGTTCAATCTTTTGCCGATTGGGAAAAGGTCTCGATCGACCAATTGAGCATTAGCGATGCCAATTGTCAGGGCATCGCCGAATACGACGGCCAGCTCTGGCTCGGATGCAACGGTGCTCTCTTCGTCTACCAAAACGGCAAGTGGGAGTTATACCGTGAATGGCCCAACTACCAAATCATCGAAATGGAGTCCCAAGACAGCGGCCTTCTCCTCACTCTGACATGTGTGTACAACTGCAACCGAGACGCCGTAATAATAGTGACCAAGGACAGCACCTACCGATTGCCGGAGCCCTGTGTCAAAAAACCACTCAATGCTGTGTTCGATCCCTACGGTCGGGTGTGGTTGGCCGATAGGTATCGACTGATTCGATACGTGACGCCTCGTCAAAACTCCTGCACCGATTTTTACATCAATAGCCCCTTCTCAGCCAATGCCACCGACATCGCTTTCGACCATCAGGGTAGGGTGCTCATCGCCACGGGTGGTCATGATGAAGTATGGACCTACCTGTGGCGTAAAGATGGCCTGCTCTTGTACGACGGCCAGTACTGGAGTCGCATCAGTTCCGAAAACACTCCAGAGCTCGACGACCATCTGTTTTACGACATCTATAAAATCGCTGTACACCCCCAGACGGGACACATCTTCCTCGGCTCCTTTTTGAGCGGCGTACTCGAAATGAGTCCCGACGGCAGCATCGTCCAGTTTTACGACAAATCCAATTCGGCACTGCAGGGCACCGTGGGCGATGAAGAACGCATCCGCATCGCCGATCTGGTCTTTGACAATGCCAACAACTTGTGGATCACCAACTACCTCGCTCCTAAACCCCTTGTCAAATACAGTGCCGATGGCAGCTGGAAAGCCTATGGAAACAGCCGTGCGGGCACCTTTTTTTCCGAACTGACTATCTCCGACGAGGGATACATCTGGATCGCCACTCCACCTACCGACAAAGCCCGCGGCGTAGTCGTCTTCGACGAAGGCGATCCCGACATCGAAGGTGACGAGCGTTGGCGCATCTACTCCTCCAGCAACAGCAATCTTCCCGACAATGCCGTCTACGACATCGAGCGCGATCTCGACGGCACCATTTGGGTCTGCACCTCCCTTGGGGTGCTCACTTTCGACATCACCGACGTCTTCAGTCCCCAGGCGGCAACCTACGGCGGAGACCGCCGCATCGTCACCGTCAACGACATTCCAGAGTATCTTCTCAATTATGAAATCGTGCGCTGTATGGCCGTCGATGGAGCCAACCGCAAGTGGTTTGGCACCGACAACGGCGTCTTCGTCCTCGACCCCTATGGCGAAGTCCTCCTCGCCCATTACAACGTAGACAATGCCCCTCTCCCCGACAACCGCATTCTCGCCATCAACATCCACCCCGAGCGCGATATCGTCTACATTGCCACGGCCAAAGGGGTAATCGCCTTTCGCACCGATGCATCCTTTAGCGGCAAATACTTCGATAGCTCCCTCGAAATCTTCCCCAACCCCTACCTGCCCGACCAGCATCCCTACCTCGCCATACGCGGCCTCGCTGCCAACGCCACCGTCAAAATTACCGACCTGGAAGGAAACCTCATCTACCTCACCACCGCCAACGGAGGCACCGCACTGTGGAACGGCCGCGACATGGACGACCAGCCCGTGCCCAGCGGGGTATACCTCATCTTCGCCTCCCGATACGACGAATTCTCTCCCCTGCGCGGCGCTACCGCCAGCTTCCTACTCATCCGCTAACAGCGAAACAATCGCCTCATCGATCACCTCCCATGCACAAGGCCGATCCATCCGCACCGCGGCCATCCCCAAGCCACGAGCCGACTCCACATTGGCAGGGCTATCATCAATATAAAAGAGCGTATGAAATGGTTGGCCTATCCGACACTGTACATATCGGTAAATGCGTTCTTCAGGCTTGACCATTCCCAGACGATACGAGTAAAAACATCCTGCAAATTGCCCCTCAAACGCGTCTATCTCGATGCCTGATGCCTCCATCTGACGGACAAATTCCGCGTAGTGCACTGCACTGATGTTGCTCAACAGATATATCGGCACCTTTGCAGACCACTTCTTCAGTTGAGAGACTAATCCATCACACGGCCCTAAGAGCATGCTGTTCCACACTTTGAGAATGTCCTGACGCGCGATGCCACTTCGGCAGTGACGCAACACTTCCGAAACAAAGGCCTCCGTCGAAATCTGCCCCGCATCAAGGGCACGCCTCCATGCAGGGAAGTCCACTTCCCACCATCCCCCTTCTTTAAGGGCTTCGGCGCTCAGCAATGCACGCAGGCGCTTCAAACACCCCTCCTCGTCTATGCGAAAGAGCACATTGCCCAAATCCAACACTACAGCAGCCATCGCATGAACATTTGCGGGACAAAGCTATGTACTTTCTCTCACCACCAAGCATCATGACCACCTTGCACGCACGACCACCATTTCATACACCATACAATCATTTAAATTCTACAAGAAGAGAAAAACACCTTCCGAAGTGCTTTAAACAAATCCTAAAAACAAGCCTTATAATAATACGCAACACACCTAAGCGTTGACAAATTACACAAACCGCCGAAGTATGACGCGAATGCACTACCCTCTTGTTTGGATACTGCTGATGCTTTGGATGCCCATAATGTACGCGCAGGTACCCCTCAACGACGATTGTAATCGGGCCTACGTCCTCCCCAATATCATCAATACCACCTACGAAGGCCCCAACTACACCAACCTAAATGCCAACCCCGAAGCCGCTAATCTCACCTGTTTTACCAGCTTTCAGAGTGATGCGGTTTGGTATTATTTCGTAGCCATCACGCGCTATGTGCGCATCATCGTCGAAGGTCGTCAGGACAACAACAACCTCACTTTAAACAATCTGGTTGGCGCCGTCTACGCAGGTGATTGCTCCGGCCTCATCGAACAGGTCTGTAAATCCAGTATCACCGCCAACCTCATTGAAATGATCCTGCCCACCACTCCCGGCGAAACGTACTATTTGGCCGTGGGTGGACAAAACGGCTCTCAAGGCACCTTCCGTATCTACATCGACGCCTTCAATGCCGATCCGGAGCCCACCCAAGACTGTACTAACGGCACCGTCCTTTGCGATAAAAGCAGCATCGACATCCAAAATGTCGCCGGATTTGGCCGCGAGCAAGAGGATTTGGCCCTATTTACCAATCCGGCCATCGCATATGCCGCTTGTGGAGTCACCGAAAACGCCAGTATGTGGTTTCGATGGACCTGCAAAGAGTCCGGCACGTTGACCTTTACCATCACTCCGTACAAACAGTACGACGATATCGACTTTTTGCTGTACGAGCTCCCCGGCGGCATCGACGACTGCTCCAACAAACAATTGCTCCGCAATATGATATCGGGGCAAAACCTCAACGCCCCCTTCAACGAGTGGAAGGTCTGTGTAGGCCCTACGGGCTTAAAAGAAGGAGACCCAGACGACGGCGAGAGCTGCGGCTGCCAACCTGGAGACAACAACTTCGCCAGTGCCCTACAGATGGAGGCAGGAAAGAGCTATGCCCTCCTGGTCATGAACTTTTCGCAATCGGGCCTTGGCTTCCGCATCGAATTTGGCGGCACGGGTACGTTCAAAGGGCCTGAAGCCAAGTTTGAAGTCCAACCCGATACGGGACTGCGATGCGATCAATCCTTCGTCATCAAGGACCTCTCAA
Source organism: Saprospiraceae bacterium (assembly GCA_015490715.1). Classification (GTDB taxonomy): domain Bacteria; phylum Bacteroidota; class Bacteroidia; order Chitinophagales; family Saprospiraceae; genus S141-43. Next base: position 9,285 of record WFXH01000087.1, on the reverse strand, counting down.
CATCGGTTTCCAACAACCTCGAATACAATTGGTATTTCGGCAGTGACGCAAATCCTCAGACAAGTACCGGCAAAGGACCTTTCAGCATCGAGTACTCCACCTGGGGAGAAAAGTACATCGTATTGACCTTGAGCGAGCCCGAAACGGGATGTGAGGTGACGGCTATCAAAAAAATCTTCGCCGAGCCGTGCTGTGAAGATCTGCCTCCCTTGCAGACCACTCCCATCATCGTCAAACAACCCAACTGCCCGTGGTCGAACGACGGCGCGATCGTCTTGCAGTCGAGCCAGGGCGCCGGACCTCCTTACCAATACTCCATCGATGGGTCTCCCTTTATCTCTTCGTCGGAAATACCCAATCTGCCCGCCGGCACCTACCAAATCATTACTACCGATCCCAAGGGATGTATGGATACTATCGAAGTGACGGTGACGGCACCCGATTCCGTCTTCGTCGATGCCGGAAGAGACACCACGATCACCCTGGGCGAAAACGTCCGCCTACACGGCTACGTCGACCCCATGGGACATACTGTCCAAATAAAGTGGATGCCCACAGAGCCTATCTTAGACTGTACTGAATGCCTCGACCCCGAGGTGTTTGTCAAAAACCAAACCACCTTTACGCTCACCGTCACCGACGAAAACGGCTGCGTCTACGAAGACATCGTCGTAGTGCGCATCGACATCGACTACCCCATCTACATTCCCAATGCCTTTACTCCCAATGGCGACGGTATCAACGACATCTTTACCGCCTTCAGTAGCAGAGCCGTCGAACGCATCGATGAGCTCATCATCTTCGATCGCTGGGGTGGAGTGCTCTTTCATTCCAGTGCAAGCAACCCCAATGAGCCCTACATCGGCTGGGACGGAAGAACCCCTGACGGGCGTTTTGCCATGCCCGGCGTCTATGTCTACTTGATGAAAGTACGCTTTATCGATGGGTCCGTCCGCACCTATAGTGGTGACATCACCTTGATCCGCTAACACCACCAGACCTCCCGAGGATCACTCCCCTGATATAGGAGGAAATCCCCGTACTCGGTTCAGAATTTCTTAGGTCAAATCCAAAACAAAAGGGTCGATAATGGAGTTTTCCGTTTCAGAAAAGGGACATTGGTGTAAAATATTGTATTTTTGCAATCCCAAAAGCGGTCCCATAGCTCAGCTGGTTAGAGCACCTGACTCATAATCAGGGGGTCCAAGGTTCGAGTCCTTGTGGGACCACCAGGTTGCGCAAAGCGCCTTTTTTGTTCCCTTCCGCGGATATCTCTTAATAATCACGAGAAGCCACAAAATCACAGAGCATCCACATGGCCTCGCGAGCAGGAGAGGATGGCATTCTGGTTAAAAAACTCTTGGACTGTGCGATGTACGCTTCAAGCACCTGTACACTTTTATCGACACCTCCGCGCCGCTCTATCCACTCGACGAGTTGTTCAATGACCTTCGAAGACTTTCGCTTTGTACGCAGAAGCTTTCGATATGTGCGTTGTTCGGCAGGGGAACTTTCCCGATAGGCCAGCAAAAAAGGGAGGGTGATCTTCGACTGCTTCAAATCATTGGCACGCGTCTTACCCGAAGCCCCTCCGCGCAAATCCAAAATGTCGTCTCGTATTTGAAAGGCCTTGCCCAGCAAAAATCCAAATTGCCAAAACTCCCTAATACTGTCCTCATCAGCCCGACAGGATTGTGCTCCTATAGCTGTACAAGCAGCGAACAGACTGGCGGTCTTTCCCTCGATAATGCGGTAATAGGTATCGAGACTATAATCGGGTTTTTTAGACTTTTCGAGTTGGAGCAATTCGCTTTCGCTCATCCGCTTGACGGCATCCGATAGGGTATACAACAGGTCGCTGTAATTGTGCTCCAGCGCCAGGAGAAGGCCCCTGGACAGCAGATAATCTCCTGCCAACACAGCCACCTTATTGCCCAACCACCGGCGAATAGTAAAAAATCCCCTGCGCACATCGGCATCGTCTACCACATCGTCGTGTAGCAACGTGGCCGTGTGCAACATCTCCACCAATGAAGCCCCGACTAAGGTCTTTTCATTGACCTGACCTTGCATTTTAGCGCTCAACAATACCAAGAGCGGCCGTATCTGCTTGCCCTTGCGACGGAGTAAAAAGCGCAACACCGCATCCAAAAGTCGCACGCGCGTACGACAGGCGTTGCGAAAATACTTTTCAAACTCCTTCATCTCCGACTCCACCGGCCGGCGTATCTTTCGCAGTACTGCTCGTGATGGTTCCAATGGCCTCGACAATTTGGCTATCAAAGATACTTCGAAATCCCACAGCGCGTTAATCAAATGTCCCAAAATGGATATGCCCGCTATGGAAATTTCGAAAAACGTCCTCCTCCACGGCGCCGATGATCGACCCTTACTACTGGACTTCTACCCTGCTCACAACAGCCCCGCTGACCTCATCGTTTTCTGTCACGGCTTTAAGGGCTTCAAAGATTGGGGATGCTGGGAGCAAATGGCACTCTGGTGGAACGAGCAGGGCTTCCATTTCATCAAATTCAACTACTCGCACAACGGCACCACCCCCGACCAGCCGATGGAGTTTGCCGATCTGGAGGCCTTCGGCCATAACACCTTCAGCAAAGAGCTTTACGACCTCGAACAAGTACTCCAGTGGGTCACCGACCAAAAGGACTCGGGTCTGCTCCAGTACCGCTACCTCCACCTCATCGGGCATAGCCGCAGCGGCCCCATCGTGCTGATTAAGGGACTCGAAGACGAGCGAGTGACTTCAGTCACTACTTGGGCTGCCGTGTCTCGCCTCGATCGATTCGTCGACGACAAGGTCATCCAGGAGTGGAACAAAAATGGCGTGGTCTACGTCTTCAATTCGCGCACGGAGCAGTATATGCCGCTCTATCGCGATATCTACGACGATTTTATACAGTACAGACACCGCCTGGACCTCACCCAACTCCAACCCAAACGCGAGTTGCCCATCCACATCGTCCATGGTGACCAAGACGAGACAGTACCCATAGAAGATGCATTCCACCTCAAACAACTCTTCCCTTGGGCCAATGTGTCCGTGATTCCGGGCATGGGCCATTCCTTTGGCTGTACCCACCCACCAGCTGATACGCTACCTCAACAAGCCCAACAGCTGCTTCACGCAAGCCTGGCCTGGCTCAAAGACCACTTTCCCCATCCCTCGTGATTTGTTGTAATTTTGCTCAAAGTATAAGCATACGGTGTGATAGTAGCTCTCCTCCGACGCCCCCTCTGGTATTACATGTTGCTGTTACTGCCGTATGCCGTACTGGTACGACTTCAAGGGCTCCTCTTTGCAGTACCGGTCCGATACGCCATCAAGGGCCCTCTGTATGAAATAGTAGATGCCTTTCTATATAAGCACCCACTATTTTCCGCTATCTTCGCCACCCTCTTGGTGTTTATCCAGGCTGTCTGGCTCAACAAGTTTTTTATCGTCCACCGTTTCACCGACCGCTCAACGCTACTGCCCGGCCTTTTTTTCATCCCCCTCAGCTCACTAACTCTGGAACAACTCCAGGCCGGTCCAGCGGCGATAGGCCTTACCTTTGTGCTGTATTCTCTACACCATTTCTTTTACATCGGCGAAAAATTTTACACCGCCAGATACTTGTTCAATAGCGGGTTTGCTCTGGCCATTGCCGCACTGTTGTATCCGCCCTACTTTCACCTGTTGTGGTGGGTTCCGCTGGGACTGCTCTTGTTGAGAAATTTAAGTATGAAATTGTTCTTCCAATGGCTTGGCGGATTTGTAGTGGTCTATTATCTGATCGGCGTAGTAGCCGTCGTGCTACAAAATCCCGACCTATGGAAAAGTAGCTTGCCCGATGCTCCTGGTCTTGAGGTGTTCTATAGCCCCATTCGTCCAACAGACAGCTACGTGCTCTTGCTGTATATCGCCGTGATGGGAATATTCCTTCTATCGTTTAGAAGAAGAAAATTGCGCATGGTCTACAAACAGCGGAAAAAGTGGACGGCATTTTGGTGGCTCATGGCCTTTGCTCTGTTGTGCTTTCTATCCCTCAGTCATTTTGAGACCCAATTTTTGCTACTCCTGGCAGTTTTTACTGCTACCGGTCTTGGTCTGGCTACGGTACAGGTGAAAAATTGGACGGTAGTGGAAATCTTGCACCTCGCCCTATTGGGTGCGGTCGTATATTTACAGCACATTCAGTTAAATGCTTAGCGGTCTATGCGTTTTGGTGTGGTGACTTTTCCCGGCTCCAACTGTGACGACGATGTCGCTTATGCTCTGGAAAGGGTACTTGGCTTTGAAGTCGTGCGTCTCTGGCACGACGAAACGGAATTATCCGGTCTCGGACCAGAAGATTGTATCGTCTTGCCGGGAGGGTTTTCCTACGGCGATTACCTACGTGCTGGTGCGATCGCTCGCTTTGCGCGTATTATGGGACCTATCCGAAACTTCGTTAAAGCAGGAGGAACGTTGATCGGCATATGCAATGGCTTTCAGATATTGTGCGAAGCGGGGCTCTTGCCCGGAGCCCTTTTGCCCAATCACCACCAGCGTTTTATCTGCAAGCCCGTCTACCTGCGCGTATCCAATCCCGATACTCCCTTCACACGTGCAGCACCGCTTGACCGCCCGCTCGTCATTCCAATTGCCCATGCCGAAGGGCGCTATTACTGCCCACCAGATGTTTTAAATACCATGCGTGCCCGAGGCCAAATCCTCTTACAATACTGTGACGAAGATAGCCAATGCACGCCGCAGGCCAACCCCAACGGCTCTGTAGAACATATTGCAGGTATCGCCAATGCCTCCTTCAACGTGTTTGGCCTCATGCCCCATCCCGAACGTGCCTGCGAAGCATTGCTCGGCAGCACCGACGGAATCTATCTCTTCCAATCGCTGGTGACACAGCGCACATATTCGACCTCCCAGGCCAATCAATAGCCCTCGCATTATACCAAATGCGCAAAAACTGCCGTTTATTGAGCTGATAATAAAGCGCATAAGACCGAAAACGTCGTCGTATGAGGAAACGCTTGTGGCTCCTGTTCTTCATCCTGTACTCTTGGGGAGAAATACACGGACAAGATAAAATCGTCAACCCTGTAAAATGGTCACACGAGGTGCAACACCTCAATGACCAACTGTACAAAGTCGTCTTTACCGCTACAATCGACGATGGCTGGGCAATCTACTCCAAGGAGACCGAACCCGACGGGCCGATTCCTACTACACTGCATTTTGACAGTTCCTCCACTTTTCGACTACCCAAACCGTGGACCGAGATAGGGGATAAAATCGTCGGCCGCGAGCCCCTCTTCGACAATATCCTGGTGACCAAGTACAAGAAAAAACTGCAGCTCGAGCAGATCATCGAAGTACTCGACCCCACCACTCCCGTTACGGGATACCTCACCTACATGAGCTGCAACGACAAAATGTGCCTGCCCCCCACCGATTACGAATTTACACTACATTTTAACAACAACAAAAAAGGCAGTGATAAACCTACGAAGAACACCATCAACAATCCCTCCACTCCAATAAATTCCTCACCACCAAAGGAAAACTCAGCCCCACCAGCAGACGACAACGGTGGGATTCTCAAGCCCGTCAAATGGAACTTCTCCCTCCAAAAACTCTCCGACACCCTATATCAGGCCCTCTTCACGGCGCACATCGACAAGGGTTGGTACGTCTACTCCAACCGAATCGAGGGCGAAGGTCCTATACCAACCTCGGTGACCTTTGAGAAGAGCGAGGCCTATTATCCCACTGGCCAGCTTGAGGAATCCGGGCCCCATCGCATCAGTGGAGTGGATCCCATCTTCGGAATTCCCATAGTCAAGTACAAAGAAGAAGTACAGTTTCGCCAGCAGCTGGTGGTCAAGGACAGTACAAAACCCATCACCGGGGAACTGGAATTCATGACCTGCGACGATAAGCGATGTCTGCCCCCAGAGTTGGTCCCATTTGAGCTATATCCCTCTGCGCATGCAGAAGATCACGCATCCAAGGAGACAGAAAATAATGTATTGATCAACGGTGAACGCATTGACCAGCGGCGCGAAAGCCTCCTCAAGACGTACAAAACCCCCTTAGGTGACTGCGGCGAGGAAGATGTCGTCCGAGATAAAAGCCTGTTGTACACCTTTTTATTTGGTTTTATCGGTGGGCTATTGGCTTTGCTCACTCCCTGTGTTTTCCCCATGGTGCCACTGACGGTGTCGTACTTCACCAAGGGCAGTAAGGACCGAAAGTCGGGATTGCGCAACGGTATACTGTACGGTTTGTCCATCGTAGTAATCTATGTCGGCCTGGGCCTGCTTATTACCCTGTTTTTCGGTGCCACAGCACTCAATGACCTATCGACCAATGCCTTTGCCAACGTATTGTTCTTCGTCATCTTTGTCATCTTCGCGCTGTCGTTTTTCGGGTTTTTCGAATTGACCCTGCCGAGCTCGTGGGCCAGCAAGACGGATGCACTGGCCGAGCGAGGGGGGTATATCGGCATATTCTTCATGGCTTTCACCTTAGCCATAGTGTCTTTTTCCTGTACGGGTCCCATCATTGGAGCTGCACTCGTACAGTCGGCCACCACATCGATGGTTGGGCCGTTTTTTGTCATGCTCGGTTTTTCGCTGGCCCTTGCACTGCCCTTTGGGCTTTTCGCAGCCTTTCCGGCCTGGCTCAACAGCCTGCCCCGATCGGGTGGGTGGATGAACACCGTCAAAGTCGTGCTCGGATTTCTCGAGCTGGCGCTGGCCTTCAAGTTCCTCTCCGTAGCCGATATGACTATGCACTGGGGAATACTCAAGTACGAGACCTTTATGCTGATCTGGATCTTGATCTTCGGGGCCATGGCAGCTTATCTGTTTGGTTGGATACGCTTTCCACACGATCCACCCAAGCCCAAAATTTCCCTGCCGCGCAAGGTTTTCGCCTTTGCCACCGCACTCTTCACCCTCTACCTGGCCAGTGGATTTCTGCGCAACCCTCAAACCCATACCTACTACTCCCTCAAAGCCCTCAGCGGCCTTGCCCCTCCCGCGCACTACAACATCTTTATGAAAAGCGACTCCGTCGCTGCCGACATTAAATCCAAATACCCCTCTTACGGCAAATGCGCCAACAACCTCAACTGCTTTAAAAATTACTACGAGGCCATTGAGTACGCCAAAGAAGTCGGCAAGCCCATCCTGCTCGACTTTACCGGCTACGGATGCGTCAACTGCCGCAAAGTGGAAGAACACATCTGGACCGACAAGCGCGTCTGGCACAAGCTCAACAACGATTTCATACTGGTGTCCCTCTACGTCGACGACAAGCGCGCACTTGACAAAGAGCTATGGTCGGAGGTGCAAAACAAAAAACTGCGCAGAAAAGGCGATATCTGGTCGGATTTCCAAATCGCCAACTTCCGGCAAAATACCCAGCCCCTCTACGTCATGATCACCCCCGACGAAAAAGTCCTGGCCAAGCCACGAGGGTACAAGGAAGGTGCCGACGAATACAACGCCTACTTAGAATGCGGCTTAAAACACTTCCAGGAATATTACAATAATTCCAAGCAAAAGAGTCAGTCCAACTGAGCCCTTCGCACGCGATCGACCAAAAAAGCCGGTTGGACGAGCCCCAATCGCGCCAAAAAATACAACACACTGACGCGCAAAACCCCTATACCGTAACGCACGCTCCTCCAAAAGTCGATACTCGAAGCCTCCTTGAAATACCGCGTAGGACAGCTCACCTCGCCTACGGCATAACCCGCATAGCACACCTGCGCCAGCAATTCATTGTCAAACACAAAGCCGTCGCTGTTGTGCTCAAAGTCGATGCAGCGCAACACCTCTGCATCGAAGCAGCGGTAGCCCGTGTGGTATTCGGAGAGTTTCTGTCCCATCAGCACATTTTGCACAAATGTCAACAGTCGGTTGGCTACGTACTTATACAGGGGCATGCCCCCCTTCAAGGCGCCACCGCCCAGAATGCGGCTCCCCAGTACGACGGGATATAATCCCGTGGCCACCATGTGCACCATCGGCACGATGAGCTTGGGCGTGTATTGATAATCGGGATGCAGCATCACGACAATGTCGGCATGGAGCTCAAGTGCCCTAGCATACAGCGTCTTTTGATTGGCGCCATAGCCGCGGTTTTGAGGATGCAACAGCACATGGGGAATGCCGAGCTTGCGGGCAATCCGCACAGTGTCGTCCACACTGCCATCATCACAGAGTATGACTTCATCTACAATCGCAGGTATCTCCCGCACCGTGCGCTCCAATGTGCGCGCCGCATTGTAGGCAGGCATCACCACAGCTATCTTCTTCCCCATATACATGTTCACTCGTTCATTTCCACATTGATCCCTATCGCGTAGCTTTGCATCGATACCTATGCCACAACCACAACAAATATAGATAACCATGTACACTCCCCCAGTCGACCTTCACAAGGTTATGCTCCTTGCTATTGTACTCCTCAGCTACCCCACGCGTGCGCAAAAGACCACAACCCTCCCCGCCGACTCCGCTCGTGAATACTTGCGCACCGGTACACTAATCCTCGCTCTGCCTTCGCATATTCGCACGATACACTACTTAGATAGCCTTGCCGCCACAGCTGACCATCCCTCGCAGCGCAAGCGCATCGAAAAACTCAAAACGCATTACAGCTACCTGCAAAAATCCAATCTGAGAGATTTTGCCGCCACCATCGTCAAACACTGGCCGTTTCATCGCATACTACTCGCATGGGACACGGCACTCTACCAGCTCAAAAGCCCCGGCACGTATCCCTGCTTTATAGACACCCTGGGCAAGCCCCTCCCGCAACAAGCCATCACCACTCAGACCATTATCGCCTATCCCGGTATTTCTGCCGAGCAAAAGCTCGAAGTGTTTCAATTTCGCACTCTCGATGGAGCTTCCATCGCAAAACCATTCCCCTCTTACATCATGCGCCAACATCTAATGGACCGCCTCAAAGCGGTCTTTAGCCGCAAAAAGACGAGCTATCATGCAGCCCAACGATTCGTCGACAAATTGAAAAAATTCGCTTATAGCGACTGAGTAAGCTGCCCCAGCCACCACCGACGATAGGAGTCCATCAGCTTCGACATGGGTAACATCTTCAATTGATCGGCATCAGCCCATAAACCCTTTGTGGCGATGCGTTGTATGAAATCTTGCACCTGCATCCCCTCCATAGTACGAAGCCGATACAATCGCGCATGTACCATCCTGTGAGACAGGACCTGATGCCGTTCCAACCCCGTATAGTTAAGC
>WFXH01000086.1 GCA_015490715.1 Saprospiraceae bacterium | reverse complement strand
TGCCGGATATGAGCTTATTATACCTGTCCGATTATACCCTGCAAAGGACACCTTTCGTGTAGGGGATACGATATATATTGAATCGGTGTTTTCCGATAGCGTGTACGACCGCTCTACGGGAAGGAAATTTTTAATCGAAGACATGAACTGGATAGTAGGCTCTATTATTTTCCCTATACACTTGGACACAAAAATGGCGACCGGTTATAGAAACTTCCAAGTGATAGTACCCGAAGAATATGACTTCAAGCCCATTATTTTTTCCACGGGTACAATACGTTATGAAGGTACTTACAATTATGATGGGTCCATCTATTCATTGAAATTTCAATTAATTCCCAGGGATACGGGGATTTATTATTTTATATTTAGCGTAGATGATCACTTTTTTACTAAGATTGAATTTGAGGAAAAGTGTTCATCGGCAAGCGTATACGTATATGCTACCATGAACGAAGGCAGCGATAACAACATTCACCTGTTTAAGGAAAGCCCCAATGAGTTTTTCAGGGTTCAAATGTTCAACAGGCCGGAGGAGGAATTTTACAAAGCCAGCGGCTACTGCTTTGTGGTGGTGGAGTAGGGAGGGTGCGTTCTCTTGAGTAGAGCTGCTTGCTCTGGGAGCTCTGTGGTTTCTCTCACCTTCCTAAGAGTCCTTTTTAAACCACAGAGGGCACGGAGGGGTGGGAGGGTGCATGTGTGTTTTTTCGGTGAAACGGTGAAGAATATCACCTTTTCTAATACGATGCATGGGGCACTCAAAATGATGTGGAGGTATCAATATGGTGAAGATGGTGCTACAAACAGTTCTTATCTAAATTTTAACATATACGTTGGTAAGTGAACTCATACCTGAAAAATGCTAATTTTTAGTTGCTGGTTGCATATTCATCCAATAAACGCCGCAATATGCGATTGATGATTTTTCTATTGACGATGGGCTTAATGTGGAGTTGCCAGAAACAGCGTGCCTTTGAAGTGGAGTGCTTTAATGAGTTATTGTCGGTATGTGCATACGTCGACACATCACTTCTTACCAACTATTTCGCGGGTACGCTTCGCAACACTCCCATTTACCTTACGGATCTCTATGTGGGAATGGGATATGCGGCCGTCTTTCCAGTGGATTCACCTATTCGATTGGATGGGCCAAACGACACTTTAATTGGTGTCTATGCCAAATCTCTACACATTGGTACGAATTTTAGCGCGGAAGATGACATTTTTATTGATTTTGCATTGGTCACGCCATCTTATGGGAAAGATGTACGTCCCTGAAAGATAGTCGAAGACTTTGAATGCTATGTGGAAACTATGCAATCTCAAGCGGGAAATTAAACCCTCGATTGCTCCAGCAATCAAAGATGCAGTGTATTAGGCCTTTAATTTTGGGTGCTGAAAATAATACACCTTTATGGCGTAGCTCAAGCCCAAACCAGCGATAATAAAGAGCGTTCATTCCAATAATAATCTCTGTATAGTTAGAGATTCGCCCTTAAAGAATGGTAGAATCAAGCCAAGGAGTAAAAACATCAACACGCCCCAGATCACCCCTGTTCAAATCCAGTTCTTTCCTTTGTATTCGAGCATGACACTTTCCAAGTCGATGTCTTGATACCTCTTGGGTTGCATTTGCAGCCATTTGGCTTTTAGTTTGTTTTTAAACCATCCCCAGAGGGGAAACGTCCCTACGAGGATGGCGAGTGTGCCAATATTCATTAGACAGGGGATGATGTGGCCACAATTCTTGCAATATAGGCCAAACCAGTTACCAAAGGCAAGGCCGGTTTTTGTCGACCAGATTCTGGAGTCGTGCAATGCATTGCAATGGGGGCACGGAACAAATATTCGCTTATAGCGAGGCTCGCTCGAGGTTTGATCGTCAAGGGTAACTCTTGGCACCCGCATGCCCCACAAGAGCTCCATGACCGCAAATATGGGTATGAGTATCCATGCGAGCCCAAGGGGATGTTTCCAGAGCGTATGGACTTTGTACTTTTCGGTATTGTATCTTATGACGCCTGATTTACAGCTTCAAACATTCTTCTTAGGTGATGACTCTATGAGGGTAAAAAGCGTGTCACTGTTTAAATCGATTGATGGAGAAACAAATTTAAAGAATTTTATTCAGAACTCTACCTCCGATTCGACGGACAAGTCGGTTGTTGCCTTGTTTGTTCTGTTATTTGCCGAATCTTATAGTCGACTTAGTGCCGTTTGCTCTTCCGTTTTTGCTGAGGTGTATGAAATAGTAATAGGAGCACAATTTTATACCTATTAAAAATAAAAACAAACAGTGCACAACGCTGTACTCTTTTTTCGTACCGAGCGCATCTACAAGCGATAGCTCAGGTACGTGCTCAGTTGGTGGTCGGAGTCAAAGTTGGGCCAATATCGGTAACCCATGGATAGGCGCCCGCGGTGCAGGCGGTAGCTGTATCCTCCTCCTGCTCCACAGAAGAAGGGCATCTTTTGAATAGATCCGGAGAGGAGTTTTGAGGAGGGATCCCATGAAGGCGAGGCATGCGGATAAAGCCTTGTAACGAAGGCAGTCGCCCCGATGAGCTCAGCGTGGATGCTCCACCTACTTGTCAGGTTATATCGGAGGCGTAGGGGCAATTCTACCAAGTGCATGTGCAGCGCGTATGTCGTAGACGATAGGTGCGTCGACGAAAATTAGGGATCGTGAGAGAAGAAATCTGTGTACATTTTGGCCCCTTGAAAACGGAGGCTTTTGGTAGTGGGGTTATAAGTCACCTCGCGCGCGAAGAGGTATTTGTATCCCAATCCCGTTTCGACTTCCCACTGGGGAGTGAGCGAGATCCCGAGGTGTGCACCTGCAGATGCGGTGACGTACGCCAATAGAGACAGTGTGGTCCCGGCGTAAATGTCCAGATAGCTCTTCGGTCTCTGGATGATGCGTAGAGGCATAGGGGTTCGGCCTGCCTTATCGATGGATACTGGAAGTAGCTGGGGCGTGTAGGGTATATCGATGGGAGCGATGTCGGGTGCTGGCCTGTGCAATGGGTGTGTGGTGGTCGATGATTGATCAGCTGGAGTGTCCACATAGGGTGAGCGGTGGGACGAAAAATCCCTTTCGAATACGGTCGTTTGAGAAGGCGTGGAAAGCTGTTGAACAGGAAGTTTACCCTTGAGGGAGTGATGGGCGTCCCTCCGTTTTGGGGTGGGAGGGGGTGCGATTGCGCGCTTGGCAGGTCGGTCAGGCGAAGGGTGATCAGGGGAAATGTCCATGGTGAGGTGTGTAGATATGTCCTGTCGATCGTCATAAGCGGTTGACGGCATTTGGGTGTAGTCCTTCTTGTCGTAGGTTTCGATTTTTTCACATGGGAGTGCAGGGACTGATGGTGAGGGGTGGTGGAATGCATCGATGAGCCAGCTTGCTGCGGCGAGAACGAGAAGACCTAACCCGATCCAGAGCCCTATTAGGAGACGGGAGCGCCTTCTTTTCGCTATTGGCATATGCACATCCAGCAGTTTGGGCATGTGCTGCCAGCTGTCTTCGAAGAATTGTTGCAAGTCGCTATTGTCGTTATTCATATTCGGGATAGTTGATTTTGATGATTGTTCGCATTCGTTTTTTTGCATGGGCTACGTGCCATTTGGAGGTGTTGATTGAGATTTTAAGTTTTTTGGCGATTTCGGCATGTTTGTAGCCTTCCACCAGGTACAGGACAAAGACCTTATAGGTCATTGGCGGCAATTGCGATGCCAGCTTCAGCAGGTCATCGAAGTAGAGGCGGTCCAATAAGTTTTCTGCGCTCACGCTTTGGATTGCCTCGCGAGGTGTTTCGCGTTTGGATCTCTTCGATTCGCTTTGGAAGAAATCGGCTATGCTTCGGTAGACGATGCGATGGAGCCATGCTTTAAAGGATCCGTTGAAGGAGTAGGTGTGCAGTTTTTTATAGACCTTTAAAAAGGCGTTGTTGACGACGGTCATGGCGGTATCTCTGTCTTTGAGTTTGTACAGGCACAGGCGGAGCAGTGGTGGGGCGTAGCGCTTGTAGAGCAGTTCTTGAAAATAGCGCTCGTTGCGCAGGCACCCTTCGATGATTTCCCTTTCGGTGTATAGTTTTTTTTGTTCCGTGGCGCAATATTTTATGTCGTCTATCTTGGGCTGCCTTTAGGGCGGGCGATTTAGAAGAGCCATCCCACATGGAAGCTCGTTCGCAGGTACTTCTTGTGAACGACTCTTCTTGGTTGCCCTATTAGATCTTCTAAAAGGCTAAAAGTGGCCTTTTGCATTTTGATACCCATATCGAAGGTAAAGGCTCCGGAGTGACCGCCGAAGCGTATACCGCTTGCGGCTTCGAGCATGAGACCTCCCCGGGCCTGTACAATGACCACATATCCACCGCTATCCAACGGTTTTGCAAAGCCATATCCCGCATTTAGTCGCACGTACGGTGTCTTATTTTGGGCGAGGAAATAGCTGTGTAGATTTAGATGGACAGTGTAAAACGCGATATCCAGTCCGTCGAAATACTTGTCTATTCCAACGCCGAGGCCGATGCCCCAGAGTCGATTGTATTGCAATCCGAAATCATGTGCGATACCCAGTCCATGACCATCGCTGCTTGCCAACAGCCCTCCTCGTATGTGGTAGAAATATTTGCGCTGTTCGAAGGTGTAAGGGGCGCGCACTTTTTGTACGATGCGCTTTATCTGCGCATCCTGCAGTCGGATGATGTGGCCGGAGGATAATCGCAATTGGAGGTATTCACCCTGTTTGTACTCGAGGAGTTCGCCCACGAAGGTATTGCCGTTATGGGTATAGACACGGGTCTTGACGGCGGCTTCGTCGGCTTGCGTGTACAGCCCAAGTGAAAAGAGTAGGCTGAGGACAATGGCGATGCCCATTGTGTGCCGAATGGCACTGTTGTCCTTGTGAAATCGCTGGATAATAAATGCTTTGCACAACATGATCAAAGTATTTGCTCGTGTGATTTCTCTGCGCTCAGTTCGAGAGGGGTATTTTGCTGATCAGGTCGATATCGCCATTTGAATCGAACTGGTATAAGCCGTCTTTGCCGATTAGGATCAACAGCTCGCGGTGGGGCAGTCGAATCACGTCATAGGCATCTATCTGCGAAAAGTACTTTTTCATATGATTGGTAATGGCGTATAAATTGTGAATGCCGAAGACTTTTAGGCCCGCTGCGCCGTCACAGAGGTAGAGGTATTGGTCATCTACTGCCAATCCGTGGGGATGGAACATAGAGTAGCTTTTCATGAGCTTTGGGTGGGTCAAGTCGTGCACATCGACCACGTGCAGTTGGTTGTCTGCATTTTGGCACATCGTTCCGTCTCGGAGTGTGATGTACGCGATGTCGTCTTTGGCGAACACGGGATCGCATGCCCTATAGTGCATGAGTTGCGATAGCTTGACGGGGTTGAGCGGGTCGGCATTGTCGTAGATGTACATGCCGGTGCGTGAGCCGATAAAGAGTTTATCCCCGTAGGGGAAGAGTGTTTCGATTCCCCAACCCACGGTTAGTTCTCTTTGTTTGGTGGGCGTGGTTTCGGCAGAAAAAATCCAAATGTCCGTATTGTGGATGCAATACAGGTATTCTCCCACGACCAGCATGCTGACCATGGAGCCGGCGATGTTGACGGAGGGTGCGGAAGAGCCGCTTCCGCTGTTGGTATGTCCTGAGGTAAACACTACATCGTGATGGTAATCGGCCAAGATGGGTATACCTCGGCCGTCGGTGCTGCAATCATTGGTTTCCGTCACGATTTTTTCTTCATAGTCGACGATGAAGGCGTTTTTTTCGCTACTATATTGGTACTTGTTCGACGGAAAGGCGTCTTTGCTACGGCCTACGATGACAGGTGCAGTCGGGTGAGTGATGTCGACAGTGAGGATGTCGAAATAGCTGTCTAAGAAGAGGAGGTGGTCTTTTACTGCCATGTCGGTGTTGCCCGGCACTTCGACAAAGGCGACAGGAGTAGGGTCGGCGGGATTGGTATTGTCGACGATGTGGACGCCCTCGTGGCGCTCGTTGATCAGCAAATAGTTGGCCGAGACGAAGATTCGCCCTGGATTTTTCAAATTGCGCGGCGGACCGACGGTTGCGGGCCCCTCATCTCCTCTACGGTTTTATACACTGGAACCCACTTCTTGTGCGTCACCGTTTGGGTGCACGTGTCTTTGGTGCACGCGGACGAGATGAGCAAATCGCTTAGTACGAATAAGTACATCCAGTTTGTGTGACTCATTTTCATATGTTTTAATGTGGATGAATCGATGATAGGACTGTTTATCTCATTGACAGGTGTGGATGCAAAAAAGGTTGGGGGGTTGATTAGACGTAGTGTACTACGATACTACGATACTACGATACTTTTCAATGCATATTGGAGGCAATATGTATGAAATTGTTGGCTCATTTCGGATAGCGTTGCTGACTTGATGGATCCAACTGTCATGTTTCACAATCGGATTTATTTTAGGAAGATATGAAACCCTCTTGGAATAATGCACCTACACCGTGTCGTTGCACATATAATAGCAATGGGATAGTTGTGTTGAAAAAAACGAGAAAGAGCTTTTCCCATAAGGATAAGGCGAGGGTAAAAAATATCTGACTTTGGTCCTTTGCGGGGCCTTTTGAGAAGGCGTTTTGAATGTGAGGCATGAAGCATTGTCTTATGAACAAGTCTGGGTTAGAGAGGGGGCGCTAAAACGCAAAAAATAGGTGGAATACTTAATAAATCTATGTCTTAATCGTTATGCATTGTCGGAAAGACGAGAATATCGATGTGTTTGATGGAAGGGGAGGACGTCATCGCGATGAATGAAATACAGGGATAATGCAAGTACAGATACGCAATTTAGTGAAGAGTTACGGGGAGCAGCGGGCGGTTGACGGCATCAGTTTTGAGATACGTCGTGGGGAAATTGTGGGTTTTTTGGGCCCGAACGGAGCGGGCAAGACGACGACGATGAAGATCATCACGGGGTATTTGAAGCCCGATGCGGGTGAGGTGCGCTTTGACGGGGTCTCGTCGATGGAGCGCGATTTCAGGCACAAGATTGGGTATTTGCCCGAGACCAATCCGCTGTACACGGATATGCCGGTGATCGACTATTTAAAATTGTCGGCGCGCTTGCAGGATGTGCCGGAGTCGGAGATACCTGCACGGGTGCGCAAGATGATTGAGGTGTGTGGATTGGGGGATGAGAAGCACAAGACGATTGGGGAGTTGTCGAAGGGTTATCGACAGCGGGTGGGTCTGGCGCAGGCAATTATCCACGATCCCGAGTTGTTGATTTTGGATGAGCCGACCAGTGGTTTGGATCCCAATCAGATTGTGGAGATACGGCAGTTAATACGGGAGATCGGCAAGACGAAGACGGTCATTTTGAGCACCCACATCTTGCCGGAGGTGGAGGCCACCTGTGACCGCATCATCATCATTCATCGCGGCAAGTTGGTGGCGGATAGTACGGCTGGGGATTTGCGCAGGCAAGCGGAGGGCAAATCCCTCCTCACCGTGCGCATCGAAGGGGGCACATCGGAGGAGCAACGCTCGGCGCTCGGGCGAATTTCGTCTGTCCAGGGGGTTGAATCGGTAATGGAAGGGGGTGTTCAGAAGTGGAAGCTCGAGCACGAGGGTGGGGACGACACGGCTGCTGAGGTGTTTGACCTGTGTGTCCAGCGGGGTTGGAAGTTGTTGGAGATGGTGCCGCAACAGCAGAAGCTGGAGGATGTGTTCCGCGCACTGACCATGGAAAATTAAAAGACTGGGAGATGAAGAAGGTGTGGATCATTGCACGTCGCGAGGTGGAATCGTATTTCAGTTCGTTGGCTGCGTACGTGTTGTTGGTATTGTTTTTGGGGTTTACGGGATTTTTTACTTGGTTGAGGGGCAACGGCGACATCTTTTTTCGCAAGCAGGCAGATTTAGAAGTGTTTTTTGCCATTGCGATGTGGACTTTGTTTTTTTTCATACCGGCGGTGACGATGCGGATGCTGGCTGAGGAGCGTCGATCGGGCACGATTGAGATGCTCTTGACGAAGAAGGTGCAAACATGGCAGGTGGTGGTCGGGAAGTTTTTGGCCACGATGCTCATCGTGGCTGCAGCGTTGTTGTTGACGTTGATTTACTATTACTCGGTCAGTCGTTTGGGCAATATCGATCACGGTGCGACGATTAGCGGGTATATCGGGTTGCTCTTGTTGAGTGCGGCGTATGCGGGTATAGGCATCTTTGCCTCTTCGATCAGTAAAAATCAAATCGTGGCCTTTCTCATAGCTATCAGTATCGGCATCTTGTTTCAGTTTATTGCAGGCATTTTGGCGAGTGATGCGACGGGGGTAGTGGGCGATCTGCTTGCGTATTTGGACATCAACCGTCACTATCAAAACATCCAGCGCGGGGTAGTGGACACGCGGGATGTGTTGTACTTCTTGTCCCTTGCTGCGATGGGCTTGTTGTGGGCCGACTATTTCATAGAGCGGAAAAAATAGGATTGTATGGGAGAGAAGAAGCTGAGTACGTATTTGCTGTGGACGGCGATCCTAATAGCCATCAACCTCATAAGTTCGGAGTTTTTCTTTCGGTGGGATTTGACGCAGGAGCAGAAATACACCTTGAGCGGGGCCACGCGCAAGGCATTGGAGGAGCTGGACGGACAGGTGGTGGTCAAGGCGTTTTTTACGGAGAAGTTGCCTCCGCAGTACAAGAAGGGGGCGGAGGATTTTCGGGATTTGCTCATCGAGTATCACACGCGTTCGGGAGGAAAGGTGGACTACATATTTATCAACCCCAACGAAAGTGAAGAGAAGGAGCGCGAGGCAATACAATCGGGGATACAGCCTTTGCTCATCAACGTGCGGGAAAAAGACGAGATCAAGCAGAAGAAGGCCTACATGGGAGCGGTGGTCGAGTATGGGGATCAGCGCGAGGTAATTCCGTTGATTTTGCCGGAAAGTCCGATGGAGTACACGTTGACGACGGCCATTGTCAAGCTCACGGCCAAGGACAAGCCTGCGGTGGCGTTGTTGCGGGGATATGGGGAACCGCCGATGAGTGAATTGGCCGCGTTGCGTACGGCGCTTTCGGTGCTCAATGCGCCGGAGGAGTATTCTTTTCGGGGGAAAAGTGAGATTCCGGCGAAATACAAAACAGCCGTGTGGGTGGGGCCAAGCGACAGTATTGATGCCGTGGCCTTTGAGGCGTTGGACAAGTTTTTAAACGACGGAGGCAATTTGTGCATCGCGGTCGATGTGGTGGAGGGAGATTTGCAGGCCGTCCAAGGCCGGGCGGTGTCGACCAATATTCGGGATTGGTTGAAGACCAAGGGGGTGGATGTGGTTCCCGAGTTTGTCGTCGATGCCAATTGTGGGACCATCATGGTGCAGCAGGTGCAGGGATTTTTTACCATCAGTTCGCCGGTGCCGTTTCCGTATCTGGTGAAGGTCAATACCTTTGAGAAGGACGTCATCACGAAGGGGCTTGAGGAGGTGCTCTTTCCCTTTGTGGCACCCATTGAGATCACTGGAGATACATCGGCGTATATGGTACGGCCGATTGTGAAATCGTCGAAAAAATCCGGTCGCGTCGCTCCGCCGGTGTACTTTGATGTGCAGAAGAAGTGGACGGAGAGCGATTTTGATCGGGGGCCGCAGGTGCTGGGCGTGGTCATTCAACCCAAGGATCCGCGATCGGGGAAGATAGTGTTGTTTTCGGATGCGGAATTTGCTCGAGGCAATCAGCGGGTGCCCCCCAATGCGGACAATATCAGCCTCATCGCCAATGCGGTCGATTGGTTGACGGATGAGACGGGCTTAATGGAAATACGAACGAAGGGCATCAGCTCCAGGCCCATCAAGAAACTCTCTGAAGCCAAGGTACAGATGTATAAATGGGTCAACTTCGCTTTGCCCATTGCGCTGGTCATTGTCTTGGGCGTCTTGTATGCGCAATATCGCAAGCGATTGCGTAAGCTGCGTCAGCGTCCCGATAACTATCCGATTTAAAAAGCAGGAGGGATGAAGAGTAAAAATGCCTTGCTCGTAGGGGTGTTGTTCGTGTTGGTCGGCTTGTATTTCTGGTTGCGCTCGGCCAATGAGAAGAAGCTCGCCACTTTTGATCCCGTGCTCCTACAGCTCGATACTGGGCGCATCGACAAAGTGGAAATTCAGACGCCGTCGGAGGAGATCCTCTTAACGAAGGAAGCAGGGCGATGGGTGGTGCAAACCGAAGAGGGTCCGATTCGCGTGGATCCCATGCGACTGAATGCCCTGATGGACATGGCTCGCAAATTGAAGGCTTCGGCGATACTGACGCGCGACCCTGAGAAGTACGATCAATACGAGGTGAGCAAGGGTAAGGGCAAGCATGTGCGATTTTTTAGCGGGAATAAGAAGCTGGCAGAGATCACGGTAGGTGGGTTTACCTATGATCCGACGACCCGCACGCCGGGCAATTACGTCCGAAAGGGAGAGGCCGTCTACAAGGTGTCGCAGTTTTTGCAAATGGCCGTACCGCCGCGGCCGTCGGATTATTTCTATCCCTTTCTGGCGGAGGTGCCGCAAGACAGCATCCAGCGCTTCGTACTTGACCGGGGTGGGGCGCATGTCGAAGTCTATCGGGATGGAGATCGGTGGTTGCGCGGCGAGGTACAGCTCGATTCGCAGAAGATGGCGGGCTATACGGTGATGTTTGCCTCCATGCGCGGTACGCGCATCGTCGATCCCGTCGACACCGCTGAGCAAAAGCCCTACGCAACCTTGCAGGTCTATGCTGGCCAACGACGTATGCCGCTGATCCTTCGTGCGTACGAAAAGGTCCCCGATTCGCTCTACGTGTTGTACTCCTCGTACAATCCACGCGTGTGGTTTGAATCCGACACCAAAGGGCTGTATAAGCGCGTCTTTCATCCCTTTTGGGCGGAGGTGCAGTGAGCAGTTTAGGGAGGTTTAAACGCGGATTAGCGAAGTAAAAGCATGGGGAAGCCCTGTGTGAAGAGGATGGTATCGCCTTTGACTGTGGAAGCGATGAAGCAAGCTTCGGTGTTTGGTAGGGAGTCGATCCAAGAGAGGGCTTGCGCGCTTCCCATGACCATGCATGCTGTGGCGAGGGCATCGGCTACGGCGCAGGTGGGATGCACAATGGAGGCCGACAGGATGTCGGTGGCTATGGGATAGCCCGTGCGCGGGTCGATGGTATGGACGATCTTTTTGCCGCGGCGAAGGTGGAAGTTTCTGTAGTTGCCCGAGGTGGCTACGGCGCGGTGGAAGAGCTGGAGGCGCAAGGCCGGGAGCGTAGAGAATTCCCGTAAGTGGGGATTTTGGATGCCGACAATCCAGGGCTGGTCATCCTTGCGAAAGCCGTGTGCGCGCACTTCCCCGCCGATGTCGACCAGGAAGTGTTGGACACCCTTGCGCTGGAGCCAGTTGGCAAGTACGTCGACGGCATATCCCTTGGCAATAGCGCTAAAGTCGAGCTGGACACAGGGCAGTGCTTTTATCACCGTGTCGCCGTGTAGCGCTATGCGACGCATGCCGAGGCATCGGCGAATGGAATCGGGGAGCGTGTCGGAATCGGGAGGAGATTTTCTCTTGCCAAATCCCCAGTATTCCACGGCAGGCAGGACAGTCGGGTCAAAAGCGCCGTGGCTGAGTCGGTAGATCGAATCGGCGAGTTGAGCGTTGCGTATGAAATGGTACGATCGCGCCCTTGCCCTGGAGGTGTGAGTGGGCAAGATGTAGACGGTGGCCTTGGCCGCGTTGAGCTGGGAGATGAGGGAGCTGTCGATATAGGTGGAGACAGCCATGTTGATTTCATGCAGTATGGAGTCAATTCGCACTGCGAATTTGGATGGCGTTTGGCCGCGCCACTGGATGAGATAATAGGTGCCCATGGTATTGCCTTGCAGGCGATGGATCTCCGGCGTAGGTGATGTACAACCGAGTAGTAGGGCGAGTAGCGGCGACCACCATTTTATACAGCTCTTCCTATCGAACACGTGCGCACTTTTGGGGTAAGAACGCCTGAGCGCGTGGCATATTCTATCTTTGTGGGCAGGAACGAAGACGATGGACAGCGAAAAGATCAGCATTTGGAGGGCGCTTTCTCCGTTGGACGGACGGTATTGGGATCGCGTGCGGGCGTTGTCGAGCTATTTTTCGGAGTGGGCATGGATGCGGTATCGCGTGATGGTGGAGGTGGAGTATTTTATACAGCTCTCGAAGTTGGAAGATGGGCGGGTGCCGAAGTTGACGGGAGCGGAGGAGGAGGCCTTGCGGGATTGTTATCGCAACTTTGGAGAGGAGGAGATGGCACGTATCAAGGCGATGGAGGGGCGCATACGCCACGATGTCAAGGCGGTGGAGTACTTCGTACGGGAGTGTGTGGCGGAGCGCGTTTCCGACAAGTGGGTGGGGTGGGTGCACTGGGGGTTGACCTCTCAGGATGTCAATCACATGGCCTTGCCATTGATGTTGCGCGATGGTGTGGAGGCGGAGGTATTGCCCTTGTTGGATGCTTTGCTTAAGCGATTGAGGGGTAGTGCGCGAGCGTGGCGGTCGATTGTGATGATGGGGCGCACGCACGGTCAGCCGGCTTCGCCGACGACGCTTGGCAAGGAGATCCAGGTGTTTGTGGATCGCTTGGAGGAGCAGGTGGGGCAGCTGCGCGGCTATCGCTGGAGGGCGAAGTTTGGCGGGGCGACGGGCAATTTCAATGCGCACGTAGCGGCGATGCCGCAGGTGGATTGGCGGCGCTTTGGCGATGCATTTGCGGGAGAGGTCTTCGGGCTGGAGCGCTTGCAGCATACGACACAGATCACGCACTACGACGAGCTGGCGGAGCTTTGGGACATCTTTGGACGCCTGTGCACGATACTGATGGACCTGTGCAGGGACGTGTGGCTGTACATCATGCTGGAATACTTTGTGCAAGTGGTGCGGGAGGAGGAGGTGGGATCGTCGGCGATGCCGCACAAGGTCAATCCGATCGATTTTGAGAATGCGGAGGGCAATTTAGGCATTGCGCGTGCGCTTTTTCGCCATTTGTCTGAAAAGCTGCCGCTTTCGCGTCTGCAGCGGGATTTGACGGACAGCACTGTGGTGCGCAATGTAGGGGTGGCGATCGGTCATTTTTACCTGGCTGTGAAGGGCATCTGCACGGGATGGGATCGCATCCGTCCCAATGAGGAACGAATAGCCAGTGAGGTCAAAGGCAATTATCTCTTACTCAGCGAGGCGGCGCAGACGGTGTTGCGCTCCTATGGGATAGGGGATGCGTATGAGCGGTTGAAGGGGTACACACGAGGTCGGCAGCGCATGGGGCGGGAGGAATGGCTGCGGTGGGTAGAGGCTCTCGATGTCGACGGGGAGGCCAAGGAGCGCTTGCGTCGATTGCGTCCGGAGGATTACATCGGATATGCTGGGGAGGAGTGAGTTGGGGGGAGGTGTATGAAATGGTGCAACGGGTATCAGGCGGTAGAGC
>WFXH01000085.1 GCA_015490715.1 Saprospiraceae bacterium | reverse complement strand
GGCTTTTTTGAAGACTGGATTCGCATTGAAAAGGGCCCCAAGGCACTCTATACTTATTCGCCTGAAAAGGTCACCAGCCAGCAGACCGAGGTGGAGTTTACCAACCAATCGGAAAATTCCATCTCATGGCAGTGGATCATCGACAGCACAGATGTCTACTACACCAGGGATCTGGTTTACGATTTTCGCGACACGGGTGTACACCAGGTGATGTTGGTGGCCTTTCACGAAAACGGCTGTACGGACACTTTTATCCAGTATATCGATGTGATTCCTCTGGATAAGCTCCTCATGCCCAATGTGTTTACGCCCAACGGCGATGGCGTCAATGATTTCTTTTACGGGGTGGGGTATTTTGATGCGATACGCGATTTTCGGTTGGAGATATGGGATCGGTGGGGGAGTAGAGTGTTTTCTACCGACAATCCCGAGGAGGGCTGGGACGGAACCTATCAAGAGAGCGGGCAACCGGTCCCCACAGGGGTGTATTTGTACAAGGTCACTTACCGCACCACGCGTGGCAAGCTACGGCACAAAAAGGGATACGTCACGCTCTTGCGATGAGTGAAGGGACAAGACATTGTTATAAAATCGTTCGTGCATTTCTTTTCATCTTTGTGGGTAGTTTAAAGATCAATGTATGAAGAAGTGGAAGATACTCATCAACGACGGCATGCATGCCGAAGGTATGGAGCGTTTGCGTCAAGAGGGTTTTGAGGTGGTTGAGGGGCCGTTATCTTCGGAAGAGCTTCGGCAGAGGCTTGACGAATTTGATGTGGTGGTTGTGCGCAGTGCGACCAAGTTGCGCAAGGAGCTGCTGTCGGAGGCGCAGCGCTTGAAGCTCATCGTACGAGGAGGCGTGGGTTTGGACAATATCGACGTAGCATACGCACAGAGCAAGGGTATTGAGGTGCGCAATACGCCAGCGGCCTCTTCGCGGTCGGTGGCAGAACTCGTCATAGGCCATATGTTGAGCTTGGCGCGTTTTATACATCTGAGCAATCGGGAGATGCCACAGGTGGGAGATGTCGAATTTAAATCGCTGAAGAAGAAGTATTCCAAGGGGATAGAGTTGGCGGGGAAGAAGCTGGGCATTGTGGGGTGTGGACGCATCGGCAAGGCCTTGGCGGTGCTGGCCCTTGGCATGGGCATGGAGGTGATTCCCGTCGATGTGTTTGATACGCTTGAGATCGACATCTACATTGCGGAGCGCATGATACCACTCGATATCCCCGTTGTGTCGCTGGATGAGATGCTACCTCAGGCGGATTTCATCAGCATCCATGTGCCTGCGCAGTCCAAGCCGTTGATCGACCGTGTGGCCTTTGAGAAGATGAAACGCGGAGTGATACTCATCAATGCGGCGCGGGGTGGCGTGGTCGACGAAGATGCCTTGCTCGAAGCCCTGGATGCAGGGATTGTACGCGCAGCTGGTTTGGATGTGTTTGAGGGGGAGCCCCATCCCAAAAAAGCGTTGCTCCAACACCCGCAGGTAAGTGTGACACCGCATATTGGTGCCAGCACGATCGAGGCCCAAAAACGCATTGCGCATGAGGTGGTCGACATCATCCTCGATGCCTATCAGCGATCGACAGAGGCACAGTCTTCATAGTGCGCCTTGTGATTTTCCCACCTTTGGGTGATGCATTAAGCGATGGGGGGGGGTAGGAGGTGCTTGGGGTTAGTCGCTGGTGTCGGAGGTGTCGTCGTCGCTGAGCAAGTCTGGTCTGCGCTGTCGCGTCTTTTGTAGTGCTTGTTGGTAGCGCCACTCTTCGATTTTGGCGGCGTGGCCGCTACGGAGCACTTCGGGTACTTTCATTCCTTCAAATTCGGAGGGACGGGTATAGACGGGAGGGGCCAATAGTCCGTCCTGGAACGAGTCGGTGAGTGCCGACGATTCGTCGCCGAGTACGCCGGGCAGCAGCCTGCCGATGGCGTCGACTAAGACGATGGCGGCGGTTTCTCCTCCGCTGAGCACGTAATCTCCAATGCTGAGCTCCATCGTGACGTATTTGTCGCGGATGCGCTGGTCAATGCCTTTGTAGTGTCCACAGATGAGGAGGAGCTTTTCTTTTAGCGACAGTGCATTGACGAGGGATTGGTTGAGCGGTGTGCCGTCGGGAGTGAGGTAGATGATTTCGTCGTAGCCTCCTGCTCGTTCCTGGAGTTGCCGAATGGCTCGGGCCAGGGGTTCGGGACGCAGGACCATACCCGGTCCCCCGCCGTAGGGATAATCGTCAATTTGGCGATGCTTGCCCAGACCCCACTCCTTGAGATCGTACACGTGCAGGTCGAGTATTCCCTTATCGCGCGCCCGGCGCAAGATGGAATGCTCAAAGGGGCTTTGTAAGAGCTCGGGGATGACTGCCAATATGTCGATGCGCATAGTCGCTGCAGTCTGCAGTACTATTTTATTTGACGATGTCGAGGAGTTCGACTTCAAAGATAAGGGGTTCGTAGGGGCCGATGACATTGCCCGCACCGCGTTCGCCGTAGCCGAGCTGGTAGGGGATGTAGATTTTCCACTTCGATCCGACTGGCATGTGCTGCAGAGCATCTTGCCAGCCCTTGATCACTTGATTGAGGGCAAACTCGAGGGGCTCCCCCCTGTCGTACGAACTGTCGAAGACCGTTCCATCTAAGAGGGTGCCGCGGTAGTGCACGCGTACTTTGTCGGTCAGTTGAGGTTTAGGGCCGTCGCCCTGACGGAGTACTTCGTATTGCACTCCCGATGGGAGGACGTGCACTTCAGGACGTTTAGCATTCTGTTGGAAAAATGCCTCGGCGCGCTCGATTTTATCGCGATAATGCTCCTGTTGGCGCTGTTGTAAGTATTGATGGACGTATTGCTGTGCGCGCTCGAAATCTGCTGCAGAGGCCTTGCCCTCCAGGTAGTCGGCTACGCCACGCATAAAAGACTCGTAGTCTAAGCTGTCAAAGCCGTTTTCTTGGATGTTTTGCCCAATGATGACACCAATTTGATACGAAAGTGAATCCATATGAGTTGAGTTATTCGATGACGGAGATTGGGCCCATATATCCTTTGACGTGGGTGCGATGACCATTGCCAGTGTCAAGAGGAAGGGGCTGAAATACTGCATTGCCGTGAGAGTTTGTACGGTAATATATCGTTGGATGATGCGGAGATGTTCATTTTTTGGATAAAATTTCGGTGAGATAGCATATGTATACGTTTGGTCCTACATTTGCTACCAGGCCGTAAAATAGTGCGATGGACGTTGTAGAAGTCGTCGTCAAGGATCGCTTTCGCCGCATGGCACGCATGGCACAGTCGTGGGTCTTCGACAACGAAATCGCTGAAGTACACGGAGCGCCACAGGCGGGCGATATCGTCTGGGCTGCGATGCGCGGTGGTCGCCCCTTGGGGTATGCGTTTTACAATCCCCACAGCAAGATACGTCTACGTCTACTGCATACCGAAGACTATCCCACGCGTGATTTCTGGGTTGGACGTCTGGAGCGCGCTCTACAGCTACGCCAGCGGAGTATGGAGATAGAGCCGGAGGGCATGTTTCGCTGGGTGTACGGTGAGTCGGATTACTTGCCGGGGCTCATCCTCGACGTATTTGGGAGCTATGCCGTCGTGCAAATCCTCTCGGCGGGTATGGAGCGGCAAAAGGCAGTTATTGTCGAAGCGATACGGCACATTATGCCGTCACTCAAGGGGATCGTCGCAAAAAACGACGTAGCCATACGCCGCAAGGAGGGTCTTCCACTGTATGAAATAGTTGAATGGGGCGAGGTGCCGCAGAGTTGGTGGTGTCGGGAGCACGGCATACGATATAATATTGCTCCCCTGGGAGGGCAGAAGACGGGCTTTTTCCTCGA
The DNA here is from genome assembly GCA_015490715.1 of Saprospiraceae bacterium. Lineage (GTDB taxonomy): Bacteria > Bacteroidota > Bacteroidia > Chitinophagales > Saprospiraceae > S141-43. The sequence continues at coordinate 46,171 of WFXH01000085.1, read as the reverse complement.
TCAGCGATGCAATAGGCTCCATATACGTCCCTACTGTAGGGATAAGACGGTATTGGATGCGTATTGCAATCAGGGGGGCTTTGGGCTCAATGCCTTGCAGGCAGGTGCTCGCAAGGTGTGGTTTGTCGACAGTTCTGCGAAGGCACTGGAAAAGGTGCGCTCTAACCTTCAGGCCAATGGCTTTAGCCCTGATCGTGCGGAGCTCGTGCGGGAAGACGTCTTTGCGTTTTTACAGGAGCGTACAGAGTCTCAACGGTGGGATGTGGTGATTGTCGATCCGCCTGCCTTTGCCAAAGACAGGGCACACATTGCCTCGGCCCATCGAGGCTATCGACGCCTGTATCGCCAGGCACTCAGGGTGTTGAAAAGTGATGGCATCCTCGCAGCGGCGAGCTGCTCCTATTACGTCGAAGAAGCGTCACTCATCGGGCTGCTGCGAGAAGAAGCGTACCGCCAGGGTAGAGATGTACGCATTATCCATCGCGGCACACACCCGCCGGATCATCCGATTCATCCGTGGATGGAACAGACTTCATATTTGAAGTTTTTCATCGCGTACTGTCCGTTGCGGCCGTAGGGGTTATGATGTGGTTTCTTTGTAGAGATTGGTGTAATAGTGGTAAAACCAGGGGATAGAGGCGAGGCCCTTTTGGAGGTTGTAGAGGCCGAAATGTTCGTTGGGGGAGTGGATTTTATCGGAATCCAGGCCAAAACCCATGAGGATGGTCTTGACGCCGAGGAGTTGTTCGAAGAGTGGGACGATGGGGATGGATCCGCCGCCGCGCACGGGCACGGGTTCTTTGCCGAAGCCTTTGGCCATGGCGCGGTGGGCTGCTCGATAGCCGATATTGTCGATGGGCATCAGGTAGGGATGACCGCCGTGGAGAAAGCGCACTTCGACGTCGACACAGGGCGGAGTGATTTGTCGTACGTAGTTCGTAAAGAGCTCGGCTATTTCGCGGTAGTCCTGGTCGGGTACGAGGCGCATGCTGATTTTGGCATGGGCGCGGGAGGGCAAGACGGTCTTCGCGCCTTCGCCCGTATAGCCGCTCCACATGCCGTTGACGTCGAGGGTGGGACGTATACCTATGCGTTCGATGGTGGTATAGCCTGCTTCGCCGCATTCTTGACGGATGCCGAGGTCTTTTTTGAAGGCTTCCAGATCGAATGGTGCATTGTTGAGTGCGCGGCGTTCTTCCTCGGAGGCTTCCCGCACCTTGTCGTAAAATCCCGGAATAGTGATGCGGTAGTTGGCATCGTGCATTTGAGCGATCATTTTGGCCAGCTCGTTAGCGGGGTTGGCCACTGCTCCTCCGAAGAGTCCGGAGTGAAGATCTCTATTGGGCCCCGTCACTTCTACTTCCATGTAGCACAGTCCGCGCAGGCCTACCGTAATGGCGGGCGTATTGCGGTCGATGATGCCGGTATCGGAGATGAGTATGATATCGCATTGGAGCATATCTCTGTGGTCTCGGACGAATGGTTCGAGGTGTTTGGAGCCGACTTCTTCTTCGCCTTCGATGATGCACTTGACATTGCAGGGTAGCTCACCGGTAGCATTCATGGCTTCCAGCACCTTGACGTGCATGTAGACTTGCCCCTTGTCGTCGCTGGCTCCGCGTGCAAAGATGGCTCCCTCGGGATGGATATCGGTAGCTTTGATCACGGGATCGAAGGGAGGGCTCTCCCATAGGTCGAGCGGATCGGGAGGCTGCACATCGTAGTGACCGTAGACGAGGACCGTCGGCAGCTCTGGATCGATGATCTTTTCTGCGTAAACGATCGGATGGCCTTCGGTCTCTATGATGTCGGCCCTATCTACGCCGGCTTGCAGGAGGCGATTGCGCAGGTATTCTGCAGCGCGGTACATATCTTGTTTGTGCGACGAGTCGGCACTGACCGACGGAATGCGAAGCAGCTCCATCAATTCGTCGATGGTCTGGTCGAGATGATTGTGGCAGTATTCGACGGTTTTGTCCATAGGATACGCGTTTTGAGCTCAAAGGTACGGCTTTTAACCTACGGCTGAAGTGCGTGAGGCATAAAAGCCAATGGAGGCGATGGGAATTTCTTAGAATAAAAATTTTTATTTTAGCCTTCGAAATATACAAGCCAAATAAACCCTTACATCGTTAAAATCAAAAAGATTGGTCCATCTAAATGTACCCTCTATGCGCATGGCATATCTATACCTCTGGATTGTGATCCTCCTACCCGGCATAGGGTTTGGTCAGGATGTCCATTTTAGTCAGTTTTTCAATGCGCCGATGGATCTCAACCCTGCGATGACGTCGGTGCATCGAGCGGATATGCGCGTAGCTGCCGTGTACCGCAATCAGTGGACGACGGTGCCGGTGCCGTATACCACCTTTGGAGTGAGCTTTGATATGAAATGGTACCCCACCTATGCTTTGAAGCACTTTTGGGGTCTTGGCGGAAAGCTCTTATACGATTATGCGGGGGATAGCAAGTTGGAAATCCTCGATGCCAATCTCATGGGCGCCTACCATTTCATACCCTCAAGGCGAAATATTTTAAGTGCAGGAATGGCAATCAATTTGGGCAGGAGGGCTTTTAGAGAGGGGAATTTGCGCTTTCCCAATCAGTGGGATGGGGAGCGATACAATCCCGGGCTTAATCCCCAGGAGCCGTTTGCGCGGCTGGATTTTGTCTATGTCGACCTTGCAGGGGGGATCCACTATCGCTATCAACATTCGCCGCGGACGTGGTTGAACATCGGTGGGGCGTATCATCACTTTTTGCGTGCACAACAGACCTTTTACTCCAGTGGTATGAATGTGCCGCGTTTTAGCAGGTTGAGTGCTTCGGCACAGTTGAGCCTGCAATTGGTGCGCCGATTGGATCTCGTGGCTTCGGCATTGTGGCAACGGCAGGAAGTATATCGCGAAATCGTAGCAGGAGGGCTCTTTCGGTGGTATTTGAGCCTGGTGCCGGGGCGGGAGCTTGCCCTTGACCTGGGAGCAGGATGGAGAGTAGACGATGCCATCATTCCGCAACTGGGTCTGCACTATCGAAATTGGTATGTGGGCTTGAGCTATGACTACAATTATTCGCCCTTTAAAGTGGCGACGTCAGGAAGGGGAGGGCCTGAGATGCACGTGCAGTATTACTTCTTTCGTCCCAGGCCCCCCGCGCAGTTTAAGAGCTGTCCTGTGTATTAACACCTAAAGGGTAGAGGAAATGCGAACAATTAAGACGACACTTTTAAAGCAATTTATCCACACTCTATTATTGCTAATTCCGTTGTTTGGATGGGCGCAGATTGGCAGCCCGAACTTTCGTCAAGTGTTGGAGGAAGCCGAAAAGCGATTGGCATCGCAAGATTACTATTCGGCTTATGCCTTTTTTCAGCAGGCCATGCGCTATGGGCGGGATACCCTGTCCCTGCACAAAAAGATGGCTCAGGCGGCCTGGCAATTACACGCCTACAAGCGCGCATTGCTGCACTACAACACCCTCTTGGCATCGGATACCACGGGTCAAGAATCCCGCTTGATGTTGGATATTGCCCAGGCGTATTTCAAGCTCGGTTATTATCGAGAAGCTATGCGCTATGCCCGGAAGTTTATGGAAATGGTCGATAGCACTTCGGAAGATTGGTCGGAGGCCCAGTTGCTCGTCGATCGGGCGAGCTGGGCTGTTACGGTCGCGGAAGATTCGATGCAATACGTCGAGCGCTTAGATACGACGATCAACACGCCGCATTCGGATTTTAGTCCCTACCAACACGACAGCGTGTTGTACTACTCCTCCATGACGGGGCAGAAGAAAAAAGACCCGTACCGACCTCCGCGCAAGCTGGGTCGCCTATGGCGCTATAGCGAAGGCAATGGCAAAGAGCTTCTGCCCGACCATCTCAACGTGGCTGAGCGCCACGCAGTCAACGCAAGCATCAGCCCCGATGGACGAGAGATGTACTTTACGCTCTGCGATTACGTAGGCGAGGGCGGCAAAATACGGTGTGAGATATGGCGATCCCTTTGGCACAACAACCTGTGGAGTGCTCCCGAAAAGCTGCCCACACCCATCAACTTGCAGGGGTATACCTCCACACATCCCTTTTTGGCCTATGATTCGATACGCTTTCGGGAGGTGTTGTATTTCGTTTCCGATCGCCCGGGCGGACAAGGGGGGATGGATATTTGGTATGCCCTGCGCAAAGCCGACGGCAGCTTTGATGTGCCCGTTAATCTCGAAAGTGTCAATACCGAGGGCGATGAGATGAGTCCCTACTATCTCAGTACGGAAGACATACTCTACTTCAGTTCCGATGGGTATGTACAAAACCTGGGAGGGCTGGATATCTATCGCGCCAAGGGCGTGGGCCTGGCACGCTTCGACAGCGTGGCTAATCTCGGCAAGCCCATCAATTCGAGCTATGATGAAGTGTATTTCCGCATGGGCCCAGACGAAAAGTACGCCTACTTTGCGTCCAATCGCGAGGGCTCCATGTATTACGACGAGCTTCTGGAAGCCTGCTGTTTCGACCTGTATCGCGTCCATTTCATACCGCCGCCCATCCAGTTAAAGGTGTGGGCTCTGGACAATTACGACAGCTCCGGCATCGGGGGAGCGCGCTTTCACATCGTCAATCGCACAGACCAGTGGGATACGACCATCTGGCTGGTCGACACCGTACCTGTGATGCAGACGCTCATCGAGCACGACAAGGAATACACGATCGTCGTGTCGAAGCGCTCGTATTCGACCGATACCCTCTACTTGAAGACGATCAATATGCACAAGCATCCCTTTGTGGAATTGCGCGCCTACCTGACCAAGTACATACCGCTGGAAGTGACGGTGTGGGACGACAACACCTCGGAGCCCCTTTCCAATGCACGGGTGCAGTTGTATGAAATTGCAGATGGTGATACCTTGCTCTTGCACGACGATAGCAATCCCACGGGCAATACCTATCACTACACCTTAATACGTGGACACGTGTACAAGTTGTGGGGCACAGCGCCGAAGTACGATACTGCAGAGGTCTTTATCCCGGAAGAGGAAACGGGGAAAGGAGAGCCCCTTGCGAAGAAGATCGGCCTGGTGCGACAAGCGATTCGCAAGTTGGAGCAAATTCTCCCCTTAGTGCTCTACTTTGAAAACGACGAGCCCGAGCCCAAGAGCATGGACACGACGACCAATAAGCGGTATCGCGATCTCTTTCAGGCCTTTTATGATCGCAAGGAAGAGTACAAGCGGGAGTATGCCAAGGCCTTTCCCGAGGTGGAGAGGCCGCTACGCGAGAGGGAAGTGGAGAAGTTTTTTGAAGAAGAGTTGAAGGCGGGCTACGACAAGCTCGACTACTTTATGGAACAAGTACTCGGCGTATTGGAAGGTGGACTCTTGCTCGAGGTGACCATCAAGGGCTATACCAGTCCACTGGCGAACGAAAAGTACAATTACCGGCTGAGTAAGCGCCGCGTGCAGTGTTTGAAAAACGAATTTTACACCTGGCGCAACGGATTGTTGCTCCCGTGGATTTACAAGGGAAAATTGGTCTTGTATGAAGCTCCGTTTGGGGAGTCGAAGGCCCCTAAGGACGTCAGCGATTCGCCGTTTGAGCGGTCGCTGTCCGTATACAGTCCAGCAGCATCGCGCGAGCGCCGCGTAGAAGTCATTGCCGTCAAGCGTTTGGCTAAAGCCAAAGAGAATGTCAAGTTGAAATGAAGCATAAAATGACTTCGACTATGAAATTCATAAAGCACGTATTGTTGTGGTGGACCGGGATGGTGGTGAGCGTCCTGCTGTGTATGCCTACGGCATGGGCGACCCACATCGTGGGGGGTGAAATGCGCTACGAGTTTTTGGGGGATGACTTGTATCGTATCTATTTTTCGATGCGTCGGGATTGCTATAATGGAGCTCCCGATGCGCAGTTTGATGCCAATGCGGCGATAGCCCTCTATGATATCGAAGGCAATCTCTTGCGCGCCTTTGGGCTCAATGGCGTCTTGCTCATGCCCTTCAATCCCGACGACACCCTCAACGAGATGCTCAACAGCGAATGCCAGGTCATCGGGGAGGATGTATGCGTGCACACGACGACGTACAATTACTTCAGTGATGGTTCGGGGATCTTTAGCGGAGTTTTAAGACTACCGTTTCGCGAGGGTGGCTACTACGTCGTCTATCAGCGGTGCTGTCGCAACAAGATCGACAACATCTTTGACCCCGAAAACACGGGTGCAACCTATTGGTTGTACCTCTCCGAAGAGGCCTTGCGCTTGGGCAATACCAGCGCGCGATTTAAAAATTGGGCACCGATCTATTGGTGTTCGGGGCGAGATTTTGTCTTCGATCATTCCGCGGTCGATCCCGATGGCGATTCGTTGGTGTATCGCTTGTGCGTGCCCTATGCCGGTGGCGATCGCAATCACCAAAAGCCCGTACCTCCCCCATCTCCTCGTACCTGGGAATTGGTGCGTTACAAACCTCCCTACGGGCTGAACAATCTCTTTGGAGGTACGCCCTTGACGATCGATCCCGTCACGGGTATCATGCGCGGAGTACCGCAAGAAACCGGCACCTTCCTCATAGGCGTCTGCGTCGAAGAATATCGCAATGGCAAGCTCATCAATGTCGTGCGCAGGGATTTTGAGATCAACATACGCATTTGCCCCGAAAAGCCCATCGCCGATTTCTTTGTAGATACAATCGTCTGTGAAGGCCTGACAGTGCAGTTTACCAACAACAGCAGCGGCGGCAATTTTCGCTGGTATTTTCAGGCCAATCGCGACCGCAGTCAGTTTTCTACCGAGGAAAATCCCAGTTATACCTATCCCGGTCCAGGTGAATACCGCGTCGTGTTGATCGCAGAGCGCGACAGTCTCTGTATCGACAGCGCGGAAAAAATCATATACATCTACGGTGACGGTGGCTATGGGGCCGACTTCGACTATCAAGTCAGCCATTGTGAAGATTCTGTAGTGCTCGAACTCCAATCGATCAGTTTTGATCGCCGCTATGCCATCATCGATGACAGTTTACACTGGAGAGTGCGCTATTCGGGTGGGGTCTTTCGGGCCACCGGTCAGAAGGTGCGCTTTGTCCACCATCGCTCGGACACTGTGGAGGTACAGCTCGTTTTGAATACACAGGGAGGGTGTGTCGATAGTGTGGTCCAGACGATACCCATCCACATCCTCGACATTGATTTCATCTCGGACAGTGTGGCGATATGTTTTGGCGATACGGCGCGGATCATCGACACGGTCGATGAGCAATTCCAATATCGGTGGTCGCCGCCTAATAGCTTGAGCTGTGCCGATTGTCCCAATCCGCTCGCCTTTCCGGATCGTCCGACCCGATACTACGTGACAATTTCAGACGGTCTCTGTGCAATTGAGCGCAGTGTGTTTGTCAAGGTCAACGAACTACTCGACATCGACGTGTTGGGCGATAGCATTGCCTGCACAGAGCGCATTCGCCTCCACACCAATGGAGGCGTGGAGAGCACCGTGGAATGGTCTAATCGACGCGACTTTTCACAAATCTTAAAGCGAGGATCGTACACCTTTGATTTAGACGTACACACTCCGGATACCGTTATTTACGTGCGTGCGGTGAGTCAAAACAACTGTCCGGGCATGGACAGCATCCATGTCAGCAATCAAATAGTGCGGCTCTCTTTCGTCGACAGTATAAAACCGTGCTTGTACGACACGGTAGACATACGTGTCGCCAATCAACGACCTGAGCACGTAATCAACTATCAATGGACCCCTGCAGATGTTGTCGTCAGGGGGCAAGGGACCGGAACGATCGTGGCGTATTTCGATACGGTGGGAAGACATACCTTGCACTTCACCGCGACCAATCAATACGGCTGTAGCGATGAAGGCGATATCAACGTCGATGTACAGCCTTTGCCAGACGTGGGATTTCGCTGGGAGCATGATTGCGATTCGCTGGAGGTGCGCTTTACCAATCTCTCCGAATCTGGGCGATATCAGTGGGATTTTGGAGATGGTCAAAGTTCGATGGAGACGCATCCAGTACATGTCTACGAGCAGAGAGGCCGCTATCGTGTCAGCCTCATTGTGGAGGGGTATTGCGTCAATGCGATCACGCAGACGGTGGAGGTAGGCTACATACCGGAATTTCCGCCAGACACCGTTATATCGTGTGAGGGAGCCCCGGTGGAGCTGTGGCCCGATGCGCCGCCGCAATATCGATATCGTTGGCATCCTCCACGGGGACTGTCTGATCCCAATGTCGGCAATCCCATTGCGCGTGTCGATACGACGAGCGTCTATACCGTCACGGTCATTGATACGACGTATCCGGATTGCCAAGTAGAGCGGTCTGTGCTGTTGCTCGTACCGCCAACGATTTCATACGAAATCTCCGACGACACGATACTTTGTTATTCAGACAGTACGTATTTGGGAGTACGCAGTGATTTGCCGCTGACCTATGAGTGGCGCGATGCTAGCGGGGTACTGATCGATACGACGGATACGCTCCTGGTGCATGTCCAAAAGCCGACGACCTATTACGTGTTGCTAAAGGATCCGTACGGCTGTTATCGCTTAGATAGCGTGCGGGTGATTCCGTATTTCTTAAACGTGGAAATCTTAATGCCGCCCTACGTGTGTTACGGTCACGAGGCGGAGATCGGCGTTGTCAACAAGGGGGGAGGACCACTGACCTATCGCTGGATGCCGAGCGATGTGATCGTTGATTCCAGTGATTTGACCCGTATCTGGGTGCGCGTCGATACGACTACGGAATTTGTCCTCAAGATACGACATCGGACCTTGGGGTGCATGTACGAGCTCTACGATACCCTTATCGTGTCGAGGGTGCGCCCGAAGCCCATTGCGACGGCCACGCCGGATACGATTTATTTGGGTCAAAAATCCCAGTTGGAAGTGCAAGTGGGATATAGTTCGTATGAGTGGGATCCCTCCGAAACGCTCAGCTGCGACAATTGCAATGATCCAGTGGCTATGCCCGATTATACTACGCGCTATACCGTCTATGTGACCAACGACAGCAATTGCCTCGACTCGGCTTCGGTATTGGTCGTGGTCAAGCGACCTACCTGTGACGACAACGATATCTACATTCCCAATGCGTTTAGTCCTAACGGCGATGGTATCAACGACGAATGGAAAGTCTTCAGCAATTTTATCGACTCCATCCACGTGATGGTCTACGACCGATGGGGTGAGAAGGTGTTTGAAACAAAGCGTCCGGACGAGTCGTGGGACGGAACGTACCAAGGCAAAAGGCTCCCGCCTGATGTCTATGCCGTACGGGTGTATGTGTATTGCGTCGACGGACAGGAGTTTGTCAAAACGGGTAATGTGACCATATTGCGCTAAATAAAATTGAAAAGCCAGACCACAACAGAGGTTTTTATGCTAATTTCGCATTTCAAACGATATGCCATAAGCCGATGCTGAGTAGAAGAAGTGTGCGGATCAAGGCGATGCAGCACCTCTACATGATGGACCGCGATAAGACGCTCACCCAGGAGGAGTGTATCAAGAGCTACGATCAAACCATCGACAATGTATTTGAACTCTTCTTGTTCCATGTCTATACCCTGGTGGAGCTGGCCCGACGCGCCGTCGAGGATGCCAAGAAGCGCAGTAACAAGTTTATCCCCACCGAAGAGGACGTCAAGTTTACGCCTCGACTTTTCACCAACCCACTCATCCAATGGCTCGCCACTTCTAAGTACCTGAAAAAACGAGCTGAAGAGGGTAACTTTGATCACTTCATCAATGCCGATGTGCTCAACCGATTGTATCGTGAGTTTATCCCCAACGAAATCTATCGAGATTACCTCTATGGCGACGGCTCGATATCCGATTTGGATGTGGTGCTCGAGCTGTATCGCTTTTGCCGCAAGGACGACGATTTCAACGACATGATGGAAGATTTTTGCTATTGTTGGCTCGACGACAAGTCCCTGCTCATTGGAGCGACGAAAAAACTGCTCAAAGCCATACCCGCCGACAACGATGAAGAGCTGTTTTTACAATTTTATCCCGAAAAGGATAAAACCGAAGACCTTGGCAAACAGCTCTTGCTATTGTCCATGGAGGAGTGGAAAAATCTCGACGAAATCATTCGTCCCGTGGTTGAAAACTGGGATTTGGAGCGCCTGGCAGCTATTGATCTCATCTTGCTCAAGATGGGAGTGTTGGAGTTTTTGAAATTTCCCACCATCCATACCAGTGTGACGATCGTCGAATACGTCGAATTAGCCAAGCAATACAGTACGGAGCGCAGCAAGGTGTTTATCAACGGCATTTTGGACCGAATTTTGAATATACTTGAAGAGAAGGAGGCCATCTTTAAGGTCGTGCCCGACATCAGGGCCTAATTTCGATTAGCCCCTTCACTTTTGTAATGAATTGGGTCAAGCCGTTCACCATGCGCTATCCTCAACACGTCTCTTGGTTGATCCTATGTGGTTGTTTCTTGTGGCACACCACGGGAACTGCCCAGATACAAGAGGTGGGCTTGTCCCTGCATTATTTCGATTATACCACCGAGCTCAGCGGTTGGAATCCCACCCGTCAAATCGATCGCTTTCCGCAACTGTTGGGGCTCAACTACAGCCGTCAACTCACCCCATTTTTAGCGCTGCACTTTCCCATCAAGCTGGGCAAAACGCCTTACTATCCCGGAGCAGGTGGAGAGAAGGCCACACCGGTGTGGTTTGTACATTTTGATACGAAAGTCAAGCTCGAATGGTACCCCCATGCCCCTCGTTTGAGCCCCTATGTGTGTCTTGGCGCGGGAGCCTATTGGCTGTCGGAATCGGACAATCGCGGTTTGCACTGGCGCATACCGATGGGACTTGGCTTGAATGTCAAGGCGTGGGATCGGCTCTACTTCTTTGTGGAGACCAATTACTACCGCAGCTTGTCGGGCAACGAGGGGTACTTCTCTCACGGCGTGGGTCTTCGCTATCGCTTCGGAAAGAGCATTCGACGTCGCGTGCCCGAGGTGGATGTGCACATCGGCCAGGTCCCGGATAGCGACGGCGACGGCATACCCGACAAAGAGGATCAGTGCCCCCATCGACCGGGCCCAGCCCGACGGAAAGGCTGTCCGGACTCTACTTCGGTAGCCACGGCACAACCGATATCACCTCTTCCTGCAAAAGATACCGATCACGATGGGGTACCTGACTCCATTGACAGGTGTCCACGGGTGTTTGGCTCCGTCTTTAACTACGGTTGCCCTGAGGATACTGTCGTCGTGGCCGATTTGAAATCAAAGGCCTCGCCTCCAGCGGATACGGCGACCGTAATACAGCAACAAGAGCAAAAGGATGCGCATCCGCCGACCCTTTCCGACGAGAAGTTCGCCCCGAATCCTCGCGAGCAAAGCGATACGCTCTATCAGCGCATCGTCATTACCGATACCCTCTATCGCACGGTGACCGTCTACGACACAGTGGTGAAAACTGTGATCGTATACGACACTGTGTACAAGACGGTGCACATAGAGAAACCGCCTTCGCAGAATAGAAAAGACCACACCGTAGCGAGAGTCGACAAGCTGCCAAAGACTGAGCGCCCAAAGGAGAAGGGGAAAACCATAGGGCAAAACCAACCCTCGCATCGTAGTATAAGCGAATCCCATACTGCAAAAGTACTTGATACACCCTTAGAGAAGGGAGTCATCAGCACGACGACCTTGCGCTTTCCCTATCGTGTGGCTGCGCTTCAAAAGAGTCATCTCCCTCATCTGTATGAAATCGTGCGTCAAATGAAGGCCCATCCCGAATATCGTCTCGTGCTCCTGCCGCATTCGACTGATTATAAACACCCCTATTACGACGAGCTTTTGACGAAGAAACGCCTTTCAGCCATCGTGAAATACATGAAGTTGAAAGGCATAAATGCAGAGCGCATTGAAGTTCGTCAGATCGAAGAGCATCGAAGCAGCCGACGTGCAGGATGGGTGCGCCTGTGGTTAAAGAAGACCTAAGGCCTTCTTGTACACACGGTCAAACGCGCGGGCGATAGCCTTGGGGGAAAAGTGGCGTTCAACGTACTGGTACATCTCCAGCGGCGGAGCTATCGCATGCTGTCCTTTATAGAGGGCAGTCAGTGCATCCGAAAGGGCAGCCTCGTCTTCGGAGGGAATGCGCAGACCAAAATTGTCCGGAAAGTATTCGGCGACACCTCCGACATCGCTGCTGATGACGGGGAGGCCGCAGGCAAAGGCCTCGGGGATCACGCAGGGTTGGTTTTCGATGCGGCTAAACAGGACGAAGACCGAAGCCCTTCGCATCCATTGAGCCAGCTCGTGTTGAGGCATATGTTCGAGCAATGTGGTGCGGTGATCCATGCCCTGCTGGCGCAACAGCGCCCCATAGCGCTCAGGCGATGGGCCTATGAGAATGAGCTCTGTGTCGGCGTATTGGCGCATAAAACGACCAATGCCCCGCAGCATGCCGCTGATGTTTTTATGCCGGTCGTTGAGAGTGGAGGCGTGCAAGATGCGAAAGGGTCCCGACCGAGGCTCAGCAGGCGGATAAAACACCTCTGTGTAGACGACATTGGGCACGATGTGGTAATCGTTTGCCATGCCGAGGCCTTGCATGTGGTGGGCCAGATGTCTCGATACGGGACAGAGACAGGCCGCATGTCGGGCAATGTGGCGGACCCACCACTTTTCCCAAAGTGTCGGCCCCGTCGGATGTGTAGGCAAATAGCCTGTCCAATGCTCACTTGCGATATAGGGCGTGCCCTTCGTCTTATGGACGTAGAGCGCCATAATTCCAGCGGGATAGAGTCGGTTGAGGTGGACGATGTCCCACGGGCCAGCCTTATTCAACAACGTCCGGTACGCCTTAAAAAAGAGGTAGGGTTTTAAGAGTAGGTGCTTGGGTACATAGGCGATGAGGGTGCGGACATTGTTTTTTGTGTGTTCTTCCCATTCAATTCGTTGTGCGTGGGGATCGGTCACGACGTGGATTGCAGTGACGAGGTGAATGGTGGCTACTGCCTCCGCGTGGCGCTGAATGAAGTCGCCATTAGTGGGATGGATGCGGCTCGGATACCAGCTATTGAGGAAGAGTACATGCATGGTTGCCATCGATCGTGCAAATGTAGAAAAACCGATCAACGATTTTATACGCTCTCTTCCTCGGCCATGGTCTTCTCAAGCACTGCGCGGTACCATCGCACCCAGTGATTTTCGTATTCCTCAAAGTGTATTTTCCATTGGGGCGTATGAAATAGTGCGGGCGTATTGCGCGTGAGATGACAGCCGCAGGCGAGAGGGGTCCACAAGGGTTGCACCAGCTTTTGAAGGGCAATTTTCCACGGTTGGTCAGCGATGATGTGTTCGATGAGGAGGAGCTTGCCCCCGGGTTTGAGCCAACGAAAAAAGTGCTCAGCGGCAAGTGCAGGATCGTTGACAGTACACAATACCAAGGTGGCCACTACGACGTCCACACTTCTTTCGGGAAGATGTCGAAAGGCCGTTCGGTCTTCTACGCGATAGGGTAACCAATGGATATCGAGGGCTGGGGGTGCTTTCTTCCTCGCCTTGCTCCACATGGCTTCCGAGGGCTCTAAGCACCATAGCTCTACTGATTGTGGGTTGTAATAGGGAAAATTGGCACCGGTGCCTGCTCCTACATCGAGCACTACACCCTTTACGGAGGCGAGCATCTCACGGCGCCAATCGGCTAAGAAGTCCTCTTCGAGTCCGACCATGACCCTATCGTAGATCGCAGCAAAGAGGCGTTCGTACATCCGACTCATATTCGTAGGTGGTGCATTACCAGTGATAGTGGATAGTAAAGGCTGCTGGGGAGCCACCGCTGTTGGGCATCGGCGGCGTGCCCCACTGCCAGCTGAGCTTATCGCTGATGTCGAAATGCAGCAGATGCCGATCGACATAGGCATCTACAGCGATGGCCAAATACACCAAACCAAAACGCACATAGCTCTCAAACAGGATCTTCGAATACTGTTGGCGCAAGCTCTGCAACTGATCGATGTTGTAAATGCCTTGAAACTCATCCATGGAGGCTTGGCCAAGGTCTACGCGCATTTTGTACGCCCTGTCCAAACGCCGATAGTTCTGTCGGTTGACGTAGACGATGTACCCCATGCCGGCGAGAGCTCCGTAGACGAAGGGCAGCTTCCAATATTTGCGGTTGTAGATTTGGCCCGAGCCCGGTAGCAAGAGCGACATGGCAAAGGCCTTGGCGGGTGGGCCCGAAAAGATGATTTTCAATATCGGCTCAGGCTTTGGCGCGCTCGTGTCCGATGGAGGGGATAAAGCAGCAGTCGTACTGTTTGAAGACACCATTGCGTGCCCGTTGGGACATGCAAGTGCCAAAAACAATGCGAAGAGTACGGAGGCCTTCAAATTTGACGGTGTTTGATGGATACAACGCAAGGTTTGCGACAAACGCATAAGTAGACATCAACTTACATGTGGATGGGTCGATGGTCGGTGGCGTCGAGGCTTGCTTCGCGGACGGCTTCGGCATAGGTGGGGTGGGCGTGACATATGCGCGCGATATCCTCGGCAGATGCTCGAAACTCCATGGCCACTACTGCTTCGTGGATCAGCTCGCTCGCCTTTGGCCCAATGATGTGGACGCCGAGGACTTCATCGGTGCGAGCATCGGCCAATATTTTGACAAATCCGTGGTCGTGATCGGAAGCCACGGCCCTTCCGTTGGCTCGATAGTTGAAGGTGCCTGCTTTAAAGGGGATTTGCTTTTCGCGCAGCTGTTTTTCGGTCCATCCCACGGCTGCCACTTCAGGAGAGGTGTACACGGCAGTGGGGATGAGGTGGTAGTGGATGTGCGGCTTTTGGCCGGCAATGTATTCGGCTACATAGATACCTTCTTCTTCGGCTTTATGGGCCAGCATGGGTCCACGAATGACATCGCCTATGGCGAAGATATGTGGTACTTTCGTCTGTAGGTGTTCGTTGACTTCGATGCGCTTGCGTGGGTCGAGCACTACATCGGTATTTTCAAGGCCCAATCCGTCGGTATAGGGACGTCGGCCGATGGCCATGAGGCAGAGGGGAGCTTTAAAGGTCTGGCGCTCGCCGCGCAGCGATTCTGCTTCGATGGTCACACTGCGAGCGTGTACTTTTGCGGATTGGACGCCCATGCGCGTGTGTATGGTGATACCGAGCTTTTTGAGTTGGCGCTCCAACTCTCGGCTGATGTCGTCGTCCATGCCGGGGAGAATGCGCGGTTGGAACTCTACGATGGTGACTTCGGTGCCCAGCCGAGCAAAGATCGAACCCATCTCCACGCCGATCACCCCTCCGCCAATGACGACTATCCGCGAGGGGATCTTGGTCAGGGAGAGGGCTTCGGTAGATGAAATGATGCGCTTCTTATCGATGGGTATGTTGGGCAACGTGGCAGGCTTGGAGCCCGTAGCAATGATGTAATGACGCGCTTGCACATCGATGGATTGATCGTCGGATTGGATGCGCACGATTTCATTGCTCAAAAAAGAAGCATGACCGTGATAGACGGTAATCTTGTTTTTGCGCATGAGAAAATCCACGCCCGAAGTGATCCGCTGGACGACCTTGTCCTTGTATTCGACACTTTTATTCCAGTGGATTTGAAGACCGTCACCGCCTTCGATGCCGTAAAGGGAAAATCGCGTGCGAGCGCGGTAATACTGCTCGCTCACATCCAACAGCGCTTTAGAAGGTATGCATCCCACATTGAGGCAGGTGCCTCCCAGCGTAGCATACCGCTCTGCTATGGCTACTTTCATCCCAAGTTGTGCACATCGTATGGCGGCCACATATCCACCGGGCCCCGAGCCAATAACGAGTACGTCAAAGCGTTCAGCCATCGGTATTTTTAAAGCAAAGATACACAGGATTCCCACTCCAGAAACTCAGAACCACCATGGACCGTGTGGCTCTAAGATTTTGATGAAAAAGCTCCGCTAAAATGCCCTACAACACTCAAGACAATATAGCTCAAGATAATGAGTGGCAGGGAAGCAAACTCGTAAAGGACGGCAAAGAGGACGATACAAGCCAAGAAGACATACACCAACCAGCGCTCGGCCATAGGCTTTGTGCGAATACCCTTGAGGGTAAACATGCGGATCGGCGCATTCATCAATAGTGCGAGCAATAGAGGTAAACTCCACAGCACTGAGGGGTGAAAGACTACTGTTGGGAAAGACTGGTCAACAAAGGCATAGGCAGTAAAGGCGATGAGCAGCCCTACCGAAGGAGTCGCCAATCCTATGAAATGTTTGGCCTCGGCGTGTGCGACATTGTACCTTGCCAGGCGAATGGCTCCGCTAAAGGGCAGCGTGCTGACGACGAGGAACGCCATTGGGGACGGCCCCAATACGTGATGGTAATACAAGTACGCCGGCCCAACGACGAAGTTGACCATGTCGGCAAGTGAGTCGAGCTGCGTGCCCAACGCACTGGATACGCGCAGCTTGCGTGCAGCAAGGCCATCCGTCAAGTCGAGCAGCGCTCCCAACAATATCAGTCGAGGACTCCAGATAGGATCATTGAGTAAAAGTGCCCAAAAACCACACAGGAGATTGGTAAGGCTCAACAGATTGGGGATGTGCCGTTTCATGGATGCGGTGGTAGCCAATCGAAATGCTGCGAACAACCTGAGCCACCCAGGGGACTCGAACCCCCGACCCACGCATTACGAGTGCGTTGCTCTACCAACTGAGCTAGGGTGGCTTTCAGGTGCGCAAAGTTACAAAACTTACAGCAAAAAGCGTACCTGTCGAAGCCAAATCCTTCGTCCTGGTATGGAGGTATTTCCATAGGCCGGCAGCGTGTAGATGTCGGATGAAATGCGTATCTTTGGCAGGGCCTAAAGCAACGCCGTCATGGATCAAATCGAATCCCTCATACCGCGCCAGGTAGTCGATGAGGTCATCGATGAAGTGGGTATTACACCTATCGATGCCAGTATACGTGAGATGAAGAAGATTGCCGATGAGCTGGAAAAGCGCACGGGTGTCCGTTTTTTGCGCATGGAAATGGGCATTCCGGGATTACCGCCCAATCCCATAGGGCTTCGCGCCGAAATAGCTGCTCTTGAACGCAGAGTGGCTTCCAGATATCCCCCTATCCACGGCATTGCGGCATTGAAAAGGGAGGCTGCGCGGTTTATAAAAAATTTTATGGATGTCGAAGTGTCGCCAGAGTGTATCGTCCCCACGGTTGGGGCGATGCAGGCGAGTTTTGCCGCCTTTATAGCCGTCAATCGCTGCCATGATCAACGCAATACGACCTTACTCCTCCATCCGGGATTTCCCGTGCAAGAACAACAATTGCGTCTTCTCGGCCTTCCCTATACCTCTATTGATGTATACGACTACCGCGGTGCAAAGCTCGAAGAGGCGCTGCGCCGTATTTTGGATAGCGGTCGCATATCTTCTATTTTATACTCCAATCCCAATAATCCTACATGGATTTGCTTGACGGAAGAGGAGCTGTCCATCCTCGGACGCTTGTGCGACGAGTACGATGTCGTTGCCCTTGAAGATTTGGCGTACTTCGGTATGGACTTTCGCAAGGACATCTCCCGACCGGGAGAGCCGCCCTACCAGAATACGGTAGCGAAATACACGGATCGCTGGATCGCATTTATTTCGGCGTCGAAGGTGTTTAGCTATGCGGGACAGCGCATAGCCCTGCTGGCCATCTCCGATATGCTCTATCATCGCCGATACGAATCCTTAAGAGCGCATTATGGTACAGATCGCTTTGGTCATGCCTTGATTTATGGCACCTTGTATGCCCTAAGTGCGGGCACTGCACATTCGGCGCAATACGCCTTTGCAGCAATGTTGCGAGCTTGCAACGAGGGTGAGTACAACTTTGTCGAGGGGGTCAAACCCTATGCGCAGAAGGCTGTGAAGATGAAGGAGATTTTTTTGCACAACGGTTTTGAAATTGTTTACGACCGCGATGGCGACGAGCCCATTGCCGATGGTTTCTACTTCACCTTGCGCTATCCCGGAATGGATGCCGATGAGTTGCTTCGCAGCTTGTTGTCGTACGGCATTAGCGCCATTTCGCTGAAGATAGCGGGTAGCCGTCGCCTCGACGGCATTCGCGCTTGTGTATCGCTCATCCCCGAAAGGGATTTCGACGAGCTCGCCCGGCGTGTACAGATGTTCCACCTGTCGCGTCAGGGCTGTCCGACTTAAGAAGATAAGGTGCTACGAAAGTTGTCGGGATTGGCAGCCTCCATCCACTGTTGCCAGCTCGGAGGTACGGTGGAGCGGCTGAGCAGCTCGTTGTGCTGGAGGGGTGGGTAGATATCGCGATAGCACAGTATTTTATCCATGTGAGTGCGGCGATAGATGTGGTGCCGCGAGATTTGGTCTGTCGACCGCAGGCCTGCGGCTGCGATGAGCTCTACGACGGCATCGATGGTCTCACGGTGATAGCGATAGACGCGCTGGATCTTGTCTTCGACCACCAGGCCATAGGTCAATTCGGGATCGTGTGTGGTGATGCCCACGGGGCAGGTGTTTTTATTGCATTCGAGGGCTTGTATGCAGCCGAGCGCCATCATCATCCCCCTTGCAGAGGCGCATAAGTCGGCTCCGAGAGCGATAGAGCGCACTACGTGAAATCCCGTGACGATCTTACCCGAGGCGACGATGCGTATGTGCTTGCGTAATCCAAAGCCGCGCAGTGCATCGTCGACAAAGGCTAAGCCTTCGCGCAGCGGCATCCCCACCGAATTGGCAAATTCCAGCGGGGCCGCCCCAGTACCACCTTCTCCACCATCAACGGCAATGTAGTCCGGCAGTATGCCCGTCCGGTGCATAGCTAGGCATATGGAGAGAAAGTCGACGGGATCGCCTACGCAGAGCTTAAAGCCTACGGGCTTGCCGCCACTGAGCTCGCGAAGGCGCTGAAGAAACTCCAGTAGACCTACGGGGGTTGAAAATTCCCTGTGGTAGGGTGGGGAATATACGGTCTTGTAGGGCTCTAAACCGCGGATTTTGGCGATCTCGGGAGTCACCTTGACGGCGGGGAGGATTCCACCGTGGCCGGGCTTAGCTCCTTGTGAGAGCTTTAACTCGATCATCTTGATCGATGGATGTGCTGCCGTGTCTTTGAACATCTCCGCATCGAATCTCCCATCGGGGGTTCGGCAGCCGAAGTATCCCGTGCCGATTTGCCAGACCAGATCGGCTCCGTATTTGAGGTGGTAAGGGCTGACACCACCTTCGCCCGTGTTGTGATAAAATCCTCCCTTGCGCGCACCGCCATTGAGGGCCTCGATGGCTGGCTTGCTCAGTGCTCCAAAGCTCATGGCCGATATGTTGAATATCGATGCGCGATACGGATGTCGACACTGAGGCCCTCCAATGCAAATGCGTGGATCGTGGTCGAGCGTGTTCGGATCGGTCGGACACACCGAATGCATCATCCATTCATATCCTTCGGCATAGACGTCGTATTGCGTGCCAAAAGGCACCGTGTCGATGGCTCCCTTCGCTCGTTGATACACGATAGAGCGAAACATGCGGTGAAACGGTCGGCCATCCCAGTCCGATTCGATGAAATATTGATACACCTTGGGGCGCAACCACTCCATCCAATACCGCACGTGCCCCACCACGGGAAAATTTCGTAAAATCGTGTGCTTCTTCTGCCACATGTCGTAGTATCCCCAGAGACTGAAGGGCACTACCAGGAGATACAACCACCAGAATCGCGGGTCGATGTACAGGGCGAGTAAGGGGACCGCTATGAGCCATAGCAGCGAAAGCACTATGAAATCGTACCGCATGGCGCTGAGCTTTTCGCGTTGGGCAATGTAGGAAAATTTACAAAATGTACTTCGGACGACAGTACGACACCATACCTTCCGATTGACGTCTGAAGAAGGAGAATGCATCGCACCCTCTATTTAATCGGAGCAATCCCTTACGCAGGAGCTTCGTCGCCATCGTCGGGGGGTGGCAGCTCGTCGGGACCTCGCCCCGGCAGGGCGGGAATGGTTGATCGATGGTCGGAGCAGTCAATGAGCAAACGAGGGTGAAGTTCGTCAATTTTCTCTCCCAGATAGATGATGGATACCTTGTCGTTGAGCTGGAAGTCTTCCGGATGCGATGTGACAAAGTCAAAAGAGCCGTCTTCGTGCTTGATGAAGAGCGGAATGGCGTGTTTTCTCTGTAGGATTTTATCCAGGATGATGAGGAAAGTGGAGCGATCGCCTTCGACGGGTACTTCCCAGATAAAGGGATATTGACGCGATACTTCGTGAAGGTTGAAGTAGTCGTCTTTGCCTGAAAAGAGACCTTCGTGGGGGATTTTGTCGGGTGAAAGGGTGATTTCATCGGAGCTTAGCAGGCGGAAGTGTCCCAGGGTGCCATAGCTCTCTTTGAGGTGCTCGATGACGAATTTGTTGACCTGGTCGTTTTCGGTCAGTGCGACGAGATAGCCCGTTTCGTTGAGGTCGACGATTTCAGACAAATCATCCTTGTACACATCGGCGATGAAGGCTTCGAGGCCTTCTTGTCGAGCCTTTTCTATTTTTTCAGGGCTTCGGTCGATAAGGATGACCTTTCTGCCCTGAGATTTCAGGAATTTAGCCAATAGCCGCGCCGCCTTGTTGGCTCCGATGATGAGTATACCCGAACGCTCCTGGACAGCCACACCGAGCAGACGCGATAGCGGCTTGGCAGTCAGAGAAGTAAAAAGTACCGTGCCCAATACGACCATAAATACCAGCGGGGTGATGTATTCCGCTCCTTCGATGACGTTCTTCAATTTCATACCAAAAAGCGAAGCAATACCCGCTGCGACAATTCCCCTCGGACCGATTAAAGAGATAAAGAGCTTTTCGTTGAAACTCATCTGTGCTCCGCGCGTGCTGGCAAATACACTCAATGGCCGCAGGATAAACACAATCGCTAAGAAGAGCAGCGCCACCTTCCAGTCGAGCAAGAATTTCAATTGATACAGCTCGATATTGGCCGAGAGGAGAATAAACAATATGGAGATGAGCAAGATGCTGATGGATTCCTTAAAGGTGAGAATCTCCTTAAACTCCTTGAGCTTGATATTGGCCAGGGTCATCCCCATGATCACTACGGCGAGCAAGCCCGACTCCTTAAAGAAAGCATCGCTGAGAATAAAGATCAACAATACCCATGCCAGCGTAAAGAGATTGAGTAGGTATTCGGGTATGATGTCGATCCGCATGAAATAGTAGAAGATCCACGCTGCACTGAAGCCAATACTGCCGCCGAGTATGAGCGTCTTAAAAAAAGATGCAATCGTGTGGCTGGCTAAAATCTCCTCGCCTGCACCGCTGGATAAGATGAGCTCAAAGGTCAAGATGGCCACCAAGGCCCCAATGGGATCGATGAGTATGCCTTCCCATTTGAGGATCGCGGCAATGTGGTTTTTGATCGGCAGGTGTCGCAAGATGGGGCCAATGACCGTCGGCCCCGTCACGATGATGAGCGACGAAAACAAAAAAGCCATGGGCCAATCCAGAGAGAGAATGTAATGCGCAGCTATCGCACCACCAATAAAGGTAATCAAAGCCCCAAGCGTGATGAGTTTTAAGATGGCCGGCGTCGTCCCACGTACCTCGCGAAAGTTGAGCGTCAACCCTCCTTCAAACAAGATGACACCAATGGCCAGCGTCACAAAATTGAACAACACTTCGGGAAGAAACATCCCCTCACCGGTCATCGGATCATAAGAAGGGTTAAGCCACTTGGAGCCATCAGGTGTAAAAAACGTCGATAGTGGTCCTACCAACAGACCTATCAATATCAAGGGCAAAATGGCCGGTATCTTCGTGCGCGAAGCGATGAGTTGCGCAAAGACACCCAATATGATGATCGAAGCCAATTTAACCATGCCAGATGCAATAAATTTCGCAAAGATAGCCAAATATTTATGAGCTCAGAATACTCTGTACCGCTTTTTAATGACCTTCAAGGTGTTCGAATTTGTTGTTGTAAAGTGAAATCGTTGGGGGAATGGTGCCGGGGGTCTTGCGCCAGTGGATACCCTTCCAGTAAGATGAACAGCCGTTGGTCCATACGACATTCGAGGCAATCAACCGCGCCCCGTCTTCGAGTACAACACGGCCGTCGTGCGGCATGTAGATGGTTACGGGCTTATCGGTATTGCCACGGATGAGTAGCGTATGGCCCGAGGGAATGTACAAATCCCTCACGAGGACTTTATCTTCTTCCCATAGCTCGATAGTGTCGACGACGTATTGGCCTTGGCTGAGGTCGGTGGCAGTCCATACAGGTATGCCTTCCCAGAGCCCTCTGCCAAAGGTCAAGGCTCGCACCCTACCTGAACATGCGTGGTATTGTAATTCGGAAACGCGCACGTTGGGAAAGCCACACAGGCGTTTCCAACGTCGCATATGGCGATCCTTGGCGAATACACCCATATCTGTGCCGAGGTAGATGCCGTCGTCGCTACCGGGGATGTATAAAATCGCATTGATTGGTATGTCAAAGAGTGAACCTTCGGGGTCGGCATTGCGCCAGGTGTGCCCGCCGTCATCAGTCATCCAGATGCGGACACCCGGCTCGCGCCCAGTAAAGGCAATCCATGCCTTGCGCGGATCGTCAGGCGCAAAACAAACCGCTGAAATAGGCGGCATGCGAATGGTGTCTTTCAAATAGAGCGGGGTGTAATGCCGTAGGCGTATACCACTATCGTAGAGGCGTGGCGTGATGCGTAAAAAACAAGTGTCGCGGTAGGTGGAGCTCCGACCGTCACATCCTCCGTGCGTAGATAAAAAGAGCTCAGGTTGGATGGCAAAGCCGTCATCGGCGTCGTTTTGGTAGCCGTTGATGACGAGGTAGATGTATTGAGGTGCTGCGGGGCAGATATCGAATTCGGTGAGCTGGCGCTTCCATGATTGTGGAATATACCGCCCAATGTCGGAGCGGCGAATCCACAGCGCTTTAGCGCGGTCTTTTGTCGTGGCGGGGCCGCGTTTTTTGCGCTCGTACAGCTCGGTCATGCCCATCCATAGGTGCCCGGTACGCGGATGGGATCGCATGCGTGTCGACTTAATTAAAGTGGGTTGGTGCTCGACGGGATCAACAGGTAGACATCGCGCACTACCTTCAACACGGACTTTCTTGCGGCTGAAATCGTAACTGAATAGGCGATAGTTGCTCGCATTCGACCCCCCAAAGGCCAGCCCGGAAGCGAGGTCTACGCCACCGAGAAAGCCATCGCCTCCCACGATGTTCGTCCACTGGCCGTCGACGTATACATCGGTACCTGTGTCTTGCCATCCCACGATGATGCCGTCGCGGCGTCGTTCACTCTGGCCAAAGCGATAGCCCATCTTAAGGGCTAATCCGTCGGAAATGTCCTTCCATCGTGCACCTGGTGTGTGCAAATCCAAGATATGCACACCACCATCGGTACCGGCGAGGAGGTAGCGCCCATCGGGTGTAAAAGCCAGAGCATGTACGTCGGCGTGGTAACCCGCTCCCGAATAGGGCGAATAGCGGCGAGGCCGAGAGACATTGCCTCCCCGTACGATGGCCGTGCCCCAAAAGAGCGTATCCG
Source organism: Saprospiraceae bacterium (assembly GCA_015490715.1). Taxonomy (GTDB): domain Bacteria; phylum Bacteroidota; class Bacteroidia; order Chitinophagales; family Saprospiraceae; genus S141-43. The sequence continues at coordinate 22,588 of WFXH01000085.1, read as the reverse complement.
CCGAAGTTGGCGATACTGCGATAGCAGCACGCGTCACCGCAATGCCCTCAAAAGGACTTACTGTGGCACGCTTGTCCACCACCTTCCAGCGCCGACCATCCCAGATGCCCACTACATAAGCCGGCGCTTGCCCCCGCATGCCTATACAATAGGCATACAACTTATCCGGTGCTGCAGGGGTGGTCGCCAAGTTGATGCGCTCGATAGTAAAATCATTGCCAAATCCCCCATCGCTCTCTCCAATGTCGGGTAAAATGTCCCAAGTCTTACCCCCATCGACGCTGCGATAGATGTGCCTACCACCGACATAGACCGTTTGAGGATCGGTGGGGTGGAAGGCTATCCCCTTGAGCGATTGGTCGTCGTCTAATGTCTTGAGTGAGCTCGATACGCGTCGCCAACGGACAGTCGGCGAGGTGGCATCTTCAGCTACCCATACTCCCGTCGTTCCCACCACCCATAGTCGATGAGGGCGTAGCGGGTGGATGCGTACGACACGCAGGAAGCCCCCACCGCTCAATGCATGTACTAATGGGTCGTCGGAAGTGTGAAGCCATTGCCAGCTTTGTCCGCCGTCCGTACTGCGATACACGCCTGTGCTAAAGAGCGGAGTCATGCGCGTGGGCGATTGGTTGTCGATGACGACGGCGTGCCTGCCGAGGGGACTTTCCCCATCGCCCGTAGTGATGAAGAGCAGGTGTGGTTGAAGCGGATGGATGGCTATAGAGGAGACACTGGCCTGTGGAAGGGCAGTATCGGTCGATGTGGGTCGCCATGGTCCTTGACCTCGCTTTTGCCATACGCCCCCGTAGACACTGGCTAAAAAGAGGATGGAGTCCTGCGAGTAGTGAGGGCTCAGCACGATGTCGTGCACTTGCCCCTGGCCGCGAGAGCTCGTCCCCTTTGGTAGACGCCCCACAGGCCCAATTTGCCGCCAAGACGATGCCATACAATCGTCTTTGCCCTGAGAGACATACCACCTGCCGTAGGCCGTCAAGTCAAGCCCATTACTCTGCGCCCTAAGCTCAGAGATACATAGAAGCAGACAGTCAACAGTCGCAAGGAAAAGAATACGGCAAAGAAATGTGCGTTGTATACCATGTCTGTGCATATCGATAACAAAACGCTTGGGGCGTTAAAATTGTGTTAATTCTCGTTATGAATGAAAGTACGACGCTCAAAACAGCGATTGTATTTACAGAATAAAATCGTTTGCCCATGAAAACCTACGTAATGAGTGCCTTGCTCGCATTGACGAGCGTCCTTGCCTACGGTCAGCGGTTTGCAGTAGTGGATGTATCCCGCATTCTCGAGGCGATGCCGGAATATCAACAGGCCCAGAAGGAGCTGGAATCGCTGGCAGCAAAATGGAAGCAGGAGATCAACGAAAAGTACGACGAGGTCAAAAGCCTCTACAACAAGTATCAAGCCGAGCAAGTGCTGCTCAGCGACGAAGAACGCCGCCGCAGAGAAGAGGAAATCATGCAGAAGGAAAAAGAGGTCATGGAACTCAAAAAGCAGCGCTTTGGCCCAGAGGGCGACCTCTTCAGGCGCCGGCAAGAGCTCATCCAACCCCTGCAAGACAAAATCCAGAAAGCCGTGGCCGACTATGCCGAAAAGCGCGGCTATGACGCCATCATCGACAAGAGCATTGCCGCAGGGCTGATCTACGTGAGCCCCGATCTCGACAAGACAAAACAAATTATGGCCTCACTTGGCTTAAAAGCCAAACAATAGCCGTATTTTTGCCCTTCACTAAAGTATTGAGGTGTATGAAATGGTTGAGCTTTCTTTTCATGGGCATGTGTTTGCCCGCATTTACTACGGGGGTCTCCGCCCAAATAAAGATCGGCTATGTCAATACGCAGGAAATCCTCGCCGAACTGCCTGAGGTCAAACAAGCTGAGGCCAATCTCAAATCCTTAGAACAACAACTGCAGAAGAAAGGCCAAAAGATGGTCGAAGAGCTACAAAAGAAGTATCAAGACCTCGAGCGAAAGCAAAAACAAGGCCTGATTGCTCCAAAGCAATTGGAAGAAGAGGCGCAAAAGTTGGAGCAAGAAAAGTTGAAAATCGCTCAGTTTGAACAGGAGATGCGCGATCAACTCTTGAAAAAACAACAAGAGCTGATGGCTCCTGTGCTGGAAAAGGTGCAAAAGGCCATTGAGGCAGTTGCTAAGGAAAAGGGTTATACCTACATACTCGATGCAGCAGCGGGGGTGTTGTATGCCGATCCACAGTACGACGTCTCCGACTTAGTGCGCCAAAAACTCCAGGCCGGCGGAAATTAAATTCCAGCCTTTTAACCCTTGATGCTGCGCAGCGACATACCGCCCGATGCTCCCATAGGTGTCTTCGATTCGGGTATGGGTGGTCTGACGGTCGTGCGAGCGATCAAAGAGCGCATGCCCAGTGAGCGCATCATCTACTTCGGCGATACCGCTCATTTGCCCTATGGCGACAAATCGGCCGAGGCCATCCGCCATTATGCGCAGACCATTGCTGCTTTCTTGGTCGACAAGGGTGTTAAGGCCCTCGTCATTGCTTGCAATACAGCCTCAGCTGTAGCCTATCCATTGCTGCACGAGCGTTACGCCCAGCAGCTCCCCGTCGTCAACGTCATCCATCCCCTGGTCGAAAGCCTTCGAAGACAAAACCCACACAAAGTCGGCATCATCGGTACCAAACTCACCATCAAGAGCGGCATCTACCCGAAATTGATACGTCAGTACCTACCCGATGTCGAAGTCGTCAGCATGGCTACGCCCCTCTTAGTCCCGATTATCGAAGAGGGATACATCCATCACCGAATTAGCGATGTGGTGCTCCACGAATACCTCCAGAATCCTACCCTACAAGGTATCGACACCTTGCTACTGGCTTGTACCCACTATGCCGTGATCAGGGATGAAATACAAACTCTATTGCCGCATGTGCGCGTGCTCGACTCAGCCGTACCTACCGCCGAATACCTTGAGGAAATACTGCGAGAGCGCAATATGCTGTACGGGGGAGATACCCCGTCTGGAGAAGACGAGTATTACGTATCCGATTATACCCGCACCTTTGAGCGGATGAGCCGATATTTCCTTGGGCAGACCATTGCACTGCGGCTGATGGATTTGTGGCGCAACGAATCCCTGCCCTTTGAGGCAGATACCGGTTGTGGGTAGTGCACGGGTCTACGATTTCATACCAAAAGAAACAACTGTAGGCGTTACAATAAAAAGCTCGGCCTCTCTATGATTCGAGTGCTCATCGCCGATGACCACGAAATGTTTGTCGATGGAATCGTCTCGATTTTGCAAGACGCTCGCGACATTGAGGTGACGGGATGGTGCCATCGCGGTCGAGAAGTATTGGACTCTTTGATGCTGCGACCGGCAGATGTTTTGCTGCTCGATTTGAATCTGCCCGATTGTCCGGGGCTTGAGGTAGCGCGGAGAGTCTTGCACTCACTCGATGGGGTCCGCATCATCGCATTGACCATGCACAACGAGCCGAGCTTCATCCTTCAGGCCCTGCAGTTGGGGGTGCACAGCTATATATTAAAGGATAGCGGCAAGCGCGAACTTCTCACAGCTATTCGCACTGTTTACGAAGGCGGTCAGTACATTAGCCCCGAAGTGTCCCGCATCATACACGAGCACAAACGGGACCGAATGCGTCTGAGACGAAGCAAAGACAGCCCGTGGATCTCCCGACGCGAGCGCCAGGTACTCGAACTCATCGTCAAAGAGCACACCACTCAGGAAATAGCCGACAAGCTATCCATTACGCTCAAAACCGTCGAAACCCATCGCCGCAACTTGATGACCAAGCTCAACGTGCGCAACATCGCTGGACTGGTGCGCAAAGCGCTCGAAAAAGGCCTCATCGATATCGACCAATAATACCGCTTTGCAATGTGTCTATCCAACCTCATACGCTCAGCGGTCTATGTCGGAATCTTGCTCTTTTTGATTCCCTTTAGGGCGAATAGTCAAAAACCACGCGATATACCTTTTCCCAGTGTCGATTGGTATGTGTTTTGGGACTCCCTCATCAAAAAACCCACCGACACCACATTGCTCAACCAGCTCTTCTATCAGGCACATAAGGCGCGGACCCAACGCGATTTTCTCCAAGCAGTAGAGTACTTCACGCGCCTGATGAAGCTTCAGCTGCGCAATCGAGACACCTTAGCGCATTACAAATCCTCCCTTTACCTTGCCGACATCTACTACCAGATGGGATACTATCCCGAAGCTGCACGATTGTTGACCAAGGCATTGCGCTATTTTCGGTCACAGCCTCATTTAAAAGAGCAAGTGGCTTATGCCTTGTCCTTGTCTGTACCGGTGCATCTCCACAGCGGCGACATTCCCCTTGCTGAAAATCACCTGCTGGAGCTGGAAAAACTCAACCGCCAGCTCCACCACCCCGAAGTGCGCATGCGCTGGTACTTTGCAAAGGGCATGTGGCTTGCCTCCAACGACCCCGACAACTACCTCCAGGCCTTCGAAGCTCTCGATAGCGCCATCCACCTCAGCCAATCCCTCGGCAAAGAAGTCTACCTGGCCAGGAGCCTCTTCTACAAGGCAAACATCTACCAGTACATCGATTCCACCGAAGAAGCCGTCAAAGCGCTCCTGCAGGCCTTGCAAACCGATGAAGGGCGCAAAAATGCCTTCTTCCGACGCATGTGCTACCGCAAACTTGCGGACAACCTCCAGCAACTCGGCAAGTTTGAAGAAGCCAATCTCTACCTCAACGCCTACATCCAGCTCAACGACAGCCTGCTCAACCGCGAACGCCAATCCATCATCAATCGCCTCATCGTCAAGTACGAGACCGAACAAAAACAACGTGAAATTCAGCTACTCGAAGACGAGCGTCGCCGCAGAGAACTCCAAGTGCGCCTCAAACAAGTGGGATTCTATGCCATCGCTGTCACTGTTTCCGCCCTTTTAATCATCGTATTTATCATGGTGGTGTACTATTACAATCGATTGAAATCCAATCAAATCATCCTCGAACAACAGAAAAAAATCAACGAACAACGCATCAAAGAGCTTCAGCGCGAAAAAGAACTGGCCACTATGGAGAGCATGCTCAAAGGCCAACAACTCGAAAGAGCACGCGTCGCTCGCGACCTCCACGATAGCCTCGGTGGCTTGTTGTCGACCATCAGACTGCGATTTGACGAGCTCATCCACGGCTCGAATAATGCACAGCAGAAGACCACCGAAATTCAAAAAATCAAAGAGCTCATCCACCTCGCCTGCCAAGAGGTGCGCATCATCGCACGCAACCTCATGCCCACCTCGCTCGATGGCCTGGGGCTCGAAGGAGCCGTCAGAGAATTAATCCGCAAATACCAAAAGGGCTCCAAAGCAGAGATTAACCTACAGTGCTACAACCTCCACACACCCGTACCCCAATCCAAAATCATCCATATCTACCATATCATCCAGGAGCTCCTCCACAACAGCATCAAACACGCCAATGCCCGCCATATCTTGGTACAGCTCACCGAACAAGACGGCTACCTCCAAATCCTGGTGGAAGATGACGGTACCGGCTACGACCCCACTACTGTCCATCGAGGTATGGGCACCGAAAATATCCGCTTCCGCGTCAATTACCTCCATGCCGAAATCAACGTCCAGACAGCCCTCGACGAAGGCACTTCCACCCTCATCGTCGTGCCACTCAACGAAGACGAACTTGTATTGGAGCACGACCGTTCTTAGCGGTAAGACATACATCGATTAATCACTCGCCATGCTATCCCCTCGATGTGGCTCTATAAAATAAATCGCGCTCATCGGATGGACTTTGACGGATGGCCCACACCCGGGCCAATCGATGTACGAATTCCGCCCATGCAGCGTTGTATACAGCAGAATGCACCCCAGTATGATGAAGAACATCGCATTGAAAATGAAAGGACAAATGGGAAAAGGGTATTCCATAGGTGAGCAATTGCTGAAACTCTACGCGATGGTATGGATTGCACTTCTGGGGACACTGCAAATCCTTCATGCCCAAACGGGGGGGACCACGATCGAAGTGGAGCTGGATCCCGACAGCATCCTGGCGGGCAATGTGTTTTACCTGACTTACACCGTCAAAGGCGATGAAGGGAAATTTGAGCTTCCCGAAATCGAAGGTCTGGAGATACTTTCACAATCCATGAGAAGTAGTTATATCTTCAGCACGGGCGAGGGAGCCCGTAGAGTACAGAGCTTTACCTATGTGTTGCGGGCAGAGGAACCGGGCGATTATCTCATCCCCCCCGCACGATTTTACTTACAAGACGGCAGTGTACTCGAAACCGAACCCGTCGAAATATGCGTCTTGCCCAATCCCGACAACAAGACAATACCCCCGCGACGACAAGACTACGGCTGGCAACAAAATCGCTTCTTCTGGCACTTTGACGCACCACATCCCCCAACAAATCCGACTATGCCCGATACACGGCCCCGTAAGAAGCGTAAGCGCTATAAGTTTTGATCCCCACCGGCGCATCACTTCATTTGGGAAACAGGCGATTTGAGCTGGGAGAGCGATCGAAATAAGCCATTTGGCCAAGGGGTAAAGCCAAACTACTCTTTCAGCGCAGCTTTCGACAAGATCGCATGACCCTCTCTTCCACATTGAGGCGATGCAGACAGGTATTTTTTAATTGCTCTTTCCTTGTGGGCTACAATTTTATACCCTCTCAATAATAAAATGGCTCATGGGATGGTTAAAAATATAATAAGGGATGTGTTTCCTCTCCCCTGGAGATGCGATGCCTCCCCTCAAGTGATATGCGGTTAAATCCTTTTGTACTTATGTTTGTAAAGTATCTAAACTCTGCATTGAAGGGGGTGATCTATGGCATTGTGCTTATGGGCTTGGTGTCGTGTGTGATGGATGAGAAGTGCTTGGGGGAATTGGTCGGCACATATGTGGGAGAAGAGTCGTGTCCGCAGAGTCTGACCACCGTGACGCTCACCATTGAGAAGACTTCCAAGGAAGATGAAGTGCGGTGTACCTTTGTCGGGACGGGTATCGAATTTATTGGAAAGCTCTCCTACGATTGCGCAGCCATTGAGATTAAAAAGCAAAATGTAACGGCAGTCAACGGCAAAGTCGATGGTGCACTCTACTGGAACGGCCAAGAGATCAGTGGAAACATCAATTACCCAACAGAATCTTGTTCCTATAGGCTTGCCAAGCGCTAAGGTAGTGGTGTAAAATTGTAGAGGGTCGCGCATCGGTAGATCAGCCTGTGCATAGACGCTATGAGAGAAGAGTTAAATCTCACCACAGTGGTGCTCGATGACGGTGAGCTACTATTTCATACAGAATAAAACATCAGAAAACATTCGCCAGAGCAATACAGATATGGTCTTGATTGGCGGCTGTGCATTCGTCGGATATGTGAATCTGCGCTGGAGATGTGAAAAAAAATTTCCCATGTATAAGCAAAATGGGGAAAGAAAAGGGATGTCCAATAATGGGTCAAAAGCCATTGGTATTGATCCATTGGGCTGGTATAAAATGTTTGTCCTCATGAGCATACGTATTACGGATGATCATATATTGAGCTTATGGGGTATATAAAAGAGAATTTTGAGGGGTGGGCAGATGGGGATCAGCTGCGATGGGCAAACAAAAAAAGTGCACGATTCTTGTGAGTCAAAATTTTATGGTGCCCTATATTTGCTGATTGAATGGATAAATACATAAACCCATGAAGGTATCGCGCTATGTAAGGGGGCTGAGCATGATGGTGTGTGTGGGGTTATTGGTGGGGGCAAGTATGGGGCAGGAGATACCGAGGATGGATGGCCGTGGAAATAATCCCAATCATCCGGATTGGGGGGCGGCGGGGGCTCCGATGGTGCGTGTAGGTCGTGTGGCCTTTCGCGACAAGATAGGGTCGCCCGGAGGTGCATCGGTCAATCCCCGTCTGGTGAGCAATATTGTGTGCCATCAGTCGGAGGTGAAGTACAATGCGCGACAGGTCAGTGATTTGTTTTGGGTGTGGGGACAATTTATCGATCACGATATTGTATTGATGGAGGTGGGGAATGAGTTTTTCCCCATTGCAGTGCCCGACGACGACACGCTCATGTCGAAGGTGCGCTTCATACCTTTTTTGCGAGCCCGTCCGATAGAAGGTACGGGGACCAGTGAAGACAATCCGCGGCAGTACCGCAATAGGATTACCGCCTTTATCGATGCCAGCAATGTCTACGGTGTGGGCGACCGTGATGTGTGGTTGCGCAGTTACGAAGGAGGGAAGTTGCGCGTCTCGGAGGGCAATCTCATGCCGTGGAATACCGTGGATGGGGAGTTTAATTCGCCGGTCGACCCCAATGCGCCGGAGATGGCCATCGATTTTGGCAATGTCAAAAAATATTTCATCGCCGGCGATGTGCGCGCCAACGAAAACGTGTTGCTCACCGCTATGCATACCCTCTTTGTACGTGAGCACAACCGCTACTGCGAAGAGCTGGCACGAAAAGATCCCTCGTTAAGCGACGAAGAGCTCTTCCAAAGGGGACGTCGATGGGTGTCGGCTCTGCTCCAACACATCACATTCGACGAGTGGCTGCCGGCAATAGGCGTACATCTACCCGAATATCAGGGGTATAACCCAGAGGTCAACCCCAATATCATCTTGAGCTTTGCAGCCTCGGCTTTCCGCATGGGTCATTCCCTCATCGGCCAGGAGTTTTTGCGTCTTGATCACAACGGCAATCCATTGCCACAGGGAGCGCTGGACTTTAATGATGCGTTTTTCCAGCCCATCCATGTCCTACGTTTCGGCATAGACCCCTTCTTTAAAGGCATGGCGGGTCACATGATGCAAGAGCTCGATGACGAGATGATCAACGGCTTGCGCAATTTTGTCTTTGAAGATCCGCATTCCAACTTTGTCGTGGGATTTGATTTGGCAGCCATCAACATGCAGCGCGGTCGCGATATGGGAATACCGTGCTACAACGACCTGCGAGAGGACTTCGGCTTGCCGCGATTGAAGTCCTTTGATGAACTCACAGATGATCCCGATTTGTTGCAGGAGATCCAGGCGGCGTTCAATGATGTGGATAGTATCGACTCGTGGGTAGGGCTTTTGGCCGAAAAGGACATGTCCGACAAGATGGTAGGTACGCTGCTCAATCGCATCCTCACCGAGCAATTCCTGCGACTCCGAGACGGCGATCGATTTTACTACGAAAACGATCCCAGGCTCAGCGAAGAAGAAAAGGAAGAAATACGCCGTACGCGCCTGAGCGACATCATCCTCCGCAATACCGACATCGATTGTATTCAAGATAGCGTCTTCATCTATCGCGAACAATCGCAAATGCGGTGCTGGCCCGAGGTAGTGGCCAATGATCTAGATGTCAATATCCTGCCGCGCATCCTCACCGATGAACATCTCGTCAATATCTACGCGGCCGACGACAAGGAAGTGCAACTCAAGCTGGTCGCGGCCGATGGCTCGACGAAATGGGCGCGCACGATGTTTTTAACTAAGGGCGAAAATAAGTTTCGCCTCCACTTTGATCGCGCTCTGACACCGGGTCTCTACCTCTTTATCGTCGAGACCAATGACGCCTATAAAATGGTGCGTCTATTGAAGTGATTTAATCATAACGCATTTGATGTTTCCATCGACGATGAGACCACAGCCAGTAGGGGGGATTCTCTCGAATCTGGCGTTCTAATATTGCGTAAATATCTTGCATGATTTGGCCCTCGGGTACCTGTCTGGGGTTGCGCGCAATGACGTGTAGCTTTGCCCTGTAACGCCCCACACCGACCTTTTGCACTTCGATATACAGTACGGACAGATTGAAGCGGCGGGCATATCGCTCGGGTCCAGAAAGACTGTATAGGGGTTTGCCAAAAAACTCCACCTCTACAGCGCGTTGGAGATCCCAGGGGCTTTGGTCGCAGATAAATCCCAATATGGTGGGCTTCGTCAATCGTCGGAAGAGCAATCCGGCGTAGCGCACACCGACGAGTTGGAATCCGAAGCGAGCGCGCATCTGCTTGATGTGGCGGTCGATATAGGGATTGGACAAGGGCTGATAGACGGTCTTGCCCTCAAAAGGGGTCAACAGCGGTAGGGCATAGGCGGCCCATTCCCAGTTGGCATAATGGGAAGCTGCAAGGATCACGCTTTGTCCCTTCTGATAAAATTCGTCGAACACCTCTGGATTGTCGATGGTATACCGCTCTAAGAGCTCCTCGGGCGACAAATGCATGGGCAAGACGATGTCGATCAAACTGTGCGCCAGGTGTCGGTAATAGGTACGCTCGATGGTACGCAACTGCACTGTGTCGTAGTGAGGGAAGATATAGCTGAGGTTGCGGCGCACCACCTTTTGTCGATAGCGAAAGATTTTATACAGCAATACATACAGCAGTACAGAGAGGCGATAGCTCTTGCGCGCACCTAAGAGGCGGATGCCCTGTACGACGGCGAGGTAGGCTATGTAGGTCAATCGATGAGTAAGTTGTATAAAATATTGCATTTCAGGATTTTATACTTCTAAAAAATAGGTCATGCGAAGGTGTAAAGTAAAAATTGGCATTTTATTTGAGAGATGAACACCTGAGAATCGATACAAAGATGGGGAAAATACGGACAGTGATTGCGTGTGGAGATCGAGGATATGCGCATCGATTGGAGGAGTTGTTGGTGCGCTCGGAGGGGGAGGCACAGTATGAGGTAGTGGCGGTGTGTTACGATGGCATATGTGTAATGGAGCAGGTCGTAAAGGGGGAATTGGAGCTTCTGCTCATTGATTTGTTTTTGCCGCGTCTGGATGGGGGAGCAGTGTTGACGAAGATCAAAGAGCGCTATAAGGGGCGCCCGCCCTTTTATGTGTTGGTGTTGTCTGATCAGGAAGAGTACCGCTATGTCAAGTATGCCTTTCGCTGTGGAGTTCATGGATTTTACTCGAAGCGAGAGGGTACAGAGGAGTTACTCTCGGCTTTGCGTACGGTGTTGATGGGAAAGAAATACTTGAGTTCAGGCTTGCGTCTATCGCCGCCATTGAAGGAGGGGGAACAGGGGGGGAGTGCGCAGAAGGAACCTTTGCATCAGTGCGATGTATTGATGCTTTTGACCAAGCGTGAGATGGAGGTATTGAAGCTGTTATTGGAGGAGCTTTCGACTGATGAGATTGCCCGACGATTGTACATAAGTAAGAACACAGCCAAGGCGCATAAGAACCGGATCCTGAAGAAGTTGGGCATGAATTCTGTAGAGGATTTGGTGCAGTATTTCAAGGACAATCGCGTGTTGTTAAATGGCTAAAAAACATTAAAAAAATTTGTCAATTGACACTTCGGCACAGTAGTTGCTTTAACTAAGGTTGACAATTAAAATTTCGGAAAATGAGAAGAGAGGCTTACCAAAAACCGATGAACTTGAAGAGCACATGGAGAGGAGTGCTTCACCTGACGTGGCGGATCATGGCCATCTGGTTGGGACTGCTCTTAAGCCAACAGCAAGTGCAGGCGCAAGCAATTTGTCCATTAGCATGCAACGACTTGGTGCATGTTTCGATGGACACCAATTGTATTGCGGTCATCACGCCAGACATGGTGTTGGAAGATCCAGGAGCAGGGTGTCCCTATGAAGTACGCGTGTACGACAGCAATGGTGACACCATCCCTGGAGATACCATTACAGCCGAGTACGTAGGGCAGACCCTGCAATATGCCGTGTATATTGATGGCAACTCGTGCTGGGGACATCTCAAGATCGAGGATAAATTTCCTCCAGTGGTACAATGTCCGCCGCCCGATACCGTGTGGTGCCATCAGTTTCCGGGTCCGGACAGGTATCGTTGGCCTACCGATAGTGCAGCCTTCGATGCGTGTGGGCCTGTGACGATGCACGTCGTCAACACCGAATGGGTGGATTATCCCTGTGATTCGGCGGGCATTAGTGGTGTGTGGCGTCGATGGGTGTACTGGACGGATGCTTCGGGCAACGTATCGGACACGTGTATGATGGAGGTGTACTTGCGTCGGGCGACCTGCGCGGACATCACGTTTCCGCCGGATACGATATTCTCGTGCGTGGACTATCGCCTCAATCCCACCTTGACCGATCCGCGCAGTGCAGGTATGCCTATGTTAAACGGTACGCCTCTACCCATCCAGACTCCCAAGCCACAGTATTATGCCTGTGAGCTGTGGATGGACTATACAGATGATACGGTCGATATTTGTCCGGGTTCGTTCAAAATATTGAGACACTGGAAGTGCATTAATGATTGTACACCTACGGGACCCGACAATCCGCTGGAGCATCTTCAGATCATCAAAGTGATCGATGTGGGATTGGCGGTATCGGCACCGGGTACTTGTCCTGAGCCGTTTGGGGATACCTGCCGAGGTGATCTCGATTGTATAGCAAAATATACCGACCTGGTAGGGATGAACTACTGGAATTGCCTTAGCAAGAAGTTTTATATCCCCGATCCCTTTACGGATCCGAGGTTTACTGTACAGGCTTGTAGTGAGGTCGAGTTGTTTAAGGTAGGTGTGAAAGTAGCGCGCGATCCCGAGTCTTGTGTGGGTGCAACCTATCCTGAGCGCTTTGATCTGTCGCACTACGACAGTATCAAGGGTAAGTGGTACGTCGAAGATCTGCCGCCGGGCTACAGCTGGATCATCTACCATTTCAGGGATCAATGCAATAACTACGTCACTGCGCGGTACGATGTCTACGTCTACGACGATGTGCCGCCTAATCCCGTATGCGATGAGCACACCGTCGTGTCGCTCAATTACGACGGCAAGGCCAAACTCTATGCCACCAGTATTGACGATGGTAGTACGGACAACTGCGGTATAGATACGATGTTGATACGCCGCATGCGCGACAACTGTGGTATACGCGGCAATACCAGCTTTGGAGAGTTTGTCGAATTTTGCTGTCGGGATTTGACGCGCAATCCGCACATGGTGGTGCTCAAGGTAGTCGACGAGCGCGGCAATATGAACACCTGTATGGTAGAGGTGACGGTGCAAGACAAGCTGCCGCCGACGGTGGTCTGTCCGCCGGATGTGACGGTGCCGTGCGACTACGATTTGTCGGATCTCAGCGTCTTCGGCACCATCGTCAAGGCAGGCTCGCCGCGCAATCCCGTTCCGGCAGCCAATGATCCGCGCGTGCAGTGGAGCGTGCCCGTAGAAGAGCGTATCGATGGCGAATACTACGACAACGATATGTGCAACGTGACCTTCGAAGTGCGCGTATCCGAGCGAGAATACGACTGCAAGCGCAATATCGGCTGGGTACGTCGCACCTTCATCGTGCGCGACGGATCAGGCAATACGGCTTCGTGTACGCAGGTCATAACGATTCGAGAGACCCAGCGCTTTCAGCTCGACGATGAAATATGGGGACTTGTGCCCGATACGACCATTGACGACGGATGTGCATCGGACTACGACCTTGATCCTTCGGAAGACGCGCCGTGGGGTACGCTTACGCCCGAGCTCGTAGCCGGCAATGCGCGTGGATGTTATTCGCTGGCGATCAACTATGACGATAAGATCTTCACCCTTGGGTCGGATGCGTGCCTGAAGATTATCCGCCAGTGGACAGTCATCGATTGGTGTCAGGTGGTGCGCGACAATCTCAACTGTGGTGCACCGGGTGTATGGTGCCATACGCAGATCATCAAGGTCATCGACAATGAGCCACCGGCCTTTACATGCGACAACATCGAATTTACTCCGCTGGATGATTATGCCTGCAAACAGGACAACTTCACCTCGACGCGCAAGATCCGACTCAAGGCGTCGGCCAACGACAATTGCGCCTCCGACAATCTCCAGTGGGAGTACTGGATCGAGCGCAAAGTCAACGGCAACATCTGCCGCCCTGGCCCGCACAACGGTGCAGGCACATGGGAGCCATACGGAAGGTTTGTCCACGGCACGGCCGATAGCGTAGTGGGGTACTTCGACTTTGGCGAGTATCGCATCCACTGGAAAGTAAAAGATCAATGCGGCAACGTCAGCGAGTGTAAGTACTTCTACTTCGACGTACTGGATCGCAAGCTGCCGACGCCCAGCTGCCGCAACGAAGTGCGCACGGTCATCATGCCTTCGTCGAAGACCGTTTCAATTTGGGCCAACGAATTCAATCTCAAGAGCTACGACAATTGCCCCGAAAATACCGATGTGCGATTCCGACTCTTCCATCCCGCAACGGGGCGTTGGTCGGATGCTCGCACGGGAGAGTTCGTCTTAGATTGTGATTTCATCGGCAAGCAGGTGTTCTGGATGTACGTCATCGACCAGTGCAACAACCAGACGTACTGCGAAGTCACGCTCGACTTGCAAGATCCCGATTCTGTCTGTGGCAACAGTCTTATAGCTGTAGGTGGAAAGATTTACGATGCCAAGGGCAATTTGCTCAAAGATGTCGATGTCGCGCTGACCAACAACGTCAGTGGTACGCGAAAAGTCGTACAGCCGGATCCCAGCACTGGGTACTATGCCTTCCGCAATATCCAGAAGGGGTACGACTACACTATCCAGCCGGAGTATGACAAGGAGCATCTCCGTGGAGTGACGACGCTCGATTTGGTGCTCATTCAAAATCACATCCTCGGTAGACGTCTGTTGTCGGATCCGGTACAGTTTATCGCTGCCGATGCCACAAACGATGGCAAGGTCACGGTCGGCGACATTCAGATCATCCGCCATCTGGTATTGGGCAAGATACGACGCTTTACGATGAACGATCAGAAATCGTGGCGCTTCGTACCCGAGAGCTTCCAGTTTGACGATCCGCGCAATCCGTTCCCCTTTGCGGACAAGCTCGTGCTGCAAAATCTCCAGACCAATGTGCCGAATGCCAACTTCATGGGCATTAAAATCGGTGACGTGTCGGGTGATGCCTACGATCCGAACGGTACGCGTGGGCAAGAAATGGCCTTCCTGGTCGATAATGTGCGTTACGAAGAGGGACAAGTCGTCAAAGTGCCCATCCGCATTCAGCTGGATAAAATCATCGCCGGTCAGTTTACCGTCAAATTCGATCCGTCTATCCTACGATTTGACGAAATCGAAGAGGGCGAAGTAGTACTCACCAACGACAACTTCAACTTTGCCGAGCTCGAGCAGGGCATGTTTACCACGAGCTGGATGCATTTAGAGGGGCTGAAAGAGGGCGATGTGATCTTTACGATCGTGTTTACGGCACTACGTGACGGCGATTTGCGGGAGGCCTTTGCCATCAACTCAGCTATGACGCCTGCCGAGGTGTACGATGCCCAGTTCCAGACCCACAAGGCACGTATGCAGTTTAAGGAGCAGGTCGATGAAAATGGGTTCGCACTACTCCAAAACCGTCCCAATCCGTTTTCGCACTACACCACCATTGGCTTCGTACTGCCCGAAGCGGGTTGGATCAAACTGACGGTGTTTGACATTTCCGGAAAGGTATTGCACGTCGTCGAAGGATACTACGACAAGGGGTACAATGAAGTCGAAATCGACGAACGCGAACTCCGAGGAAGTGGAATCATGTACTACCAACTCGAAGCAGGTAAATACACCGCTACGCGGAAGATGATTCTCTTGCGGTAAGGTAAATCCACCGTGGTAAGTAACCCTCTCTATGCCCACCATGCTCAATGGTGGGCATTTTTTTTCGTTAAAGGTGCATAATGGTAAGGTTTTTGATTGGTAGAGTAGAGATCGGTATGCAACAATTTCGTAATTTACTGCATTATAAAGTCAAAAGCATGCATACCACTGGATGGAAGGCTGAGACATCAGCATCCAAATTGGTGAATCCAAATACCTCGAAGATGAAAAAAATCCTATGGGCATTATCGGTTGTGGTATTTTCCACTGTCCAGCTCTGGTCTCAACAAAATCAGGTGGTCGAACTCATTGCAGTGGGAGATACTGTATCGGTAGGAGATTCCCTCCAAGTAAAGGTCTATATCTCCAATCTCGAAGATGTTATTGGTTTGGATTTTGGCTTCAAGTTTGACACCAATACCTTGCAATACCTCGGACACAGGATAGAGGATTCCGATTTTTCCTCCATGTCGGTGTTTAAACCGTTTGATTCGGACACCATTCGCGTGCAATGGAATAAGGCTACCAACGAAGGTGTGACTAAGATTCCGAAGACGCATTTGTTAAGCCTGTATTTCACCGCATTACAGTCCACGTCCAGGCCGGATACCGTCTACATTGTGCCTTCGAACACGACAAAGACCGAGATTGAGATTGTCCAGGACAAGAGGTCAGGGCCGGATGTTAACCTGCCCTATACCTTGACGCATGCGGTGTACCTTGTCGAGGGTGCTGGCGGTGGAGGCAATAGTGATACCACTATCGTAGTGCATATTGGTAGTGCGATAGGCGCTCCCAACGAGGAGGTGTGCATCGATTTTACTGTCGACAATTTTGATAATGTCGCTTCTTTTACCATGCCGGTGCGGTGGGACACCAAAGTGGCGCGTTTTACGCGCATCATCGATGCACACCCATCCTTGGGCACTTTTGAGCCCACCAAGCAATACAATTATGTCGATAGCACCTTTTTAAATGTATCCTGGCAGCCAAATTCCCCCAATGGAGTGTCCCTACCCGATGGATCGACCATTTTTAAGGCGTGTTTCCAATTGACGGGCAATCCGGGCAACACAACGCAGGTGACTTCGGAGACCTTTGATCACAAGCTAAACACGTATTACCTTGAATTTACCGATCCCGACGGCAATGAATTACCCGTTCGGACCACACCGGGTAGCCTCACCATCCAATTGGACACTTCGGGAATCGATACTTTTTTAGTTGCCTTTGAAAGTCGCGATGCACGACCGGGTGAGGAAGTGTGCGTGCCCGTGCGCTTTTATCACTATCAAGACGTATTGTCCTTTCAATTTGCGATCCAGTGGGATCCCGCTGTGTTGAGCAACCCGCGATTGAAAAACTTCAACTTGCAGTACATTCCAGATTCGAGCGGTACTGTCTTTAGTGAGGAGGTCTTTGATGGAGCATTATCCTTGATAGCGCTTCTTGTGGATCCATTGAATGCACCGGATGGTACGCGCCTTTTTGATGTTTGCTTCGATGTGGTGGGCAATTGCAACGATTCGACACTCATCTACATCCAAGACGATACTCTCTATCAACCCGACACGGTCGATATCTTCTACCTCAACCGGGTCTACACGAGCGTCTTGACCGACGAAGATCCGCGCAATCTCTATCTGCCCGGCACGGTCACCGTGGCGTGTGATACAGGAGGCGATGATCGCCTGACGGTCTTTGTCCAGGATTACAATGTCAACAAGGGGGAGCGTATCTGTGTGCCCATACAGGTCAACAATTTCAAGGATATCGAAACCGCACAATTTGTCGTCAAGTACGACACCAATGTCTTAGAGATCGACCGCGATAATCCCGTCGAAGATTTCATTTTACCTCAGGGGCTCGACCCCTTTAGTGTGGATTCGAAGACGAAGTTCCTGTTCTTTTCGTGGAGCCATCCGTCGTCTACGGGTGTCACTCTGCAGGATAGTACGGCCCTATTCAAGGTGTGTTTCTACGCAAGAGGGGATTGTAAGGATATGTCTCCCGTTCGCATTGATACCGCTGGAACGATTAAGAGGATTGAGTTTAATGATAGCAATTTTAACACAGTACCGTACCGGGTCGAACACGGAAAAGTGACGATCGTCTGTCCCGGAGGTGGAGGCATCAACGCTACCGCGACGCGCATCCATCCACCGCGGTGCCATGGCGACAACAACGGATTGATCGTGCTCGATGTGCAACCGCCCGGCTCTTATCGCTATCAATGGTACCGCAATGGCATGCCCATACCCGCCTCTGAGGGCGGCACCAATCAGACACTGAACAACGTAAGTGCGGGGACGTATTTCGTCGTCATCGAAAATACTACTACGGGTGAAAAAGACACATTCGGCAATTTCGTCATACAGGATCCTCCGCCGTTGACCAAAAGCTGGATGATCACTCCCGATACCACTGGAAATTGCACCGGACGCATCGTTGCGCAGGTGAATGGAGGTTACGGAAAGTATTCCATACGGTGGTTGGTAAGTGGTACCCAGGGACCTGTGGTGGAAAATGTCTGTGCGTGCACTTATGAGGTATTAAATGTACGGGATTCGGTGCCCCAATATGTCTTTAATGGCACGGACTACGATACGGTCTATCAAGGAGTCTATTGTTTTGTGGGCAACGACACCATCTTCGTGCCAGGACAGGAGATCCGAATCACCTCGTCAGAGGTACGTGACGAAACCTGCCCAGGCTCTTGCGACGGCCGCATTCAGATTAGCGCGGAAGGCGGATGTGGTCCGTTGAAGGCAGTTTGGAACGGACCCGGGGTGAACAATGTCGAAGGCTTCACCTTAGAAAATCTCTGCCCCGGCACCTACGTGGTGCACCTCATGGATACCACCAATATCGTCTATACCGACACCTTTGTCGTCAATGGGCCCGATCCGATCGAAATCACCATCATGGCCATCGATACCACCTGCCCGGGAAGGCGCGATGGAGCGATCTACATCAAAGTGACGGGAGGTACACCCGATTACACATATGAATGGCAAAACGAAGACGAACAGGTCGTGAGCAACAATAAAGACCTCATCGGTGTAGAGCCTGGGTATTATACCCTTAAGGTGACAGACAGCAAAGGATGTACGACAGATTCGACCATCTTACTACCTTTGTTGGAATGCGGTGGTGGTGGTGGAGATACGGTAGAGATCATGGTGACGACCTCGGAGTATAACGGCAATTACAACATCAGTTGCGCTGGGGCCAAAGACGGCTGGATTGCCGTACACATCAAGGGTGCCAATCCTGCGGACTACACCGTCATGTGGAGCCACGACGACAACCTGCGCGATACGATTGCGACCAATCTGCCCGCAGGCACCTACACCGTGACCGTCATAGATAAGGACGGCAACATCGTCTTCGAAGAGGTAGTGATCTTGACCGAACCGCCGGTACTGGAGGCGAGTATCCAAGTGGATTCGTGTGCTACGGCAAGTGGAGCTTTAGATGCTATCTATCGGGTCAATGTTCAGGGAGGTACTCCGCCCTACACGTATCTGTGGTGCAATGACGCCACAGATGAGGTGGTCGACAATCTCCCCGGAGGCGTCAATTGCAATGTCATCGTCACCGATGCCAAGGGCTGTGAAGTCATTGTAAACTTTAAAGTATGCATCAGGGGTGACGAGCCCACCGAGTGCTTTACCGCTCGCCCCGTGATCACGCCCAACGACGACGGGCTCAACGACTTCTTGCTCATCACCTGTGATGCCCAGTACGACAACGTCCTGCGCATTTACGATCGGTGGGGCCGCCTCGTCTGGGAAAAAGTAAATTACCGCAGCGAGCTGCAAGAAGGATGGCACGGAGTCGACTTCAACAACAATCCACTCCCTGAAGGTGGATACCTCTGGGTATTCAAAGTCATCCTGCCTTCGGGAGTAGAGCGGTATTACAAGGGTACAGTCGTCATCGAGCGTTGAGATTGAATCGAGCTACATGCTATCATAAAAATATCGACGAATGAAGAAGGGTTTTATCGGAATGGTCGTCTTTGCGTTGTACATTTGGGGGCAAAATATGCGTGCCCAGGACTACGCCATTACCCCCGAGATGCCCGGGGTTTTTACGCAATACGCCCTCAATCCCGTGCTCCTCAATCCCGCTTATACAGGCTTGTCGGGCAAATACCGGTTGTTTTTCAATTACCGCAGCCAATGGGCCGGTCACGACGGTGCACCGCAAGCCTTTAGCCTGGCATACCACGGACCTGCCTACAGCAAGATCGGTATAGGGGGACTGATGCACGTAGAGACCTTCGGAAAATCGCAGCGCTTTCGCGGCCAGCTGTCCTATGCTTACCGCTTTCGCGCCGGCGAACTGGACTTTTCCCTCGGACTGATGACGGGATATATACGATATTCCCTCTCACCGTCGGTGTTGACCGATCCGAGTATGGATAGAGATGATCCTATTGTCTTCAACGCAGTCAATGGCGTGGAGTACTTCGCATCATCGATCGGTATGGTGGCCAGTTATTCCAATCGGCTGATCTTCGGCTTAACTTTTCCCAGTGTGATCAATACGCGCCTGGGCGGGACGGCCATCAACCAAGCAACGGAAAACCGATTTAACTTTATCGCCAACCTATCCATGCCCTTTAAAATCCAGGGCTATCAACTCGAGGTCGAACCGAGCGTCTACATCAAGAAGTTGGGAGACATTCCGCTACACGTCGACTTGAATGTCATTGCCAGCTTTTTGGACGACAAGCTCTTTGGTGGGGTGCTCAGCAGCATAGGTGCCCCCAATAGCTTAGGCTTTCTGCTCGGTGTCAATGTCAGCAACTTCTACTTCTTCTATTCCTACGATGTCTCCTTCAGGGAATTTCAACAGTACAACAACGGCTCGCACGAGATTACACTAGCCTTTAATCTCTTTGAAAATATTTTGAGTAAGCAGTAACTCCGATTGGCCAAGGCGGTATCTTGCACTTAAAGGACATGCCTAATACAATCCTCAGGAGCGCCGATTGCTCCTCCACAATCGGTTGACTAGCTCGATTAAGGGCTGGGTCTTATGCTCCCAGCTATAGCGCTGTTCGACAAACTGTCGAGCGCGTTCGGATATGCCCTTATACAGTGCTTCATTCTGATGGAGGAGTAGTATTTTATTGGCAAATTCCTCGGGTGTGTTGGCCAGTAGGATGGTCTCACCGTCGGTAGCCCCGATGGCGTTGTTAACCATTGTGCTCGTAATGCAGGGAATGCCCATAGCCATGGCTTCAAGGATTTTATTCTGCAGGCCCGTGCCCGTGAAGAGCGGAGCGACAAAAATCCGTGAGCTGGCATAGGCATGGCGGATATCTTCGAGCCAGCCCGAGACTGTGATATCCTTGGACGCGAGTCGACGTACCTGAGCATGGGGCCGTGCTCCTGCAAGCAACACTTTCCAGGGGTGATTACTCTTTCGACGTAAAAGGGGGAGTATTTGCCTGACGAGATAACGCGCAGCGTGGATGTTGGGTGGATAGCCGAGATTGCCGACAAAGCACAAATCGTACTGACGTTCGAGGCCCATATACGGTTGGAAGAAGAAGATGTCTACCCCGTTGGGCACGATGACGATGCGTTGGCGTTGTCGCTCAGGTAGGGGTAAGCGCTCACGGTCTTGCTGAGAGATGATGGTGTGACCATCAAAGCTGTCAAAAATATTTGCCTCATAGTGCTCCATCCACTTTGACTCCAATACGTAGAGCAGTTGTTGCCACAGGGGGAGGCGGTACCGCCGATGGCGCATACCCCAGCCAAAGGCGTCCATATAGTCGAGTATTTTAGGCTGTATGAAATGGTGGGCGTAGGGAGCCATACGCGCCAGATGAAAGTACAGGAGATCCGGACCAATGCGTTCGACGTCCTCGCGCATTTTTGCCGCCACATCGGGATCGTAAAAATAACCGACCTGAAGCGGCAAACCACGCAGACCTCCCCGAGCGATGTTCCACAACCGACGTGACTTGGAGATAGGGTAGACCCGTATTTGCCGACAATACTGTTCTACTTGCGCCCAGTGAGAAGGCGGTACATCTCCATCGCTTAGCGCAAAGAGATAGACCTCAAACTGACGACTCAAGACGCGTATCTGATGGTAGATGCGCAGCTTGTCCCCGCGCTCCAAAGGATAGGGAAAACGCGAAGTAAACACCGCAACGGAAGGGGATAGTGTGGACAATGCCTGCGCTTTACGTTGTCACAAAAGTATTATTTTCGACCCAAATCCGTGCATTGTCGGGCAAGAATTGGATCGGCATCTTGAGTTGCGTAGAGATAGGTATTTGTAGGGCATGGGTATAAAATGGTGCAAAGTATAGTCCTATGAAGGTGTACAATTTCATAGCGGGTGAAATGCGACCTGCGCTGAGCGGTCGATGGTTGGACAATATCGAGCCGGCCACGGGACAGGTGTATAGTCAGCTACCCGATTCAGATGCGCGCGATGTAGAGGAGGCCTATCGCGCAGCAAAGAAAGCCTTTCCCCTGTGGTCGGGCTTAAGTGCAGAAGATCGTTACGCTTATCTGATGCGCATCGCGGAGCGTATAGAGGCCCGGGCAAAGGAATTGGCAGAGGCCGAATCGCGAGATAACGGCAAGCCTTTATGGCTTGCCAGGAGCGTGGACATACCGAGGGCGTCGAAAAATTTTCGCTTTTTTGCTACGGCAGCCTTGCACTTTGGCAGTGAGTCGTATGAAATGCGCAAACCTCAGGCGATCAACTACGTCTTGCGCAAACCCCTGGGCGTAGTGGGGTGTATTTCGCCCTGGAATTTGCCCTTGTATTTATTTACCTGGAAGGTAGCGCCGGCCCTTGCTGCAGGTAATACCGTCGTAGCTAAGCCGAGTGAGTTGACACCTGTGACAGCTTATTTGCTCGGGGAGATCTGTAGCGAAGTGGGATTGCCCGAGGGCGTGCTCAATATCGTACAGGGTCTGGGCCCTAAGGC
>WFXH01000084.1 GCA_015490715.1 Saprospiraceae bacterium | reverse complement strand
TTGAGGACAGCTTCGATCTTTGGCCCGATCCCTTCGATGAGTTTTAAATCGTCTTCTTCGGTAGCCACAGCTATGTCGGCGATGGCCTGTGGTGAAGTAGCCGCTTTCGTCTCACTCGGTGGAGCAGAGTGTGCATGCTCTTGATGCCCATAGTGGCTGTCCTCGTAGACGTCGAGCGTGGTATGGCATGGTGCATCGAGGTCGTGGCTGTGCCATTGATCGTTTTTGTCGCGAAACTGCACGCCGGTGTATTTCAACACGTGCTTGATTTCGGCAATGGCGACTACGGGAGCCACGCGAACGAAAATCAAAAACAGTGTCAGAAAGAGCCCCAGCGTTCCGAGGAAGATGCCGACCTCCACCCAGGTAGGCGAATAATAACTCCAGCTCGACGGCAGGTATTCGCGAGCAAGAGTCGAGACGATGATGACAAATCTCTCAAACCACATGCCCACATTGATGACGATCGAGAGGAAGAACGTAAAGGTGATATTGCGCCTGAATTTTTTAAACCAGAAAAATTGAGGAGAGACGACATTACACAACATCATGCCGAGGTAGGACCACCAATAGGGCCCCGTCACGCGATTGAAGAAGGCGAATTGCTCGTAAATATACCCCGAATACCAGGCGATGAAGAGCTCTGTTAGGTAGGCCACGCCGACGATGGTACCTGTGACCAGTATGATTTTATTCATCGATTCGATATGGTCGATGGTGATGTAATCTTCGAGGCGGAGTACTTTTCGTGCGATGAGCATGAGGGTCAGCACCATGGCAAAGCCCGAAAACACTGCCCCCGCGACGAAATACGGGGGAAAGATGGTCGTGTGCCAGCCGGGAAGCACAGAAGTGGCGAAGTCAAAACTCACGATGGTGTGGACACTCAATACGAGGGGCGTAGCCAGTCCGGCAAGGACGAGGGAGAGCGACTCCCATCGCTGCCAGTGTTTGGCTGCTCCGGTCCAGCCAAAGGAGAAAATTTCATACATCTTCTTGCGAAAGCCCTTCGCTCGGTCGCGGAGAGTGGCGAGGTCGGGCACAAGCCCCGTATACCAGAAGAGCACCGACACCGTAAAGTAGGTACTGATGGCGAAGACGTCCCACATGAGGGGCGAATTGAAGTTTGGCCACACAGGACCACGCGTGTTGGGATAGGGGAAGATGAAAAAAGCATCCCAGATGCGTCCCATATGGATGAGAGGAAACAGGCCGGCACACATCACGGCAAAGATCGTCATAGCCTCGGCCGCGCGGTTGACACCTGTACGCCACCACTGGCGGAAGAGCAGCAAAATGGCCGAGATGAGCGTCCCCGCATGACCAATACCGATCCACCAGACGAAGTTGGTAATATCCCAACCCCAGTTAATGGTGCGGTTGAGATTCCAAGTACCGATACCGTAAAAGATCGTCCATGAAATGGTAAACACGCCGTAGGCAAGCAGAGCAGCCGAAGCGGTAAAAGCTAGAATCCACGATAGCGGAGGCTTTTGCTCTACTGGACGACAGAGATCCTCTGTGATCTGATGATAGTCTTTATTGCCAGTGATGAGTGATGGGCGAAACCGCGTAACTACTACTTCTCCCATATTTCGCAATTTCTTCTATGTTTAAGCCAATTCTTTTTTGTTGACCACCTTGGCGCGATACATCACCGATGGTCGTACATTGATTTCTTCGAGTACGTAGTACGAAAGGGGATGTTGTTTTTTCTTTGACACTTGGCTATCCTTGTCGTTACCATCGCCAAAGACGATGGCTCCGGTGGGGCATGCCGCCTGACAAGCGGTCACAACATCGCCGTCCTTTAGTGGACGTCGCTCTTTTTTGGCTTCGAGCTTGGCAGCCTGGATGCGCTGTACGCAGAAGCTGCACTTTTCGATTACACCGCGCGAACGAACCACCACATCGGGGTTGAAGACGAGGCGCAAGAGGCTATCTGTATAGAGTGGTTTTCCCTCTTGAGCGACTTTAAATTCATTGTTTTTGAACAAATCGGCTGTGGTGTAGTCCAGCCAGTTGAAGCGACGCACTTTATAGGGGCAGTTGTTGGCGCAGTAGCGCGTGCCGATGCATCTGTTGTAGGCCATTTGGTTGAGCCCTTCGGAGCTGTGATTGGTAGCATTGACGGGGCAGACATTTTCGCACGGAGCGTTGTCGCAATGCTGGCACAGCATCGGCTGATAAAAGGTATTGGGATTGTCGACATCGCCGAAGAAATACCGGTCGATGCGCAGCCAGGTCATCTCATGGTGACGGCTGACTTCTCGTTTGCCCACAACGGGCACATTGTTTTCCGCCATGCAAGCCACTACACAGGCGCCGCATCCCGTACACTTGTTGGTATCGACGTACATCTCCCAGTGATGCCCCTGGCTGTAGTATTTTTCGACGTATTTATCGTACGGATACAGGGTCTGTTGGTTGAGGTGTTCGGCTTCTTCTCGCTTGTGTTTGATGTGTTCGGCCAACTCTTTGCGCTCATCGACGGTCGAGTAATAGACGATGGATCGATCGGTGAGTGCACCTTGGTAGCCGCTTGTAATGGCCTTCCAATCGTCGGAGACGATGGCCGCCTCATCGGCGTTGATGAGCTGTCCGTTTTCGTCCTTGGCCTTGACCCCAAAGGTGTGGTGAAACTGTACACAGGCGAAATGCTTTTCTACTTCTCCTGTGGCCTTGCCCACCTGGACGGCGGTGTTGAAATACTGGGTCAGGCCGTCGGCTTCAGTGAGGAAGGGATACATGTTGTGTCCATACCCCGTACCGGTAGGTCCGGCCATGGTCCTGCCGTAGCCCAATGCCATAGATAAGGTCTGCGACTGCTGACCGAACTGTTGGAACACGGGCAACTGGACGGTTTGCTTGCCGATAGTCAGCTCGAGGTATTCGCCATTTTTTTCGATGCCTGCGATGGATATGAAATCGTTCTTGCCGTCGAAGTGTACGGGCACCTGGAGGTAGTTGCCCCAGCTGCAACGCGTGACAGGATCGGGCAGCTCCATGAGCCAGGGGTTGTTGGCGTATTGTCCATTACCCACGGAGATGTTTTCAAAAAAGGCGATTTCATACTCTGATTTCGCTGGCATAGTCACCTTTGATGCAAGCTGCCCGGGGGCTTCTATTCCCGCATATTGCAAATTTCGCTTGACAGCAGGCAAGACGACGAATCCTTGCTTGAGAGCATCGTGGAAGGCCTTTTCGCCACCGAGTTTTTCGACGTAATGGGATTTGATAAAATCGTAATACGGCTGCTCGGCTTGTGGGGGAAGTGTAGGGCTTTCTGCCCATGTCAGTAGCGATGCGCCCGCCTCGCGCGTGTGGAAGAAGGGATGCACGACGGGCTGAACGAAGTGTATCATGCCTTCGACGGGCTCGCAATCTCCCCAAGACTCGAGTAAATGGGGTATGGGCGCGATAAATTGGCACTGTACATTGGTCTCATTGAAGTGCGTGTCGAGTCCGACAGTGAGTGAGACGTTTTTCATTGCTGCCGCAAAGGCTTCGCCAAAGGGCGTGTCGTAGGCGGGATTGGCCCCCATGACGAAGAGGGCATCGACTTTTCCGGACCGCATTTCCTTGAGCAAGGCGCGCAAGGCACGGTCGTCGCCCTTACGCTGAAAGGAAAGGCGGTCGAAGTGAATGGTCGTCCCGTAAGCGCCGAGTAGATGGTTGATCGCATTGACAAACCGCTGCTCAGCAACGTTGTTGGTACCGCAGACGACGAGCACCTCAGGACTCTTCTCCAAAAGCTCTTCTGCCGCAAGCCCTATTTTCTTCGACACCTCAGCAGGTAGCGACGGAGCTGTGACTGTGGGAGCCCCTTTCGCACGCGCTATTGCGTTGTACAGGTGGAGTATGGCGGCTCCGATTTGAGAGGGCTTGATCAAGATGCGCTCGTCGGCGTTGGAGCCCGTAAAGCTCATGTAACCCTCTACCTGAATATGCTTGTTGGGCTTTGCTCCGTCGAAATCGTCTATCCCACGTCCTTTGGCGTATTGCGCGGCGTACTCTACTGGTGAGATCCACGTGCCGAGGAAGTCGGCCCCAAAGCTGACGATGACCTTGGCACGATCAAAGGCGTAGCGCGGTACCGCCTTAATGCCAAAATCCGCTTCGTTGGCCTCGAGCAGGGCCGTCGACGACACGGGATCGTACTGTATCCACTTGGCGTTGGGATATTTTTGGACAAATGCATTCCACGCTCGCCGAAGGGAAGGGCTCATGTCGGTATGTGAGAGCACGCGAATTTGCGCATCGGCCTTGAGCGATTTTTTGACGATATCGTCGAGCTCCTGCCAGGTCATGCTCTTGTAGGTCTTTCCCTCAACCCTACCGGGTCCCTGGATGCGATTGCTATCGTAGAGGGTGAGCAGCACTGCCTGTGCTCGTGCTGAAGTGCCACCTCCCGTGATGGGACTGTCGCCGTTGCCCTCAATCTTGATCGGCCTACCTTCGCGTGTTTTGACCAATATAGGGCAGAAATCACCGCCCTGGACAAAGGTTGATGCATACCACAACGCTTCGCCGGGGATGATTTCCTCCGGTTTGACGACATAGGGCAGCGCCTTTTTGACGGGAATTTCACAGCTGGCAAGAGCTGCGGCGGAAATTCCAAAGCCCAGCATACGCAGAAAATCCCTTCGCGAGCCGCCGAGCTCTTCGTTGGCTTGTGCGAGAAGCTCGGCCACCGTGGAGGGAAATTCATCAGTTTGCTGCTCGATCCACTCCTTCTCCGCCTTTAAATCTTCTCTACCTATCCAGACTCTTTTTTCGCGTGCGTTGTCCTTCATTGCTTATAAAATGTTTCAAGTGAATACTACCATTTTATCGTCGAAACCCTGTCGGCGGGCTTTTTGTGTTTGGATCAATAGTGGCACTTTTGACATTCGAGGCCACCGATATCTTTGACGGTTACCTTTTTTCCCTTTTTGAATTGCTGGTGGAGCAGTTCGTAGTCTTCATAATAGGGGTTGTCCATATCGACGGCCGTCTGTCGATGGCAGTTAATACACCATCCCATGGATAATGTGTTAAATTGATAGACCTCTTCCATTTCTTCGACAGGGCCGTGGCATTGCTGGCATTCCAGTTTGCCGACTTCGACGTGTTGCTGATGGCTGAAGAACACGTGGTCGGGCAAGTTGTGAATGCGCACCCATTCGATGGGGCCGTAGACGTGTGGCTTATGTTCGTTGGTCAAGGAGCGCACAATTTCATTCCACTGATCCTCAACAAAGCGCTCGACCTCTCCGTCGACCTTCTCTTTGCCCGATTGCTGCATGTAGTTGAGCTGTATCCAGTTTTTAAAGATTTCGGCTACTTGCTCCATGGGCATATGCTCATAGCCTTCGATGTACTTGCCGGATTGAGGGTCGAAGCCGACGGCGGCGTAGATTTTGGTCAGTTCCTGCGTGCCGTACTTGCTTCCCACCTTGATGGCCATGTGGCATTTCATACAGGTCGCATTGTCGGGTATCATCGAGTGTCGGCTGCGCCGCGCGGCATCGTGGCAAAACTTACAGTCGATTTTGTGTACGCCAGCATGGGTGGCGTGGGAAAATCGTATGGGTTGAGTGGGCTGATAACCCTGTTGACGCCCCAACATGATGGCCGCATTGACCAGATAATGGCCAGCAACGAGTACTATTAAAAAGGTAACGACTTGTTTAAAGCCACGCGAGGTAACCACATCCCACAGGGTGAGCTCTTTGGCGTCTTCGATACCTTGGCGCTTTTTGGCCATATAGTCGAGCTGGGCGTAGATTTTGAAAAACACCCATAGGAACACCGCTAATAGGCCCAACAGTACCCAGTACAACCAATTGCTCTCCTGACGCACTTGCCCTCCTTCCGCAGCTGAAGCTTGCTCGGCCTGCGCCTGGGTACCCTTTTGCTCGACATCCTTTATATACATTAAGATGGACTCAATGTCTTCGTCTGTGAGATTGGGAAACGGGGTCATGACGATGGGCTTGTGCGCGTTCCACAACTCTACGGCTCTCGGATGCCCCTCTCGGATGAGCTTTTGGCTATTGCGTATCCATTTATAGAGGTCTTCGCGCGGATAATCCGCCCATCGCTCCTCCACTCCGGCCAATGCGGGCCCTGTGAGGTCATCGCGCATGTTTTTGTGGTGACAGCTCGCACAATTGGCCTTAAAGAGCGCCTTGCCCTTTTCTACGGAAGGCTGCCCCACTATTATCGGAAGTCCGACGAAGAGAAATCCCACAAAGAGCATCGCTTGCACCCGGCTCATTAGACCAGATGCTCGAAAGGATAGCAAATTCTGCCTATGCTGCATGATGACGAGGCTTTGAATTCAGAGCGCAAAAATAAGAAATAAAGCACACCCAACAACGCATAAAAAATTTTTCATACGAATTTTACACCGCCACCTCCGCACGTATGGCTGGGTGTGGATGATAGTTGGCCAGTTGGATATCTTCAAAACGAAAATCATCGATATCGCGCACCTCTGGATTGAGTCTTAACTCGGGCAACGGTCGCGGCTGACGCTCGAGCTGAAGACGCGCCTGGGTAAGGTGGTTTTTATACAAATGCACATCTCCAAAGCTGTGGACAAACACCCCGGGCTTCAATCCCGTCACGTGTGCGACCATATGCAACAACAATGCGTAGGAAGCAATATTAAACGGCACGCCGAGAAAGACATCTGCAGAGCGCTGGTACAGCTGAAGACTAAGTGTGCCGTCATGGACGTAAAATTGAAACAGCACATGACAGGGCATGAGCGCCATTTGATCGAGCTCGGCCACATTCCACGCGCTGACGAGTATTCGTCGGGAGTGCGGTTGATGGCGTATGAGGTGAATGGCCCGGCGCAGCTGGTCGTGTACCGATCCATCTACGCCCTGCCACTGTCGCCACTGACGGCCGTAGACAGGCCCCAAATCACCCCATCGCTGTGCAAACGCTGCATCTTCCGCTATGCGCTGAGCAAAGGCGCGCTTAGCCTGTTTCCACTCTTCACTGTATTTCGGGTATTTAGCCTCTAATCCGTTTGCCTCAAGATAGCGCTGAAAGGGCCATTCGTCCCAAATGTGGACGCCGTTTTGGACGAGATATCGGATATTGGTATCTCCGCGGATAAACCACAGCAGTTCGTGGACCACACCCTTCCAATAGACCTTTTTCGTCGTTAGTAGGGGAAACCCCTCTTTGAGATCAATGCGAAGTTGATGCCCAAACACGCTCAACGTACCGATACCCGTGCGATCCTCCCTTTCGACGCCCGTATCTAAGATATGTCGTAACAGCTCAAGGTATGACTTCATACCGCAAAGGTAACATATTGCGAAATTTCACATATGTTTTTAGACCACTATTTTACTTCTATAAAGAAGGGAGGCTCTGGATGTGTTGCCACAAGGCTCGCACTTCCTCGACGAGGCGGGGCATCAGCTGAAGCGGTAACATATTGGCACCGTCGGACTTCGCTCGAGAAGGTTCCGGATGTGTCTCTATAAAAAGCCCAGTGGCTCCTACCGCTATGGCTGCGCGACACATGGGCAGTATGTACTTGGGATTGCCGCCCGTCACCCCGGACGATGCATTGGGTTTTTGCATCGAATGGGTGGCATCAAAAAGAACCGTTTCCACAAATTGGCGCATTTCGACAATGCCACGGAAGTCTACTACGAGATCTTGATACCCAAAGGTCGTGCCGCGCTCGGTTAGCCATACTTCGCTGCTTCCGCCGTACTGGACCTTCTCAATGGCATATCGCATGGCTGTAGGGCTCATAAACTGCCCTTTTTTGATGTTGACGGGCTTACCCGTCTTACCGGCGGCCACGAGCAATTCCGTCTGCCGGCAGAGAAAGGCCGGAATTTGCAACACGTCGACGTACTCCGCCGCCATGGCACACTCCTCTACTGTATGGACATCGGTCAAGATCGGCACGCCAAACTGCTCACGCACTTTAGCCAGCACGCGCAAGGCCCTTTCATCCCCGATCCCCGTAAAGCTGTCTAAGCGCGTGCGATTGGCCTTTTTGTAGGAAGCCTTAAACACCCATCGGATATCATCGGCATCAAATATGCGCGCCAAATCCTCAGCAATGCGTAAGGGCATCTCTTCATCTTCGACGACACACGGCCCCGCTACGATGAGCAGGCGCGCTTTTTCCGTAGGTACACCTTCATGCATGGTGTTCATCCGTGAGGTAATTTGGCCATACCTACCAGTAGCGCACCGAAGACCTTCGATGAGACGTTCCGTTTCCCATTCGGGGTGCGATGGCGCCCTCGAATCGGGCCCCTTGCTGGTTGTACCTCTCTCCCATCCCCGCCTCTCTGCATTGTCCGGTGGTGAAGATTCATCCCAATAGGGTGAGCAAGGCCCAGGACTTCACGTACAGATTCATGCCGCTCCACATCTTTAATAAAATACGAACCTTCCGCCTCCAGTGGTATACTTTGGAGCAAGGCATACCCCATGATCAGGATTGCGATGAGACAAAAACTAAGAGCGACCATCCAAAGGCGTTCTTGTCGGGGATCGTATGAAATCGTTGACCTTTGATGAGGCTTTTTGTCTTGGGCATGTCGAGCAGCCACGGCCTTGCGCTCTGCACTGTGGACAAAGGGTTCTACCTGCACTATAGGAAGGCCGTAATAAGCCTCGTGCCACTCCACACTAGAAGGCACAAAGCACAGGCGATCGTCTTTATTATAAAACGTACCGATCGGCTCCAAATCCACGCGGGTGCCCTTAATGCGCAGGCGTTTAAGCCGTGAATACATCCTTTGCAAGATCTTCAACGCAACTGCTTTTTCGATGTCGCGTTGCGCGCAAAAGCGAATGTACTCCTCTTCGGTATCTTCATACACGTCTTCCATGACAAGGTACTTACCTGCCGGAGCCGCAAAGCCATGAGCTTGCCACAGGCGTATCTCGGGGTATTCCCTCCAATAGAGGGTGCGCTTCAAGGGAGGAAGGCCCAGCTTGCCACTCTGGCGAACAAATGCGATCAATATCTCGATCCCTTGTAGAGTCATTTCCCGCACGGATACGACGTCAGTGAAATTCGCTGCAATTTAGCCAATCTTGAACGAATCCCTCGTCATCGACTACTACAACAATTCCTTCTTCGCACTGTTGGCCCACAGTTTTAGCCGGCCATGTTCGATCGGTATCAGGCGCCTCTTCGGCACCTCTACGGGATATAAATGAAGCACTTCGATTCCTCTATCCCAAAGAGCTTCCGACACAAGATGAAAGCGATGGCACCGTAAGGGATCCTTCTCCGCACACATGATGGCAATGTGTTTCGTAGGTGCATCCATTGCGATCAGCTGCTGTAACCCTTCTTGAAAATACGGGCGCTGACGCAAGAGGGAATATGCTACACGCCCCTTGCGGTACACCGTGGGATCCTTAGGCTTGCCACCGAGGGCATCGCCGGCAAACACATATTCAATGCCCTGATTGCTCAGCGAAGCTGAGAGTGCTTCGCGATTAAACTGCGGATGGCGTTTGGAATACGGAATACTTCGAACGTCTATAAGTACGGTTATATCGAATTGCTTAAGATGTCCGACAAAGACTTCGATGGGCTGCGCACTGTGTCCAATGCTATAGATCATCCGAGATACGACTCTTTTTGTTCATACATGTACAACCAACAAGCTACTTTATTTATTGGAGTGTATAAAATGGTAGTCGCCTGCGATTTCACAAACATAATCCGTACCTGAGTGTAAGGTATAAATCAAAAATCGTTACATTTGTTGGCCATTAAATCCGTGCCTGTGGAAAAGAAGCCCGTCAAGCGGATCACCACGCATGTATTGCGAAAAATGAAGGCCGAGGGGGAGAAGATCACGATGCTCACGGCCTATGATTATTCGATGGCGCGCATCCTCGATGCGGCGGGCATCGAAGTACTGCTGGTTGGTGATTCGGCGTCCAATGTAATGGCGGGGCATGAGACGACCTTGCCCATCACCTTAGACCAGATGATTTACCACGCGCAAGGGGTAATACGCGCCGTCAAACGAGCGCTGGTCGTGGTTGATTTGCCCTTTGGCTCTTATCAAGGCGACAGCCATACAGCCCTGCGTTCGGCCATACGCATTATGAAGGAGGCCGAAGCGCACGCCGTCAAGCTCGAAGGAGGACGCGAAATCGCCGAATCGATCGAGCGGATCCTCTCGGCGGGCATTCCCGTCATGGGACATCTGGGTCTCACACCGCAGAGCATCTATCAATTTGGCACATACCAGGTCCGGGCACGTGAAGAGGCGGAGGCCCAAAAGCTGCGCGAAGACGCCAAACTGCTCGAACAGCTCGGCTGCTTTGCCATCGTATTGGAGAAAATTCCCGCCCAGCTGGCTCGAGAAGTGGCCAGCTCGGTACAAATTCCCATCATCGGCATCGGCGCCGGACCTCACGTCGACGGTCAAGTGCTCGTCACCCATGATCTGCTCGGCATCACGCGCGACTTCCACCCGAGATTCTTGCGCCGCTATGCCAACCTCTACGACACGATCACCAATGCCGTCATGCGTTATATCGAAGACGTAAAATCCGTCGACTTCCCCAGCGAAGAGGAAAGCTATTGACCCCGATGAAGATCCAGCGCAAGTTTTGGATAGCTTTACTTGGGAGCATCGCGGTACTCGGCATCCTGGCGTTATGGCTTGGATGGACAGCCATCTACGGTAACAACCTCAACGAAGACAAGCTGCCCTACGACCTGCGCATTCCGCCGGGCAGCCGTTTTGAAGAAGTCTACCATCGCTTAAAATCCGATAGCGTACTCCGATGTCCGTGGACCTTCCCCATCGTTGCGCGATTGATGAAATACAGCCGTGGCGAAGTTCCTTCTGGAAGGTACCTGCTCGACACCCCGATGAGCAATTACGAGCTCATCGCGCGCTTGCGCATTGGTGAGCAGACACCTGTCGCGCTCACCTTTCACAATGTGTGGACCTATCGCCAGCTGGCTGGAGTGATTGCCCGGCAGCTGTGGATGGATTCACTCAGCTTAGTGCGTGAAATGGAAAAGCGCATCGACGATCCCTCCAACGACATTACCACGCACAACCTCCTGAGCCATTTTATACCCAACACCTATTACGTCTTTTGGGATATCTCCCCCTCTTCCCTCTTAGATCGACTCTTTCACGAGACGAAGAAATTTTGGAATAATCCCAAACGTCAGAAAAGATTGCAACACTTGGGCATGACGCCGCACGAGGTGTATACCTTAGCCTCGATCGTCGAGCGCGAAACCCAACACGAAGCTGAAAAGTCCATCATTGCCGGAGTCTACATCAATCGACTGAGAAAGGGTATGAAACTCCAAGCAGATCCCACCGTGGTGTACGCCGTCGGCCAGTACGATCTCGGCCGCGTGCTCTACAGACACCTCCAACATCCATCGCCCTACAATACCTACAAATACGCCGGCCTACCTCCTGGCCCGATTTACATGCCCTCTATTTCGACCATCGATTCGACCTTGCATGCCCGTAAGCACGACTATTTGTTCTTCTGTGCAAAGCCCAATCGGGAAGGGACACACGCCTTTTCCCGCACCTGGAAGGAACACCTGCGCAATGCCCGCATATACCAGCGCTGGCTCAATGCCCAGGTCAAAGACGCTAAACAGTGAAAAAGATCAACCGCGGAAAGGCAATCAACAACACAATGAGTACCAGCTGCATAATTATAAATGGAAGAATGCCTCTATACATGGCCTGCGTCGATACCCGATCGCCTGCCACCCCCTTGAGATAGAAGAGCGAAAAACCAAATGGAGGCGTCAGGAACGAGGTCTGCAAGTTGATGGCCAACAAAATGGCAAACCACAACAACAATTCGCTTTCCGTAGCCAGTGCCGACGAAAAATCATCGACCCCGTAGGCCTTGATAATGGGCAAGATGACCGGTACGACGATAAAGATGATTTCGATGAAGTCGATGAAAAAGCCCGCTATGAAAACGATGATCACGACAACCCATAAAAATTCGCGCGCGCTATACCCTCCTTCCGTGAAGAAGTCGATGAGGAAGATATCGCCATTCAATCCGCGAAACACCAAGCTAAAGGTGGTCGCACCCAGGAGGATAAAAAAGACCATGCTGCTCATATAAGTGGTCTCGCGCGCCACTTGATGGACAAGGGCGAGGTTGAGCTTTCCTCTGCCGGCAGCGATGAGCAAACTTCCCGCTGCACCTATGGCAGCCGCCTCAGTAGGTGAAGCGATACCGGCAAAAATGCTCCCCAACACCGCAACGATAAGTAATAAGGGTATGACCAAAGTAAACCAAAACTGTACGCCCTCGATCTGTGTCACCTCCGAATCCGCACTTTCCAGGCGTTTTTCCACTCTTTTCAACTGCTCTCGGTCGCGATACGAAGCCCAAAGGGCATAAAGGGTATAACCCAACACCAGTAGGGCACCCGGCAGAATTGCAGCAGCAAACAGATCACCGACACTGATATTGAACACGCTGCCCAGGAGTACCAACACAATACTCGGTGGGATGATTTGCCCCAACGTACCCGAAGCAGCAATGATGCCACTGGCAAAGGATGGGCGATAGCCGTATTTCAATAAAATGGGCAAGCTAATGGCCCCCATCGTCACCACCGTAGCGCCGACGATACCCGTCGAAGCGGCCAAAAGCGCACCCACCCACACCACCGACACAGCCATACCTCCAACTACCCCGCGAAACACCTTGGCCATAGCGCGCAACAGGTCTTCCGCAATACCCGCTCGCTCCAAGGTCACGCCCATGAAGATGAACAAGGGCACCGCTATTAAGACGTAATTCTGCATCACGCCAAAGATCCGCGAAGGCAAAAAGCGGAAAAAGTCCTCGCCCAACACCCAATAACCCACCCATACCGACAATCCACCTAAGACAAAGGACACAGGTATGCCCGTCAACAGAAAAAGTAAAACAGCCGCGAAAAAGATCAACGCGATGTACTCCACTTGCTCAGACCTTTTAAGAGCTCATAAACCCGTGCCATAGCCGCTAAAATCATCAAGCCAAAGCCGATGAGTATAGTCGATTTGATGATGAAATAGTAGGGCAATCCGCCTGGATTGGGACTCCCCTCCCCTTGCTGCCAGGCATGCCGCACGTAGTCCCACCCCAAATCCAAGATCAACAGACTCCACGGGATGAGCAACAGGAGATAGCCCACTAAGTCTACTGCCACTCTCCATCGATGGGGCAATCGCTGATAGAAGATATCGACGCGCACATGCCTATCGGCCAGCAGCGTCGCCGCCCCTCCCAATAAAAACGCCGCACCAAAGAGGTGCCATTCCAGCTCGATAACCCATATACGCGTCATTTGAAACACATAGCGCAAGGCCACGTCGACACAGATGACAAAGATCAGCGCGACATTCATCCATCCCGCAAGGTCGCCAAACCACTCCACTACGCGCTTGAATATCCGCACGATTTGCATCGCCTTACTCGCTTTAGTGTCTGTAATGTCTCCAAAACCAGAAGATGAGATTGAGCAAAACCGTCAGAACAATACTCACTACGATCATCGTGCCGATGGGGAAGTAAATCGTGACGTTTTTCTTACGCCAGACGATATCGCCGGGCAGCGAAGGCATATCGATCACGCGCGATACCAACCACAAGATGCCCCCCACAATCAGGAGGAACAGTCCCACTTGCATGAGGAGCTTAGCCAATGCCTCCAGCGTCTGCATAGTACTGGCGTTTGGACAAAGGTAAGGGCTTTTGTGTAAAATACCAAAGCTCCAGCTCACAATCCCCTCGTAAAGAAATGCAGCTATTTTTGCATGGATTACTTCACATTGTAATACGTGTAGAATGAAAGACTTCCACATCGACAGCCCCAGCGGGCTCCTATTGCGCAGTTCGATACACTTACCTGCCGAAGAAGCTCCCCAGCAATGGGCGTTGCTCTTGCCCGGCTGGACCTTGAGCAAGGACATGCTCTTGCTCAAAGAGCTCACACTCCAGCTCAATGCTATAGGCATGGGAGTGATGCGCCTACAAGTGCAGGTACCGTACGAAGAGATACCCTCGCCTCCTACACTGAGTGCGCTTGTGCATGCCTTGAAGGAGACCCACGATTTTATGAATGAAAGTGGCTGGAATCTCCGACTCATCGTGGGGCATTCCATTGCGGGGCTTGCCGCCCTACAATTTGGCGACGTGCATCGCTTCGACGGATATATCGCCACGGTCAATGCCCCTTCATCGACCAAGTTTTTGTCGGACCTCTTTGGCATTGCTCCAGGGGACATGCCGAAGGAAAAGCTCCTCCGTCTCGGCCCCGTTCGATATCGGCTCACTGAGGAGCACTTCCGCGAATTTGCGGATTTAGAAGCCGACCGTCCGCTGTCGGTGGCACCGCAAAGGGTATTGATCATGCACGCCGAAGAAGATGCCATCGTACCTGTGAGCGAAGCGATGCGACTGGTACAGCGCTTTGCCACACTTCCCAATGTACTCTACATTCCCTGCGCCAACCACCTGTGCAACCGCGAGCGCTCGGGACGCCAGACGGCCAAGATGCTCGCCAGTTGGGCACACAGCCACATTCAGTACAAGGCCTCCTCCACCCATCCCGCCGTCGAAGTATCTACAGCCACAGGAGAAGACAACTACAGCTGTGTCGTACGCTATCCCTCCCACTCGATGGTGGTCGACGAGCCTCCGCTCTTTGGGGGCAAAGACCGCGGCCCCTCCCCTGTCCAGCTACTCACCGCCGCCCTTGCCACGTGTAAAGCCATTACCATGAAAATGTATGCCCACCGCAAAGGGTGGACCATTGATCAAATCCGCATACACACCCTCCTCCGCAAGGAAGAATGCATCGACTGCGAAAACCCCTCCCAGCGACAGGTGCAATGGGTCTTGTACAACACCGTGGTCATCGACGCCCCCCTGACAGAGGAACAAATCCATCGTCTCCTACTGGTGGGCAAGGCATGTACTGTCGAAAAGCTCTTGCGCGAATCGACTACCGTCCATACTAAGCTCGATGATTAAAACCCCAACAGATAGCATGCATCGTCAACGCAAGACCCACGATTTCATACAGATAATAAGCTCATCGTAACGTGCTTGAACACGTGGTGGTATGCACGATTTTATACCTATAAATACATCTCCTAAAGGGTCGAGTCAATACTGCAAATCAACCCTTACTGGTAATAGCCGCTCCATAATGTTCGACCTCATAAGGGATCTCAATGCGATGGCATTCTGATAGGACTACCGCCTAAAGCACATGGCACAACCCCCTGGCTCGTAATGCTGCTCCAACAACAAGACCTTTTTCCCAAATCGCGAGAGCGTAGCCCCGGCAGTTAAACCACCGAGCCCGCCCCCAATGATGATCGCATTAAAATGCATGAACACAACCCTTAGTGTGCGCAACAAACATAGATACCTCGAGAGAATAAACGCATCTTCTCTAAAGGCCTGGATGCCAACGCTCATTGCTAAGCACAATGCAGCTCATCCCCACGCTCGCTCTTTTCAGCATAATTAATGGAGCCTATATAAAATGGTGCACCCGCATGACCTGGTACATTGCACCTCGGAAGCTGTAAGGTCATTGCCTTGTGGAAAAATGCTCCAGAAGGCTTTCATATTAAACTTTTCCATAACATGTGAAAATCATTTTCACACTTGATTCAAATTTTTTTTTGGAATGTATGCAGCTTTTACATATATTTGCGCTGTTCATGCGTAACGATGCTTCGAAGGTGCACAGGTGATTTGAAAGGTGGATAACGAATCGGTTATGTCCAGGGACAAAGCAATGCAGCAGGCGATTACACTTGCAGCGCTCCTTCACGACATCGGCAAAGTCGGACAGCGCGCACAATTCCCATCCAGTCAGGAGATGCAGGCGACATGGGGTGATCTCGACATCGCCCCCGTCAACTCCTACCAACAGCCATACTTAACCCATGTGTGGTGGACGGCAGATTTGATCAGCCAATACCATACCTTTTTAAAAGAGCGCCTCTGTGGCATAGCGTGTGATGATATCCGGCTCCATGCGCTGTCGGCCAAGCACCACCGCCCCTTCGATGAATTGAGCGTGGAAGAAAAAATCGTCGCCCTCGCCGATACCATCAGCTCGGGTATCGACCGCACTGAAAAACTAAAAGATGATACACGAGGGCCGCAGCACAGAAGCACTCCGCTCACCACCATCTGGTCGATCATCAAAGCGCCCATCCCCCTTTGCAGGGAGGATGGTTCTACACTCCAGGGAATGCGCAGCCCTACGGACAACGACAAAAAAGTCTTCGCACTCCGCCCGCTCGACATTTCCGCACACTGTCTGCCGCAAGAGGCATCCGGAGACACCCTTGTCGATGCATATAGGGTGCTCTGGGACGCATTTCGCGAAGACTTCAAGGACCTCATCTCGGCATATCAAAAGACCGGTGCAACTTTAAAATTTCGCGGCTTTGTCGACACACTTCTCTATATCCTGCAGCGGTATTTGTGGGCCGTGCCGGCCTATACCATTGTGGGTTCGCCCGTCAGCTCACTCTTCGACCACTCTAAGACCACGGCGGCTTTTGCACACAGTCTGTATGCATGGATATGCGAACGCGAATCAGAAAGAGTGGATATCAAAGAGCTCTTTGAGGGCAATAAGCTCGGTGTACTCAAGAAAATTGCGGCCGAACACCCCTTCCTACTCGTAGGAGGCGATGTCTCCGGCATTCAGAGCTTCTTGTACGACATCTACTCCAACAAAGCCAAAAAGGCTCTGAAGGGACGCTCCTTCTTCCTCCAAATGCTCACCGAAATCGCTATCGAAAAGATCTTGCGCCACAAAGACATCGATGCCTATCGCACCAATGTGCTCTACAGTTCCGGAGGTAAGTTTTTCCTCATCTTGCCCAACACCCCGACCGTACGCAATGCCCTCGATAGCTTGCAAAAGGAAATTGAAGAAGAGCTGTGGAACAAATTTCAGAACACCCTCTCCCTCAACATCGCCTATCAGCCCTTTGGATTTTACAGCG
>WFXH01000083.1 GCA_015490715.1 Saprospiraceae bacterium | reverse complement strand
GGGTATTCCTTTCCGTCTTCCCAGACGATGGTCTCATCACTGGGCGCTGTCGATCGCGTCAAGAAGGCATAGCCACAGGAGACATCTTTAAAGACGACCAGTCGATAATTTTTTGGGTGAATGTCCTTTTTCATACTTCTTGTACTATTTTGATATGCAAAGATACGAAAACTTCTATATCCCCTTGGGATAGAGAAATTCCACTTTTTTCATCAAGGCTTCTTCAGACTCCACGTGCATTTCATCGGGGATACAACAATCGACTGGGCATACGGCTGCACATTGAGGTTCGTCGTGAAACCCCCTGCACTCTGTACATTTACCTGGAACGATATAGTAAAATTCGTCGGATAGCGGAGCCTGAGGAGCATCGGCATCCACCATCGTACCATCGGGAAGCTTTATGGTACCACTCAACTGCGTGCCATCCGCCCAATGCCATTCCTCGCCGGGTTCGTAAATGGCGTGGTTTGGGCATTCGGTGCGACACGCATCGCAATTGATACAATCGTCTGTGATCTTAATAGCCATGATGTGGTCGTTTTCCTCGATTTTTGAATGTTAAACACATCATACATATAATTGTTTATCAAAAGAAAACACGACATAAGACCACTTCATGAGTCAACTACCATCGAATAGCTCAACAGAGTCATCCGTTACCCGCATCGTGCTGCATATTGCAGGGGACTCGGGCGATGGCATCCAATTTGCGGGCAAACAACTCACTATTGCCTCCGCTCATCGCGGCTATGCTGTTATCACGATGCCCAACTTCCCCGCAGAGATTCGCGCCCCAAAGGGGAGTCTCTACGGAGTGTCGGGATTTCAAATGCACGTCGGTAGCACGGACATTCATACCCCCGGCGACACGATCGACGTGCTGGTCGCATTCAACGCCGCAGCTCTGAAAAAAGCCCTGCCCGACATCCCCGAAGGGAAAATCATCCTGGCCGACGAAGACGGCTTCAATCCCTCAAATTTGAAAAAAGCGGGCTTTACGTCCAATCCCCTCACAGACGGGACTCTCGACAACTATCAACTCATCACAGCTCCAATTAGCAAACTCACTCGTCAGGCACTCATCCAAACAGGAATCCATTCAAAACTGACCCAACGGAGCCGCAACATGTTTGTGCTCGGCATGATCCTGTGGATGTTTGACCTATCCCTCGAAGAGACGATCGCACAACTTCAACAACGTTTTAAAGATGTGCCTGAGATCGCGCAAGCCAATATCGCGGCGCTAAAAGCCGGCTGGAATTACGCCGAAACCGTAGAACTTCTCCAACCGCTACACCTGCCGATTCAAGAAAACGAAAATACCAATGCCGGACAATACACCATTGCTCACGGCTACGAGGCCTGTGTATGGGGCCTCCTAGCTGCACACAAAGAGGCCAAGCGTCCCCTCTTCTTTGCCTCCTACCCCATCACGCCCTCTTCGGACATCTTGCAATACATCGGAAACTTCCTCTCCGAAGACGTGGAAGTCTTTCAAGCGGAAGACGAAATTGCGGCCATTGCTTCGGCAATCGGAGCTTCGTTTGCAGGAGCAATAGGCACGACATCGACCTCAGGGCCGGGCTTTGCACTCAAGAGTGAAGCCCTTGGTCTGGCCGTCATGACTGAGCTACCCTTAGTCGTTATCGACGCACAACGCGCTGGTCCTTCGACGGGCATGCCCACGAAAACAGAACAATCGGATCTCCTACAGGCGCTCTACGGTCGCAATGGAGAAGCACCGCTCATCGTCCTCGCTGCCAGCACTCCTGCCAATTGCCTCGAATACGCATACTGGGCAGTTAAATTAGCCCTCGAACACATCACCCCCGTCGTCTTGCTCATCGACGCCTATCTCATCATGGGTGCACAACGCCTCGAAGCGTCGGCACTAAAGAAGTTGCCTCCTATCGCCCCCCATATCGTCTCCGAAGATACCACCGAATATGCCCCATACCTACGCAACCCCAACACCCTCGCCCGCTATTGGGCGTTTCCCCCCATGCAAGGCAAAATGCACCGAATCGGTGGATTGGAAAAAGAAGATGTATCAGGCCACGTCTCCTATGATCCAGAAAACCACCATAAAATGGTGCAGCTTCGACGTCAAAAGGTCGAGCGCGTCCAACAGGTGATTCCTCCCCTCCAAACTGAATTTGCCGATACGGGTGAACTCTTAGTTCTCGGATGGGGAAGTACCTACGGAAGCATCAAGGCAGCAGTACAATACCTCTACGAAAAGGGACATGCCATCGGGCACGCCCATCTGCACTTCCTTCACCCCTTCCCCAAAAACACCGAACAAATCCTTCGAAAATTCGATAAAATCGTCGTCTGTGAGCTCAACGATGGCCAACTCCACCGCGTCCTACAGTCCACATTTCCCGGTATGAAATTCTGGAAGTACAATAAAATACAGGGCATACCCTTCAAAGAACACGAGTTAATCGAAGCGTTTCAAAAGATACTCACGTCCGAGTATTCACCAGTACAACACAACAGTAGCTCATGAACTCCAACTCAGGTTATAAGGCTTTTCTATCGGATCAGGATGTGCGATGGTGTCCGGGCTGCGATGACTACATCATCTTGCGCGCCTTCGCACGTGCATTAGCTGCCATAGGCTTGCCCCCCGAAAGACATGTCGTCGTTTCGGGAATCGGTTGCGCATCACGCCTGCCCTACTATGTCAATACCTATGGCTTGCACGGCATACACGGGCGCGCACCTGCTATCGCCACAGGTGTCAAGCTGGTCCATCCCGATCTATATGTGTGGGTCATCACGGGTGATGGCGATGCCTTAGCGATAGGAACCAATCACTTTCTCCATGCGATCCGACGAAACCTGGATATCAACATTTTGCTCTTCAACAATGAAATCTATGGCCTTACCAAAGGGCAATTTTCACCTACCTCCAGACTCGATTTAAAGACCAGGAGTTCGCCCCAGGGAAATATCCAGCCACCATTTCACATCGGAAGCCTTGTCCTCGGTGCCGATGTGAGCTTTTTTGCACGCGTACCGGGCAACGATCTCAACGCCATGACAAAAGTGTTTGTCGAGGCAGCTCGCCATAAAGGCACTTCCGTAGTGGAAATTCTCCAAAACTGCCCTGTCTTCAATGATGGGGTATTCCATCCTGTCACCGACAAAAGCACCGCCGTAGATCACGCCCTGTGGGTCGAACACGGTCGACCTCTGATTTATGGCAAAGATGGTAAGCGAGGCATCGTACGCGACGGCTGCGGTCTGCGCCCCATCCGTTGGGAGAGTGAGCAACCACCGTCCGAAGTAATGGTACACGACGAGAAAGTGGATAACCCCTCCTATGCTTTTGCCTTGACACAACTGTCGGATCCCATGGTCTTCGGCATCATACGTCGAATGCGACGTCCTACCTACGAAGAACGCTCTCAAGCACTCAAGCAAAAAGTAGCACAATCGGCCATAGTGCACGATTTCATACGAAAAGCTATCTTGCAAGAAAATACATAGACCCATGATTTTAGTCACTATTGATTACGTGCCGGGCTATGAAGTGACGGAGGTGATCGGAGTCATTCACGGCAGTACGGTGCGCGCGCGCTTCATCGCCAAAGACATCATTGCTTCGATTAAAAACATTATCGGCGGTGAGATTGAAGAATATACCAACCTCCAACGCCAGGCGCGAATGGAAGCCCTCCATCGCCTCAAACAACGCGCGCAAAGTATCGGCGCCGATGCCGTATTGGGCATCCGCTTCTCGACCAGTATGATCGCTCAAGGCGCTTCGGAAATCATGGCATACGGCACCGCCGTAAAAATTCGCCCCATCGACCAATCAGATTCGCCTCAATAAGATGTCCCAATCCATGAGTGGGACAAGAGTGATAGCTAAGACCGTACAGCTCTTCGTTAAATTACTGCTCTTCACACTTATCGTCTTTTGGCTGACCCAGTACATGCAATCAGGTATATCCTTTTACGAAAAAGAGCAATACATCGAGTACGTCCAACTACGGGATACTCTGCCCACTTTTTTCTTTTCCATCGTGCCGGCATCTATGGCAAAAGCCGCCAAGGTGCACACTTCGTTTTATCCTCAATTCCACCATTTTATACAGAGAAAAATACGAGACGCTGCTCGCGTCGATAGCGTGTTAAACGCAGTCCACGCACTCGAAAAAATCCTCTTTAAAATGCCGAACACCCAAAGGGATACATTTTCTCAATTGCGTGCGCTGATACACGCCCTCTTGCGCTCCCCTACTGAGGCTGCGCTCGACTCCATCATGGACCTGATGCGACTGGCCTCCCAGCAGGGGTCTTATCCACCTACCATAGCGACTCCCCTACGGAAAATGGTCCATTCGTATTGGGGGAAGGTTGAGGGTAGGCGCTCTTCCCATTGGGACTATGTACCAGTGATCGTGTGGCATGGTCTGGATAATCAATATAGCCGATGGCTCGGCAGCATTGTGCAAGGTCAGTTGGGTATTTCAAAGATTGACGGCATGCCGTTGGCTAAGCGCATAGCCTCCGCATTGCAATGGACAGTGGCGATAAGCATTGTTTCACTATGCATCATGCTCTTACTCGGTGTAAGTCTCGGAATGTGGATGGGCATCCACCACGCTTCGAAATGGTCGAATGCGATCTCACAAGTGGCTTTTGTCGTCCAGAGCATACCCGAATTCTGGCTTGCCGTGCTGCTCATTGTCTTTTTTTCCACCGAGACGCTCTGTGGTATTTGTGCCATCTTTCCCACACCTGGTATACTCAAAGGCAATCCTATGCAGGTTTGGCAAACGATATGGTTCAACGCTCCGCTGTTTGTATTGGTGTTTGTCGTCACTACTGTGGGAGGCATCGCCTACTTGGCATTGCAAGTGAAAAATCTCGCCGCCCGTGAGTGGGCAAAACCCTATCGATTTGCGCTCATGAGCAAGGGCTTGCCGTTTAGCCGAATCCTCCTCGGGCATATTTTACCCAACGCGCTCTTTCCCTTGCTCGGACTCGTCACGGTGATTTTACCGGGCATTATTACGGGGAGCTTAGTCGTCGAAGTACTCTTCCACCTGCCGGGTATGGGTAA
This sequence comes from Saprospiraceae bacterium, assembly GCA_015490715.1. Taxonomy (GTDB): domain Bacteria; phylum Bacteroidota; class Bacteroidia; order Chitinophagales; family Saprospiraceae; genus S141-43. The sequence continues at coordinate 18,567 of WFXH01000083.1, read as the reverse complement.
ACTCCTCTATGAATCCATCCTCTACAGCGATGTGCCCGCCATTCGCCTCATACTTCTCCTCATCGGTACCATGACCCTGGTTGCGTATTATTTTACTGATCTTGTATTGATGTACTCAGGTCATCGTAGCCTTCCAAACTCTATATAACTGATGGGCAGGTGGATGCAAAATATGCACAAGCGATTGCAAATACCACTGCAGACGTTCATCGTTTGGGGCATTTTATTGTGGATAGCGCTTTTTGCTCCGCTGCTGAGCAATAACAAACCCATCATTTGCCGTTCGGAATCTGGTTGGTCTTGCCCCATCTTCAATCGACAGGGACATGACCATGAAGGCCGATGTCGTGTCGTGCTTCGTCCTCTCCTGCCCTTTCACCCGTCGGAACTCGATACAAGGATTAGCAACCCTGCTCCGCCGTGGACGAAAAGTGCTGATGGAAGAATTCATTACCTCGGCACCGACGAATACGGTCGCGATGTAGCTGCCGGGCTCATCTACGGGACGCGCCTATCGGTGTGTATAGCCCTTTTGTCGATGGGAATCGCCGCTCTGTTGGGCATTGTGATCGGAATCCCCGCAGGGCGCTTCCAGCATTCGAATCCACGTATGACCGTACTTTCTCTTGCTATAGGGGGATTGTTGGTCCTGTACGGTGGGTGGGTGCTCTACTGGTATGGAGGATGGCTAAAATGGAGAACAATCCTATCCCTCGTCGTAGGACTCGGTATCGCTGGATATTTAATGTACAAACTGCTTTTCAGGCTATTTCCCAAATTGCGCTCGGCGACCGTTATACTTCGTGTGGATGGAATGATGCGGTGGACTTTAGAGTGGATCAGTGCCTTGCCGGGCATATTTGTCTTGCTCGTGGTGCTGGGCAAGATCCTGCCGCCGGGCATCTTAACTGTATCGCTGCTCATAGGGCTGTTAAACTTTCCGCATAAAGCCAACATTATTCGCACAGAGGTGGAGCGATTGCATCGACAGCCCTTTGTACGCAACGCCATACTCATGGGGCTATCCCCCCTACAGCTCGCCGTGCGCTACTATCTGCCCATTTTGTTTCCGATTCTTGGTATAAGTGTGTTGTCCGGTATGGCCACGGCCATTGTACTGGAAAGTACATTATCCTTCTTAGGAATGGGACTGGCAACCGAAACAATGACATGGGGTAGCATGCTGGGATCGACGCGCAAATATTTCGATGCATGGTGGCTCGGGATTTTCCCCGGCCTACTCATCTATCTCAGCGTTTACAGCTTATACGCATGGTCCGAACGACTACAAAAACGTCAGCGCATGGCATATCACTGACCCATCCCTCAGCGCCTGATCCATTTCATCTTCCTTCGCATCTTTTTGGGGAACAGCTGGCTCTTCCCTTTCTTGCGAGGTAATTCTCCGCCTTCCTTGATCTTAATCGCAGCCGCTTCGTTGGCCGGGCATCCCGTCTTTGCTGTACCACATCCACTTGTCCATAAGACCACTGTGGCTATAGCGATGAAATAGAAGAACTTCTTCATTTTAAACACATTAAAAAAAACATTATGTGTACGACCTTTCATGTGATCACTCTCCTAGTCCACATTATGCTCTGAACATCGCATCTGTGAGGGTATAACGCTACGGAGAAGAAAAATTTTATACATTATTTGGAAGTATCATATATATAGCCCTACCTTTGCACCGCAAACGTCTAAACGAAAAACCATCGACGTATGAACAAAGGAGATTTGGTCAACGCAGTGGCTGAAAAAGCCGGCATGAGTAAGGCTCAGGCTACCAAAGCCGTCAACGCCGTTTTTGACTCCATTGCGGAAGCCCTTAAGAAAGGCGACAAAGCCGCTTTCATCGGTTTTGGCACGTTCTACGTGTCCAAGCGAAGCGCACGTAAGGGAGTGAATCCTCGTACCAAGGAAGTGATTACCATCCCTGCGCGCAATCAGGTGAAGTTTAAAGCTGGTAAGGGCTTGAACGACAGCGTAAATTAAGGAGTTCATTTCTCGTGACTTCAGGGCCTCATCCACCGGATGGGGCCTTTTTTTTACCTCAAAGACGACTATAGAGGTAGAGTTTGTAAAGATCGAGAAGCCAAAGTTTTGGACGTGACCTCGTGAGCTGTCGCGTGATCCAACCTTCTGCAAAACGTACGACGTATATAAATAAGGCGTTCAACCCCCATCGTCGCAGACGTCTATTCCACTTCGTCACAGGAGTGTCAAAGCTTGGATATCGATCGTGGAGAAACTTGAGGCTTTTCATGGCCTCCTCCGTTTTATGCAAGAATGTCTCCGCACTTTCAAACCCCAGGTGATACACTGGATTATGAATGTGGACAATGGGAATACCTTCCCGCTGGATCCTCCAGGCCCAAAAAGTGTCTTCATAGCCGTAATGCACTAATCGCTCATCGAAGGGATGCTTGAGGAGTATCGGTCGATATACGGCAAAATTATTGGTGTGAAATGCTCGCCACCCGAGTTTTGCGCGCTCCTCAGGACCTCTTGCATCTCGGTGGTAGCCGTAGTACCAGTGTAAATAATGCCTTTGCAATGTCGGAGGGTTGGCGTAATACATTGTTCCTCCGTAGATCACTTCCTCGCCCTTGGAAGAGAGAAGGCACTCAATATATCGGTGTAAGTAGTCCGCGTAGACGATCTGCGAATCGTCGTCGAGAAACACCAAAAAATCGTACGTAGCCCGACGCGCTAAGAGATTGCGAATGCGCGAACGACCAATATTGTGGGGTAATTCTTCATAACGCACTCCATACTTCTCTGCACATGCTCGGTTGAGCTCGCGATAATGCTCGTCTGATCCATCGTCGATACATAGTATTTCGCAGGGGACAGACACCCGCTTACTTATCACTGCCAGCTTACTGATAAGCACAGTGGCATTGCGATTGTGCAGCGGTATGCAAACGGACACCATGGATATGGCTTAAAACACCGAAAATTTCAGGTAACGTCGCGGATGCTCGCGAATGTCGAGGAGAAGACTGTCTAAGCGTTGGAGCGTCTGTTCCAACTGATTATATAGCTCGGGATCCTTGACAAATTTGCCCATGCTCCCCTTGCCCTCCTGTACGTCTCCGAGAATGGCCTGCGTGACGCGAAGCATGGAGTCGAGTTCTACCAGGGTGTGCTGCAGTCCCTTAGAGCTCGCCGATATTTCCCTTAAGAGGGTATCGACAGATCTTTGCATGTGCTCAATATCCACTTGAGCGAGCTTAGCAGTTAAGGTATCGATATTGCGCATGGTTTCGACCCAATGCGTTTCGTTTCTACGAATGGCATCGAGGATCGCTTGAATGTGTTGTACGGTGCGCTGTAGCTGACCAGCAGATGTTCCTTCACCTCCAGCGCGAAACATTGCATCTATTCCCAATGCCGCCCGATGTAGCGCGCGCAAGGTCTCCGTGAGCTCATCCCGATAGGATGAATCCCGTATGCGCTCCGAAAGAACGGCAAAAAGGGAGTCCAGGCCTACACGCATCCGCTCCATATAGCGGTCGATTTGCCTGGGATCACCAATAAAAGCCTCTAAGGGGCCGAGCTTCCCCGATCGAATGGTATCTCCGTCTTGTAAACAGTTCGTCCGGCAAATCTGATCAAAGCGCAATTCAATGGATTTGCCACCAAACACCCCCTCATTGACCAGGACAGCAACCGTGTTTTTCGGCAACGCGATCTCGGGTCGCACCTTGATGTGCACAATCACATAATCGGCATCGTTGGGATCCAGGCCCAAATCCGTTACACTCCCCACCTCCATGCCATTGACATACACCTTGCTGTTCTTCTCCAGCTTGTCCACCTCGTCGTACCGAATGACATAGGATACAGAGTCGTCAAAAAGCTCCTTTCCCTGTAAGTATTTATATCCAGCAATGAATATGATCAATGCAGCAAAAAACAGAATTCCAATCTTGACTTCTCGCCTCATATGTGTGGTTTACTCCTATCAGCGACAGTGTTGTAGTAGAGCTACAAAGGTAGAAATCTTTTTCCACAGCATAGCCTTGCTCCTCTGTAGGGGCATTCTGCGATCGGTTTATTCCACAGCTTGCCTTGAGCTCGAAGCGTCGGAATGTGTCAGCGGTATAGTAGCGACATTTTTTTGCAAATAATACACAATGCCCTCCGCAATCTTTTCCGCCAAAGCCTCTCTCCCCGTTTCGCTGTTGAGAATGGCAAAATCCGCTTCATTGGATAAATAGCCGAGTTCGATGAGTACAGCTGGAACCGTTGTGCGATACAATACGATAAATCCTGCCTGTAATACACGCGGATGACCTTCCCCCCGAAGGGCCGCACACGACCGTACAATACACGAAGCCAGGTCCAAACTCCTTTCAAGATTGTGTTGTACTACGGCAGTACTCAAAATGTAGAATTCTTCATCGTCCGCCATCGCTTCATCTTTCATGGAAAACTCCCTGTTTTCTCGCTGTACAATTTCATGCTGTGCATCCATTTGATCAACACCGAGGACATATACTTCCATGCCGCGCCGATGGGGCTTGCGAGGAAAGTTATTGCAGTGCACGGAGACAAAGAGGTGCGCCTGATGGGAATTGGCGAGCTGCGACCGCTCTCGTAAGCCGATATATCGATCATCCAGTCGAGTATACGTGATCTGCACCGCGGACAATTTGTCCTGCAAGTGCCGACCTATACGCCGTACCACGTCGAGATTGATATCCTTCTCATGCACTCCCCTCCAGACAGCACCAGGGTCTCTCCCACCGTGCCCCGCATCCAACACTACCCTGTACGTACCTGCAGTGGTATGGACTTGCCCAAAGGTCCATGCCCCGAAGCCATGTACCAGCACCACCACGATTATACACCTGCGAATGAGATTTGCGTTTATTGTCATATACTTGCGGTCTTTGGGATAGCCTTGCGATGCAAAGATACAGAATCTCTAACACATTAAAACTTTTTTTAATGCATATAGTATAGGGTATCAATTTATAATATTTTATATTTTTCATAATTCGTATGAAATTGTACTACAACATTTTATAAAGAAATGTGGGTCGACAGTGCACATCTGATATGTCTATTAATGGTCGGAATGTTGGGGGCCCCTGTTCTCGGGCAGATCAGACTGCAATCAAGGGACACCCTATCCACAGGAGAACAGAGCAGAACAATCGACAGCTTGAGGACAGACACCACACCCGATATAGCCATTGCCGAGGGAGCCCTTGATGCGGAAATCCGCTACGGATGTAAGGGAATGGACGATTCGATCGTAGTACATTATGCTCGGGAAGAAATCATCTTAGAGGGGGAGGCGTATCTCGAATACAAGGACATGAAGCTGGAGGCGGCTCGCATAGAGATTCATTCCGATTCGCAATTGCTCTATGCGCAGGGGCGATACGACAGCACGGGGCGCTATCAACGCCCTCCGGTGTTTTCCAGCGGTGCGCAATCGTTTACTGCAAGGAGATTGAAATACCACCTCCGCAACCGACGCGGCATCATTTACGATGCCATTACGAAGTACGAAAAGCTCTATATCCGTTCGAGCAAGACAAAATTCCTCCTCGCAGAGGGCGATTCGGCTCTTACCAACGACGTGTTGTACAGTGCCGATGCCATCTTTACTACCTGTGATGCACCACATCCCCATTACGGGGTACGCAGTACAAAGATTAAAATCATTCCCAATCGTTTGGCGGTCATTGGTGCATCGCGGCTGGAATTAGGTCAAGTGCGCACTCCGTTGGCCATTCCGTTTGGTTTTTTCCCCATAGCCAACTTCCCGCATTCGGGGTTGATCTTTCCGCGGGATTACACCTACGATAGAGCTCTCGGATATGGCTTGCGCAATGTGGGTTATTATTTCAAGATCAACGATTACATGGATTTTACACTCATGGGCGATATCTTTTTCAACTTGCCCATTTCTTACCGCATCGAAGGGCAGTATCGCTACAAAAAGCGATACGCCTTTGAAGGAGAGCTCATCCTCGGGTATACGCGCCATTACTTTGAGCCACCGCGATCCTATGAAAAAGTACCAGCCACGGCATTGCGCATACGCTATCGACATGCCCAAGACCCCAAAGCTAACCCCTTCCACCATTTCAACGGCAATATCAACATAGAGACCAACAATTATTCGAGGCGCAACGATCCCTCTGCCGAATCGGTCGCCACGACGCAATACCGATCGTTTTTGCGCTATGAGCGCAAGTTTCCGGGCAAGCCCTATTCGGTGGCTTCCGAACTTCAGCATTCGCAGAACACTCGAACGGGGCAAATGACCATATACGCACCCAACATCTACTTTTCCCTTCGTGAAATACGTCCGTTAAAAAGCCTCCGTCCCGGCCGACAGTGGTACGACGACATTACACTTACTTACCGCGCGCGCTTTGCCAATCGCCTACAGATGCAAGACACGAATTTCACCAATCCCTCCCTTTGGGAGCGCCCCGTCTACGATATGGTGCAGACGCTTCGCTCGGATTTTAGTATGAAATGGTTGAAATACATTAACGTTTCGACCGATGTCCAATTTAAAGAGTATTGGCACTTTCGTCGTCAGGAGATTTACAATGTTCGAGATACCATTGTACAAGCGGGAGATACCATCATACGGGAGCGCATCCAAGCGCTGACGGTCCCTCGCTTCACGCCCTTTCACGAATTTCGGTCCTCTATCAGCATGAGTACCAATCTCTTTGGCACCTGGCAAAACAATCGATTTTGGCTGCGGGGATTGCGTCACAAGATCACACCGAGCATCTCCTTCAATTATTCGCCGGATTACACGCGTCCGGAGTGGGGCTATGTGCGCACTTACGATGCCGATACCACCATCGAAGGGGTACAATTGCGGCAGTATTCGATCTTTCTCGAAGGAGCTACGGAGACTCCACGACCTTTGACACCATCTTTTTTCATACGGTACAACATACGCAACAATTTCCAAGCGAAGTATTTTTCCAGACGCGATTCGTCCGTGCGAAAGGTCACCCTGATTGAAAATCTCAACATTCAGGGCAGTTACGACCTCACGCGCGATTCCTTTCGCTTTTCGAAGGTCGATTTTTCTACCTATGCGACCTTATTCAAATTGGTAAAGGTGTCGGCCCGTATGCGCATGGACCCCTACATCGCCACGGTGGAAAATGGTCGTCTCGTGCGTCACGATAGGCTTCTTCTCACCGAAGGTCGGGGGCTCTTGCGCTTTGAAGAAGCCGTGATCAACTTCAACACCTCGGCCAGCATCCGCCGGTTATACGATTTAATTCGAGGCAAGCCCTCCGGAAAGAAATCGCTCCGCCAAAAGAGCCGCAGTGATCGTGCTACACTGTTTTCGATGGTAGAGCGCCTGCAAGTGCGTCATCGCCTTGAGTTGCGTTTTGTGCGGCAGCTGGACTCTGTACAGACCTCTGTGGCACATACCGTTTCGATGCGCGGAAGCATTCCGATTACGAAAAACTGGCGAGTCAGCATTGGCAACATCGGCTACAATTTTATCGATGGCAAAATCACCTATCCCGATCTTCGCGTCTACCGCGACCTGCACTGCTGGGAGCTCTCTTTCGCATGGCAGCCCTTCCGTGGGACATATAGTTTCTTTCTCGGCGTAAAACAAGGTTCGCCCCTCGATTTTATTAAGCTGCCGTACAACCAATTCAGTGCCTTACAGCGCTAAAGCTTAGAAGAGCGCGTCTACGGGAGTAGTCTGGACGATTTCCAGCCCATAGGCCTGTACGGGGTAAGCTTCGAGAGGGCGGTTGGAGATGAGGTGTATCTTTCGTACGCCCAACAACTTGAGAATTTGCGAGCCCACACCGATGTCGCGTTCGATTTCACTTTGGAGTGCTCGAGGTTTAGATGTAGACGCTGAAGTACGCTTACCTTCGATGAGGGATCTGATGTATTGCACGTCTTGACGTGGTTGGTATTTGTCGGAGTGGCGCATGAGTAGAAGAATTCCTCCATGCTGAGCGAAATACTGTAAGAGCTTTTGTATTTGTTGGACCTTGGCATCAGCAATGGCGGCAAATACGTGTAGGTAAGGTGGGAGCGTCATTACTCGTACGCGTGTAGGCTTCTCAGCAGTAACAGTACCAGCCACAAAAGCAATGTGCACATCATCGGTTGTCATCTGGCGAAAAGCGTGTACGGTTATGGCTCCATAGGGGCTTTGCCATGGGTGGCGATAGACTTCTTCGACGATGCGCTCGCGTTGCATGCGATAGGCGATCAAGTCTTTAATACTGATAATCCTCAGATCAAATTTTTTCGCTAGTGCAAACAACTCCGGCAATCGCGCCATCGTCCCATCGTCGTTGAGAATTTCGACCAGCACGCCTCCGGGCGCACACCCAGCAAGTTTGGACAGATCCAGCGAGGCCTCCGTATGGCCCGACCGACGCAACACTCCCCCCTTTTTAGCTATCAGGGGAAAGATGTGTCCCGGGCGCATAAAATCGCTGGCCTTTGCTTCGGGATCGACCAGTGCGCGAATGGTCGCTGCGCGGTCTCTCGCTGAGATACCCGTGGTACATTCCGGGCAACGGTAATCGACAGAGACGGTAAAGGCCGTCTCAAAGCTCGCATTATTTTGTTCGACCATGAGGTTGAGCTCCAACTCCTGTGCGCGTTCCTCCTCGAGCGACACACAGAGCAAGCCCCTCCCCTCTTTGATCATGAAATTGACCAATTCGGGCGTGATGCGTTCGGCTGCACAGACGAAATCCCCCTCGTTTTCCCTACCCTCGTCGTCGACCACAATGACAATTTTCCCTTCGCCGATATCGCGAATAGCATCTTCGATAGCATCAAACTTGTACGTAGATGCAACAGGAGCACTTGATTCTCCGCCTGGATCTCGCATCGATATGTGTTTTATCCTCTCACTATTTCAAACCCGATGAAGTGCACGCTGTTCGCCCTCTTTACGGCAAAGGCGAACGGTGTACTTGCCACAACTGCTGCAAGAAGGTATACACCTTTTCGGTAGGTAGCCCTACGACATTGGTGTAGCTGCCTCGGATCGAAGCAATCTTCGTCAAGCCTATCCAATCCTGAATGCCATAGGCCCCAGCTTTGTCGTAAGGGCGATATTTCTCGAGATAGTATTCGATTTCTTCATGCACAAGCGGACGAAAGAGTACTTCAGTAGCTTCGTGAAAGCGATAGTACTTTCCCTCACAGTAGATGACCACGCCGCTTATTACGGTATGTTTTTGCCCCGATAGCGCCGCAAGCATCCGATAGGCCGTTCGTTTATCTCCCGGTTTGCCCAACACTCGATCTTTCAACACTACTATTGTGTCTGCAGCAAGCACCCATCTCCGTCCAATGTCGTGATGCGTCAAGACGTGTTTCGCCTTCGCCTCCGCAATTTCCATTGCTTGTCGATACGGCTCCAAATGCGAAAATGCATCTTCGTCGATATCGGCAGAAATGACCTCAAAACGGAAGCCCATCGTACGCATCAACGCTATCCTCCGTGGCGATGATGAGGCCAATACCAGCTCAAGTTCCTGCATCCACTCCATAGACCACAACTTCTCTATATGCTCACCACTGCAATAAATAGTAAAAATACGCGATCGTAAAGGCCCATAAGAGCACACCTGCAAGCATGATCAATTTTAACATCCTCGACAATGAGCGCATATCTTCTGGCTCTTGTGCACGCCAGGCCTTCCACATAAACCCAACCAATGGAAGTCCCACGGCTACTACGCTGAGGTAGCCCACCATTTTATGCACCCAAAACGCCCAGTAGAGCACTGCACCGATGAGCACTACAACAATAAAGGTGACTGCGTAGATCGACAGATCCCACCCGACAACCAGTGGAAGTGTCTGGTATCCATACGCATAATCCCCTCGTATGTCTTCCATGTCTTTGACGATTTCGCGCACAAGGGTGATGAGAAAAGCAAAACCCGCAAACGCCAGCATGGTATCAAGGGTAAAATGCCATTCCGCCGCACAACACTCATAGAGGGCATCCAGCGAGTGGCGTTCGATGAAATAATACACGAGGGGAAAGCCTGCCGTCAACAGCGATATTACCACGTTGCCAATGAGGGGTAGCCTCTGCAATCTCCATGCATAGCCCCATAACGCCACAGCGACCCCCAGATAGAGGAGTATGAGAGTTCCCATCTTGTATAAAATGGTGAAATAGAGGACGATGGCCGTGCCGAGCAATAAGGGCACGACCACAATGCCCTTACCCTTGTGACGAAGATGTTGTCGATCCGTAAAGAGGGTTCGACGTCCATTGATTCGATCGACTTCGACATCATACCAGTCGTTGAGGAGATACCCAAAAGAGGCGATGAAGACAGTGGCGATGCTCAAGAGAAGTGCATCTGCGGTATGCATCACTGGTGCAATGCCGTGTTTGGCAAAAACGGTGCGCAACCATCCGTACCACACCGCAAACTGCACCATTCCGATCATCAAGAGATTTGTCCCCCGCAAATATGTCCACCATTTCATACCTCAATCGCTATTGTAGGGCCATTTGCTCTGGAGTTTGAGGAGCTGCTCGAGCACATCGCGCACGGCTCCATTGCCTCCGCGATAGGGCGAGATATAGTCGACGATGGCTTTGACATCTGCTGCTGCATCGGCCGGGCAGGCCTTTAATCCAACCCGTTGAAGTACGGGGATATCCGCTATATCGTCTCCCATATACAGTACTTCCTTGGCATCAATTTGCCAGAGTTGTAGCAGTTCTTCAAAATAGGGCAATTTGTCTTCAGCGCCCATGTAGATGTGTTGCACTCCGAGCTTTTCGAGCCGTATGCGCACGCCGGGGTTGGTCCCACCTGTGATAATGCCCACATGTACACCTGCTCGAACGGTTACCTTTAATGCGTAGCCATCCTTAGACTGCATGGTACGAAGAAGAAGCCCCTCTTCGGTGACCAATAGACGGGACTCCGCAAGTACACCATCGACATCCAATATCACTCCGCGTATCTTTTTCAGCTTTTCGCGATAGTCCATCACTGCTTCGATTTGCGATTCAACCACCGACGCCATTCGGGCCATAATAAGCTACGCGGTACGACCCATGCAATCCATACCAATAACACCATCATAACATTGACGCCTAAGGTCCACGCTTCCAGTACTCGATTGAGCCAATGCATAGCCCCCTCTGAGAGCTCGTAGATGCCCATGCGAAAGTTGGACATCTCAAAAAGTGTATAGAGACCAATACGTAAAGTGAGCAAAAGTCCCAATACGATGGTGAGCAGGACAAAATCGAATACCTTTTTCCACAATTGCGCATAGGGCGACGCGAGGATGAGGGCCCACAAGAGGATCATAGGCAAGGCAAAAGCGAGATAAGGCTTAAATTTGATGAAATGGTATGGTACGGAAATCGCTTTAGTACCTCGCTCTAAGGCCATCGCCTTTGCTCGTTCGATGTGGCTTTCCGACCATGTGAAGACAATCTTGATGCGTGCTTCGGTTCCTGAGTGTTCTGGGTCAACTTCAAAATCGGCATCGCTATAGACCATTTCCAATACCGTATGGATCCATTGGGATAACATCGTGTAGGCAGGTCGACTAAATTCGCCTCGCTGTACAAACCATATCCAAAAGGCATACCACACGACGAAGAACAACGCAAATCGGACCGTCCGCGACTGTTTATTCCACCACTTCATCATGTACAGATCAGTTGCCTGGCTCATTGAGGCTGCGGACCCAATAAATCCACAGGAAAATGGCAAAAAGGGTGTACAACACTACCCCACCGTGTAGATGCAAAAACTCAAACAGTTTGGGGAAATGGATTCCCGCAATGAAGAGAATGACGATACGAGCGATGTTGACGATGCCTAAGACGAGTAGGCCAGCGATCAGCCCTTTGAGCTTGTGCTTCCAGTCGGCATAAGGGAAGGCAATGATGCCTGCGACAAAGAGCGCAATTCCTTCCAGACCATCGCATCCGCCGCGAATGTGCACGCGAAATTCACTGTTGAAAACGGCATCACCCGCCACATCGGTATCATAACCAAACATATTGAGCACTACACTCGAGATACGCGCCAAGCCCGTGAGATACGGCTTCATCAGGTGGTCTTCGTAGATTGAAGAGTAGTAAAAGAGGTAGAAGACGAGCAAGGTGAGCAAAAACACTCCGAGAAATTTCCAAAGGGGGAAGCGTGGATTTTGCGCCATGGAATTGTGCTATTGGTCTTTATTCCGTGATTGCAAAAATAAAAAAGGCGGGGAGATGCACTGCATCTCCCCGCCAATAGCTCTATTCTCCTGATTTGTGTTATTCCTGGCGCATGAGGAGAATCACGTGGATCAAATAGCTCAATATGGGTACGGTGATAATTACTCCGACGATATCAGCGATGAGCAATTCGCCCCATATGAAATAGATAGCTACCCACGCTACTGGTGCCAATAAGCTCACACGCCAGAATACCTTGTCGAATACTTTACGGTTAAAGGGAAAATGCATAACGCGAAGTTATGCATTTTCTCCGACACGTTGACGGCTATAGTTGTACAATGCGACCACACCGAGAGTCAATACGACCAATCCAAAGATGAACAGACCCCATTGAGTCATCGTGGGGACGCCTGTGCCGATGTTGAGCTTGGCGTTGCGGCAGAAGCTGAGTTCGTAGTTGAGACCGAAAAATGGTCCACTCTTAAAGGTCGCACCACAAACGGTGTGGTTGGTCCATTTGGGACAATCGGGTCCAAAGCGATTGAGTTCGTCATGGAAATACGCATAATACGGTGGATGGCCGTTGGCCTGATTGGTGTTGGAAGCTGTGCTGCCCCAGAACCATCGTGGGCCAATAAATGCATTGGGATCGGAAATGTTGACAAAGCTGATCCATAGTTGACCACCGTAATACGAAGAAAGTGTAGCGGCAGTGGCATCGCTGACTTGATAGACCAAGTTGTCTTGTGTGGTAACGGGTTCTGCCAAGATGAGGGCACCGGGTTGACCTCCGTTGTCGGTCCAGAAGCTAAACTCACCGGGGGTTCCTGCGCCGTTGGTAATCGATTGGATTGCGACGTATTCCAGTACCTGTCCCGAAGGAGCCAGTTGTGGGAAGTGTACTTGCTGAGCGAGCTCCAGATCGATAGCTCCACCAAACCATCCGAACTGGCGCGAACTGGTCAGGAAGGTTGGGCCGTCTGCAGGCTGGCGCACTGTGCCGAGCTTTTGATCACACTTAGAGAGCACATCAATCGGCGTAGCGGTAGCCGTAATGCTCGCAAAATCGTCGGGATTTGGCTGTTGCGCTGTCAAAAGTCCAAATCCTGCTAAGGCAAAAACCGTAGCTAAAAGTCGTCCTTTCATACTTAACACGTTTTTTCTTAGTTGATGGTTTCTTCTCTCTTCATCATCCCCCACTCCTTTGAGCAGGTGCGTTCATGAGATTGACCTAAAATCCATTTTCAAGTACAAAGATAGAGGTGTATTTCCCATACGACAAAGACTTTTATGAATTTTTTTTTCATACATGCAAATCGAATTCCTATATTCCTGATTATGAAGGGTATTCGCATGTAGATGGTCGTTGACTTTTTCCGATGGTGAAGGGCTGGTTTGGGCATAAAAAAAGGGATATGCACGATGTGCATATCCCTAATATATGTGCTCGGCGCTTTAACTTCCTACTCTTACGATAGCTGATTCTGGTATTTTCGGCGCTTTGCGTAGTTGTAAATCGAAACCGTGGCCAAGGTCAGTACGACAAGTCCGAATAGGAAGAGTCCCCATTGGGTCATAGTTGGAACACCGGTGCCGATATTCAAACGGGCATTTCGGCAGAATCCGAGCTGGTAGTTGAGACCGAAATAGGGTCCAGACTTAGCAGATGACGGACAGAGGGTGTGGTTTGTCCACTTCGGACAGTCGGGAAATCGACCGAGTTCGTCGTGGTAGTACAGGTGATAGGGGGGATGGCCGTTGGCCTGGTTGGTAGGCGACTCGGTGGCTCCCCATCCCCATCGTCGTCCTCGGATTGCAGTGGGATCACCCTCACTGGAGTAGCTAATCCACAGTTCGCCGCCATAATACGGCGTCAGCGATGCAGCGACGGCGTCGCTCAACACATAGACGAGGTTGTCTTGAGCTTGAAGAGGCTCGGAGACAATCATGCTGCCGGGTTGTCCGCCGTTGTCTGTCCAAAAACTGAAATCGCCATTTTGGTTGGGATCTTGGGCAATCGAAACGATGGCCACGTATTCGAGCATTTGCCCTGATGGGGCGAGTAAGGGAAAGTGCACCTGCTGGGCCAACTCGTAGGTCAGTGCACCGCCAAACCAGCCGAAGTCTCGCGTACTGGTAAGAAAGCGCCCGTTGTCTGCAGGCTGAATGATCGTCCCTAATTGTTGATCGCATTTGGACAGCACATCGATGGGGTTGACTGTTCCGTCGACAAAGGCAGGGTCATCGCCGGGATTTTGGGCAATTATCCCCACTGAAAAGAGCATCGCAAAGCTAAGGAGCGTAAGTCTTCGTTTCATAGTTCACTACATTTTTGGATTTGTACTTTAGCTATCTTCAAAATCACGGGTAAATTTATAAAGTATTCTTTAAATACGTATACCTTTTTGAGAATAAAATGAGCGGGGCTCGTCCTTACCAATGCCCCGCTCTTATTCAATGCCACATATAGATGTGTACGTGTTAAGATGAAAGGACTTGTTGATGCTTTTTCTGATAGTTGTACAGTGCCACCACACCGAGCGTGAGGACGACCAGGCCGAAGATAAACAGTCCCCACTGCGTCATGGTGGGTACGCCCGTGCCGATGTTGAGCCTTGCGTTGCGGCAGATATTAAATTCGTAGTTTAAGCCCGCGGTATTGCGAATAGGGAAAAACGGATGCAATCGGATGGGGTTATAAAAGGAACAATAGACGTAATTGGTCCATTTTGGGCAATTGGGACCGAACCTCGGCGATGCGGCATCGATAAATGCCAAGTGAAAGGGTGGGTGGCCATTGGCCAGATTGGTAAGGCGATCCGTTTGAGCCCATCCCCATCGCGGACCCGGGTTGCCATTGGGATCAGACAGAAACACATAGCTAATCCAGAGGTCTTGACCCGGTGTGAGCGGGGCATTGAAGGCCTCGGAAGTACTGTAGACGATGTTGTCGGCACATTCCACAATGTCCGTGGCTAAAAGGGTCCCAGGAGCACCCCCGACATCCGACCATACGGAAATCTCGCCGGGCTTGCCCACTGCTGAGCTTTCAGCAAAGCCTTTAAGGGCAATGTATTCGATCACTTGTCCTGAAGGCGCCAATTTCGGATAGTGAATCTGCTGTGCTAGTTCGAGATCGATCGGGGCACCCTGCCAGCCATAGTGCCGCGTACTGACTAAAAACCAGAAGCCGTCATCGGGTTGTACCATTTTGCTCAGTGGCACATCGCATTTCGAGAGCACATCTAAGGTCGTGCTTCCCGTTTTTCGAAAACCAATGGCATCGACGATGTTATTTTGGGCTAGTAGCGTAATGCCCCATACGACCATCCACAGCAAGAATACCCATCTCATTACGTTCATATTGTTTCGTTTTTGTTTTCTACTCTTTGGCACACATTTTTGACTTTGACCTACGACCTACTCGTTGCCAGGGACGACTCTTGTCCAGGTTTTCGCTGATAGTTGTACAGTGCCACCACACCGAGCGTGAGGACGACCAGGCCGAAGATGAACAGTCCCCACTGCGTCATGGTGGGCACACCCGTGCCGATATTGAGCTTGGCGTTGCGGCAGATATTGAATTCGTAGTTTAAGCCAGCGGTATTCCCTATAAAGAACAGACGCAAAGCGTCGTATAGATCACAGTAGACATAATTGGTCCACTGAGGGCAATTTGGTCCAAAACGGGGTGCTGCCGCATCGACAAAGGTGACGTGAAACGGCGGATGCCCATTGGCCAAATTGGTCAGGCGATCCGTCTGTCCCCAAAACCACCGAGGCCCGGGATTGCCCATGGGGTCGGATATGTACACATAGCTGATCCACAAATCCTGACCAGGTGTCAGCGGGGCATTGAACGCCTCGGAAGTGCTGTAGACGATGTTGTCTGCACATTCCACCACGTCGGTAGCCAACAGGGCACCAGGTACACCTCCAATATCCGACCATACCGAAATCTCTCCAGGATTGCCTACGGCTGTCCCATCCGCTGCTCCTTTGAGCGCGATGTACTCGATGACTTGCCCCGAAGGGGCCAGTTTCGGATAGTGAATCTGCTGTGCCAATTCAAGGTCTATGGGGGCACCAGCCCAACCAAATTGCCGCGTACTGGTCAATAGGAAGAAACCGTCGTCGGGTTGCACCATCTTACTCAAGGGTACATCGCATTTCGAGAGCACATCCAAGGTCGTGCTTCCCGTCTTTTCCTTACCGAGTATCTCAGGGATGTTGTTTTGCGCACTCAACAGTGCTCCAAATGCCATCATCAGCCCCAAAAGTGTCGCTCTTTTCATAACTATCGTTTTTATTAAAAAGGCTTTCCTACCTCCATATGCACAGCTCTGATGCAAATGATGCACGTTTGTAGCCGTGCCTTTGCATCAATGCTATTCTCCTTAATGACCAATGCGGGGTTGTTCGTCTTTTTATACCACCGCATCAATGGCATGCACCCTACACACCATTGACGATACAAAGGTATTTCAACGGTGAGCGTTCCGAAAAATAATTAAATATGAAATTAATTTTCTATAATGAAAAGCTATTTCACATGATTTCGAGGGCTTCTCGTTTCACCTACATAGTCCACCATTTCATACCGATACCTCCCCTCAATCGGCGAGCTTGACAAATCCCCGTACGTATTGCATTCCACGACTTGTATGCAAATGCAAGAGATAATACCCGTCTCTTAGATGGGCGATGGGAATTTTTTGTCCAGTGCGCTTTTCTTTCCATACAAGGGACATTATGCGTATGCCCTGTGGGTTGTACACCTCGCATCGAAGGGGAAAGTCTTCAGCTGTAAGGCCATCGATACGCAAATAGGAGAACGCAGGGTTGGGCACAATGATCGGGGTACTCGTAGCCTTAATCTGTGGAATGGTGCGTGTGATGCGTTCGATATCTTTGGCATAGCGCGGTACGATCTGATAGCCGTCGAAGTAAGGGCTTTCACGGTCAAATTGACCGCCAATACCTGTAAGATGAAATTTGCCTTTAGGGGGCGGCATCCTACTGAGCTCTACCGCATCGTCGATGTACACAGTGTATTGGTTTGTACCGTCGGTCACATGGACGACGAAAAAGCGGCCGTTGCCTTGCCATTCGGTAGAGTCGACGAGTTGGACCTCGCGCAGTTGGATCAAATCCGACTCGGTGGATTCGTCAAGTTGGGTCACTACTCGCGGGGTGACGAGGGGGCGCATACTATCGAGGAGGGTGATTCCTTCTACAAATATTTGAGTCAGGCCATTGAAAAAAGACACTCTTCCTTTGATTTCGAGGGAGTCGCCTTCGCGTACTGTATAGCCATAGTTCTGTGTACCAAAAACACCGATGCCGGCGCGATCGGCTGCATCGAGGAGGGTAAATTGGATGCGGTTGCCCCGTTGGAGGTCTACGCCATAGACGACGCCACGCACGCGGCAGCGCACATCGATACTATCGGGTAGACCGACAGAATCGACACCTCGTAGCTGGGAAATGCGATAGAGGGGATAGTCGTCAACAGTGGTACGGCAGGTGTCGGCAGCTCCAGGTCGTGTAAAGAGTGTTCGATCCGAAAGGACCACACCGCTGTTGTGGGCATTGATGCCCCACGCCTCGGGGGCTTCGAGGTCAGCGTGCAAATCACAAAGTGCAAGGGCGAATCCCTCTCCATCGGCTTGGGTAGGCCATGGGTCTTCATCATCGTATTGTACGGAAAAGATCACAGTGTGCAGGGCTGTCTTGAGTTCGATGCGCTCTCCCCCATTGCTCAGTGCGCCGTCTTCCCACTGGAAGGCCTCAACACCGAAGACGTTATGCATGGCTATGCTGTCTTTGGCAATGACCCAGTAGGCATGCGGCGGCATCGACGTATCTGGGAAGTGGAAGGTGATGCCGGCGGAGAAGTACAGTCCACGCATATCGATGCTATCGGGCCCGGCATTGTAGATTTCGATGAATTCGAGGCTATCGTCGCTGAGGGCCGGGGGGTTGTACATGATTTCTGTGAGGAGGATGGGGGGTGGTGTGTCGTTGACTACTTCGATGATGCCATTCATGCCACTATTGCGATGTACATCGCAGTGATAGTGATAGATGCCGGGTGTATCAAAGCGAAAGGCGAATCGCCAGTTGCCGCTTTGGGGAGCGCCACTGTAAAATTCGATGGGATTGTCGGGGTAGATCGATTTTTTCCCATTGACATTGTGCAGTCCTTCGACATTTTGCCATTCGACGGTCCAACCCGTCTTGATGCGGATGTTGGAGGGTTGAAAGTAGTTGTTCATTACTTTGACGACAGCATCGGCACAGGGCACCTGATTTTGTGCTCCTGGCGAGGCGTACACTGTTTTACCGTTGACTTGTCG
>WFXH01000082.1 GCA_015490715.1 Saprospiraceae bacterium | reverse complement strand
GCCATTGCCGTCGGGGGCATGATTGGAGGGGGCATCTTTACCATCCTCGGCATCGCCGTGTCGCTTGTGGGGTTTTTAGCTCCCTGGGCCATCGCTCTGGGAGGGGTGGTCGCCTTTTTTGCGGCATATGCTTATGTGAAATTAGGTGTTTATTTCCGCGATGAAGGAGCTACCTATGCGTTTTTCAAGCGAAGTTTTTCGGGTTCGCACCTTGCGGCATCGTTTATCGGATGGTATACTTCGTTTGGCTACATCTCTACCTTAGCGCTGTATGCCTACACCTTTTCCGCATATGCCAACAGTGGATTGGTATGGGCGGAAGATGTATGGGTGCGAAAAGGGCTGGCCATAGTCGTGCTTTGGGTTTTTGCTCTGATCAATATCTGGAGTGTGCGCGGGATGGGCAAGATCGAAGATGTGTTGGTGTACGCCAAGCTGACCATCTTGGCCGTCATTTCGATGATGCTCCTCTACCACGTCGATGTCGATTGGGCGCAATTTGTCCAAACTCTTGCAGAGGACTTTGAGCGGTCGAGTGTGTTGCAAATCCTTACCGTGACGGCGGTGACGTTTGTCGCCTATGAGGGCTTTCAGCTCGTCATCAACGCCGTGCGAGACATGGAGGCGCCCGAGCGCAACATACCACGTGCCATCTATGGCTCGATCGCACTGGTCGGCGCGGTGTACTTTATCATGGCCCTTGCAGCGGTGTTGGCCATTCCGGTGGGGGATCTCATTCGATACAAGGAGTACGCGCTGGCGGCAGGGGCGGAGGCGATACTGGGCAATTTCGGGAGAGACTTGGTCACTATAGGCGCGGTGTTTGCCACCTCTTCGGCCATTGGCGGGACGATGTTTGGCGCATCGCGCCAGATGGCGCGCATTGCCGACGACGGCTACTTCCCCACGACCTTGAGCATACGCAAGGGCACTATACCGACACATGCCATCCTCGCCATGGCCGGTCTGGCAAGTCTAATGGTGTTGGCCGGAGGGCTGCGCCTCATCTTGGAATTTGGCAGTATTACCTTCCTCCTCATCTCCATGCTGATGGCTATTGCCAACTACAAGATGCGCCTGCATACGGGAGCGTCAAAGTTCCTCTCCCTCCTCGCCATTGTCGTGCTTGCTGGCGGCACTGTGCTCATCTTTGCCTACGAATACCGCACCAAACCGCTTCAGATGGCCGCCATTTTTCTCCTCTACGTCATACTCAGTCTCAGTGCGTGGCTGTATAGTCACATTGGAAGGCGCCGATCCTTGAGTTAAGTCGAGCGGTGGAAGATCTTTTTCCTCAGCCAGACTACTACGAAGAGAAGGAGCAACGGGCTTATGAAGAGCAGTCCCACCTGTACCCATCCGCCGAGAAGCAGCAATTTGTGCAAGATGCCTTTATGCGTCGCATTGTCGACCTGTAGGCCGACGACACGACCGATATGTGCCATGAGGTTGACCGCCACATCGCCATCGGGGACGGTGGCATGGCAGGATAGGCATACACCGCGCCGATCGAGTTTGGCCAGTTCTGCCGTATTGAGCGGTCGCGATCCCGAAAAGTGATGGCCTACCGTCTGAAGGGCATGTCCGCGCTCATCGAGGAAGCGACTCCAATCGATATTGAGGTTGTCGATGGCATTGAAATGGGTATCGACCTGTGCAGGGAGGACATGGCCGCTGGCATCGCGCAGGTCCATGACCACGTCTTTGGAGGGATCAAAATAGAGCTTACCCTCGCCGATGCCGAAGCCCATGGCTTTGGGATTGTTGTGGCAGCTCTCACAGCTCCTCGCCTTACGTTGAGTGGTATGAGGAAAGAGTGGGGCGATATCGATGCCGCGCTGACCTTCCGGACCCGCTCCTTCGACATTGGGGATTCGAAAGATGTGATTGTGCAAGAGCACTTTGCCGTCCCTGCCGATGACGGTCACGGTGGTTTGACATCCTGGTATTGCGGGCGAGACGCGGTGTTCGCCGTTGATGACCAGAGGGGGATCTTCCCAGCGCAGGTAACTGCGCTCTTCGTGGATTTCTCCCCCAGTCAGATAGGGGAGCATTTGTGCATCGCTTTCGAGCTCCTGGCCGTTGAGGTAGCTGCACATGTCGGGAGTGAGACCGCGCTCGTCGGGATGGGAAGCCACTTCCACCCAGTCGATCTTGCGGGTAGGCTTTGAGTAATCGATGCGGATATGGCATCCGTAGCACTGCGGTGCCCAGGTTGAATGACAGGCATAACATTCCATGCGGTCGATGTGTCTTCCCACTTGCACCATGGCCACTTGCCCTTCGGGGCTGAGCTCCCCCGATTCGACGAGCCCCTTTAAGGGCGTCAGGCGGATATCCCTTCCGCCGGCCGTGTGGACGATCACCTGATCGCCATCGCGGACGACGTGCGGCAGGGGATTGCCACGGCTGCTGAGCAGGTATCCATCGCGCGGAGGGGCCACCCATCCCTTTTTGAGGTACGATGGCACGGTGTCGCTCACTCCCCTGGGTACACCTTCTCTCGGTACGTCGCCCACGATTTCATCCCCGTAGCCTATAGGCAACTCCCAGGGATAGGCCTCAGGAGTTCCGTGACAATCCGTACACTCGATTTCAACCGCTCCCTGGATAGCACCCACTAAATCGCCGCTACCGTGCACGTCCAGACTCGTATGGCAGTCCTGGCAGAACATGCCTTTTTGAAGGTGTACGTCGGACTGAAGGTGCAAGTAGTGCTTCTTGTGAATACGCGCCGGCAATCCGCCATTACTCATAAAAGGCGAGGCATACGAGGTCTCCATCAACCCTTCGTACGACACTCCTATCCGCCGACCGCGGTTGTGGCAGGCCGTGCAAGTCTTGGTCGGTATGCCCGTATAGCGATAGCCGTGCACTTCGACGACTGCATCGCGCGTACCCTGAATGCGGTGGACGAGCATCTTGCCCTTATGCTGCTTGTCGATCGTCGGATCGCCCCCCTCGTAAAGCCCACGGTTGGAATACGGGATATGGCAGGCTGCACATCCCGCACCGCGATAATCGCCGTCGGCTTGATGCCCCTTCACCCCCGTATGACAACGCTGGCACTCCGTGCGCAGGTAGGTGTACACCGCCCGACGTGGATCCTCCGCCAATTCCTCCGCCGTCGGAGCCGACGGCAACGGCTTCATCGTATCGGGAAAGACCTGCGGCTCCAAGGCCTTCAACGAATCCATGTAAGCGCGGTAGATACGACTACCCAAACGCTCATGCACCTCAAGCGCCCGCACGCCAACATTGGCCACGTCGTGATTGTACCCATGCAAACCACCAAATCCCCATGTCGTGCCCTGTATCTTACCCGCCTCTGTAAACATCAAACTCGTAAACTGAGTCTTCACCTGCTCTTCATGACACATTCCACAGGTGCGCTGATTGATCCACACACTCGCTGGATTGGGATAAAATTCCTCAGGCCCCCCTATGGCCGCCAATGCCTCCACCGTGCCTCGATGAGCAGCACGCGCGTTTGCTGCATCCGGATTCCCCCCATGACAGACGATACAATCGTTGTGTGGATATCCCACCTGTGCAGCCACCCGGAAGATCTCCTGCATCATCCCTGACTCGATCGGACGGATCGACTCAATGCCCTTGTGACAGCTCAGACACGCGTTGCTGTCGGGATTGGGAACAAAAATCCGCCCTCGTCCTCCAACCGATGGACTCATCCCCATCGTGAATCTCCCCTGCTGTGCCATTCCTGGAGCGCAATACCCAACCACCATCATCCCTATCGCCAGCCATCGAAATTTCATCTGCACGAGATTTCATTAACAAAGGTAACAATTCATAACTCGAAGGGTCTATCGCACACGCCCGCAACAACAATTTTATACCCGAAAAAATGAATCTCCATGTTTTGACTTCTCTCACCCGAATACCCCACAAAAGCACCCCTAAGAAATATTCTCAATCTTTTTGTGTCCGTATGAAATTGTAGGCTGCTCCCCCCTCGTTCCATCCCCCACGAGGGTTAGTTTTCGCCTTTGTCTTGTATGAAATCGTTGGTCGTAGCTAAACAGCCACCACCCTTCGGGGTGCCTTGGAAAGTGCGGCAATATCATGAGCAAAGACCTCACCGCTCGACAATCAACAAGGGTAAAACACTCCTTCCCTTTGCAGTCTGTATCCACAAAGCGTAATACCCCGCAGGCACCCCATGAAGCGAAAGGTGGGGCTCAGTGCCCCTTCGCAAGAGTGCACCTGTCGGACCGACCAGCCAAGTAGACAGGATGGGATGATCCGTGTAGATATGTACTCGATCGCCACTGTAAGCGGGATTGGGCGCGATGTGGAGGCTCGACAAGGTCGGACCTTGCACCCCTGTCGCATTTAACTCCTTGCGGATAGCAAAGGCATCGCGCACTTTGCCGCGGTCGTCGACAAATTGGACGCGGAGCAACAAGGTGGAGGGATCCACAGACTCGAATTCCAACACACACGATCCAAGGACATTCAGCGAAGTCGCCATAGCGGGGTGATCCAAGCTGCCACCACTCCGCTTGCCCGACGAGCCACAGACGACGTAGACAGTGCCTTCCGAACGGCCTCCCATCTTGATGTATGGCCCATCAGTCGATTGGGGATCGCCCGACCCCGCACCGGTGGGGCCCACTGTGTGCATGCTCTTCTTAAAACTAAAGGAAAATCCGTAATGCCCGTGTAAAAGGTAGCTTCGCTCATAGGAATGCGAATGACCGCTCAACACCAAATCCACGCCGTAACGCTCCAAGAGGGGCAACAGCTCGCTGCGTACAGCGATAAGCGGCGGCTCGATGTCCGAGTCGTGGGAGCCCTTGGTGTAGGGCGGAAAATGAAAGTACACCACAATCCAATCTTGATCGGTCGACTGCAAATCGCGCTCCAACCACCGGCGCTGGGCTCTGCTCAACAACAGGTAATAGGTCTCCAACACCACAAAGTGGATGTTGGCGTAGTCAAAAGAGTAGTACGCCTCCGTACCCGATGGCACACCGCCCAATTGTCCTTCAGCAGGAAGGTCAAAGATCTCGTAATACGGCCCCGTCTGCGTGCGCGAATCCGCCGAATGACCATCGTGGTTGCCAAGGGTAGGCCACACGGGAACGTACCGGAAGATATCGTCGTACACCTCAAACACCTTGTGCTGGTATTCGCGGTCCTTGCCGTCGTAATAGGCGTTGTCTCCAAGCAGGAGGATTAAATCGGTCTGACCTCTGTGGTGTGCGACCGCATCCACAAACTGGTAATACGCATCGCGCACGCGCTTCTGCTGGATAGACCCCGTACCGGCATCGCCGAGGGCCCACACGCGCACAAAAGACTTGCTACCTACCGGCGGCGCCGTCTGAATGAACCTGCCGCTGTCGGCTGGGAGATAAGTCGCTCCGTTTCCATGGAAGGCATAGAAATATCGAACATTGGGCTCCAAGCCCTCTACCGATACCGCATGGTCTGCCGTGGCGTGAGTCTCCCACACCGTGTCGGAATGGTGGAACATATCGGTGCCATAGCTCAAGGCGGAACGCACGGGCTCATTGGTACGCCAGTGCACAATAGCACTTCGCGGCCCCACCATTTGTAGATATGGACCGCGCACCACGCGGACCGCCCGCAATCGCAACGCTTCTTCTTCCAGCACCTCCTCCATCGTTCCACATCCCACTTCTCGGATCAAAATCGGCGATACCTTCCTGAAGCCCACCGCCTCCAAAGGCGTTGATGGTATTCTTTTGCTGTGGTATAAAATGGTGCTCTCCCAAGATCTAGGGATGATGGGGTCTTCCCATGTACAAGAGCTTTCTCGCACTACTGCCCATGCTTTTGAGGCCTCCCAGAGCGGACCCTTGAAAACCGTGTGGAAACCCATCCATGCAGAGATGCAACATGGAACTGCCCAAACCAAAAAGGTAGATAGAAAATTGTTGTGTCTTCCGTACATATGCTGGGTCATTGAATGCAACTACAGCAGCCCATTTACCGCCGCCATATCCACTATTCAAAGGTACGAGAAAATTTCGGTGGCACTGTCACCAGGGATGGATACCAGGGCATGAGGAAATATCAACATGGATAGCATTAAACCTGGGAGTTGCGTTTCACCCTATCGAGTGGACACAAATCTAATCGAGCCCAACCCAAATACGTGCGCACTCCCAAAACCTACAGACGATGAGCCAACTCCTGCACCTCTGCGTTTTGCAAGCAATATCGATTACTCCTCTTCACATAGAGCAGTGCTCCTACCCTCCAACCCATTGGGACTTCCATTTTACTAAGGTGTACCCTTGAATCCTAACATCAACCATTTCATACAGAAACACAACCCCTAAAAAATTATAAAACCCATCTCGAGGGAGTCCATTACCGACACACAAGCTATAAATGTGCATTGATGAGGTGACATTAGCGGTTTTGTCCTTTCAACCTCAGAGAAAACACTCTTCGGACATGTACAATTTTTTAACTCGCACAACGATTTTGGGACGGTATTTTTGTTTTTTCATTCGACATCTTGTATATTCGCCCCTTGTATAAAACTGTACATGCCATGACAAAGAGACTTCTCGCACTCATAGGGGTGGTATGCCTTACAGTGATGGACGCATCAAAAGTCCTCGCCCAGGGGGCTTTTTGCAATGTGTACAAGCCCACTCAAAGTAATGTGAGCTACGCACGTGCCAGCATGGCGGGCGATGCTTTAATAATAGGCGGTACCCGCGACGAGAACTACCGCCTACGGGCATTTATCCTGTCGGTGGCTGCTCATGATGGCAACCACCGATGGACGATACAAGCACCCGACACATTGGAGAGCTCCATTACCGAAGTGGCTGTGCTTCCCGATTCGACCATCTTGGTAGCGGGCCTTTGGCGAAGTATTCCTACACAGGTAGGAGGGCCCTTTGTGGCGCGCATCCGTAGCGACGGCACGCCCGTGTGGAGTAAGATTTATACCTGGAAATATTACCCATATGTCGACCCTGCAGCCCCTACCGGCATTGCCGTAAGTGGAACAGATCATGCGTGGATATCCGCATTTAAGGTCTTCTTCCGCATTCGTACGAGTGATGGGCAGATTGAGGAAGTGTACGGGCTCGATACGGGTAAGGTGGCCGACATCCGATACGATTCGATTCGCGACGAATTGATCCTTGCCGGGGTTTACGATGTCGATCCCCTGTATTACGATGTATTTGTCGCCTTTGTACGCGGTGACTCCATCGTTCGTGCCTGGAAATACGGTGGCTCCTACAGCGAGTCCTTGCGTTACAGCACACCCCTTCCTTCGCTGACGGCGCAAAAAGGGTTTTTTGTCCGCCTTTGGCATGAGCCGGGTAGCGAAGACTTCTTCTTTACTACCAGCACCGGTTCCTTTTTTGACCTATACAACGATATCGTCTCCTATCCCCGCCTTTCCACTCTCGTCTTTAAAGGCAGTATCCACGATGGCCGACCCCAATACGCCAAAATGCTGGGTAAAATCCAACACGCGCCTGTGGCCCTACACCTGTTTGGAAACGAAATGCACCTCCTGTGCGATGCCGCGCGCAACGCTGCATTCCAGACAGAAGCCCAATGGATACGCCTGAATTACTCCAATGGCGACCTCATCAATATCACCCGTATTGGGTTTGCCCAACAAGCACAAGCCCTCTACGAGGGCTTGGAAGGCGTGGGCGATTATCAGCGCCTATTCCTCTATAAGTCCACAAACTTCGATGCGCCGGGCATCGGCCTTACGAGTGTGGTAGAGGGCTCCTACTGTGTCAATTGCATCGCTGACCCCCAGGCGCCCGTCGAAGTGATCAATGTCATCGACTCCCTCCAACCCACTCCCTTTAATCTGTCCTTGACGAGGATCGACCACTTAATGGACATCGACGAAGCCCATCTCCCCCTGTTGCGTACACCGACTACCTTTGAGCTCGTGCATACGTGCATCATCAATAGCACAAACCATCAAAAAACCAGCACACCCAGTTGGTCGGTACGTGTACACGAGGGGCGTCCCATCCTGCAACGAGAAGGGGATCTTCCTCTGGGCACTCCAGTACACATTGCAGTCTACTCCATCAACGGCCAAAGACTTTACGACCACGTATACTCGGACCTGCCTGTGGATAAGACGCTTATGCTGCCCATTGAGCTGCGACAGGGCGTGTATTTCATTCAAATCGAGGAGGGACATACCCGACGCTTTGTCCTTCGTGCGGGTAAATGGTAGGTGGGTCCATTACTAATCTCGATCAATTGTCCGAGTACAAGGGTAATGCTGCAGCACGTAAGACTTCTTGGTTTTTATAGGGACGGCATAAAGATTCGAAAAAGAATATTTACCTGCCGAACGCTTTACCGATCTTTGTCCGCTGAAGCGAGATATGCTCTTACCAGTGAGCGAAAGAGTGTGTTGTGGGATCCATGGCCGAGCTTGAGATGTACGAGTTCGTGAACGATAACTTCGGCGCGAAATTTTGCGGAGTGGCGGTAGAGCTCAGCGTTTAAGGTGAGCCGTCCCCGCGTAGAAATGCTTGCCCATTTGCGTTTCATCGGGCGGATATGGATTTCGTGCAGGCGTTCTTCTACACCGATGCGGCGCGCCCAGGTGCGTACTTCGGAGCGCAAGACATCGCGGACCACCCAATCGCACATCATCTGCTCCTGGTCGATCTCTTTTCTTTGCTTTCCAATCATGGCTTGGCTCTCAACATCTTGAGTAGTTCGTTGGCCAAAGTTACGGCTTCTTTGATTCCAGCATTGAGATACGCTTTGTAGATACTTCTTCGCAGCTTACTTTCTTGGGTGGAGCTCATGCGCCAGTTTTGAAAGGTATTAAATGCCGAATCGAGAGAGGTGGCGATTTGGAGCGCCTTTTCGGCATCACAATGCTTTTGTACGCGCAACCACCAATAAGTGGTGTATGCATCTGGGCTAAGGCTGCTTTCTTGACGTTCGGTTTCGGCCGTTTTGAGCTCTTTTGTGAGCTCTCGGAGTTCTTTAAGTGCCTCCTGGCTTGTGAGCTGGCGTTGTTCAAAGGCACGACGAATGGCCTCCGCGCGTTCGCCGATGGGGATGAGGTGGGGGGCATCTTTGCTCTTGTCCTCCACCAGGCGATGGAGCTCACGCAGCAGGTTGAAGACCTTCACCGTATCTGGTCGGTCGGTTTTGGCGAGCGCCAGGATGGCATCGGGTGTGAGCACGTGGGTCTCAGTGGAGTCTTCGATACCAGTGATGGAGGAGTGTTTTTGGACGATACTGGCCGTCTTGCGCAAAAACGAACGATCGACCGGAACATGCGGCTCGTAGTTGGTTCGAAGTATGCGGTAGATGTCGATGAGCTTCTGGTAGTCCTCAAGAAAGGGCCTGAGAGAGGGATCCGGTGAGAGAATCTCGTAAATTTCTTGTAGCTCGCGGATAAATGCATAAAAGGCGTTTCGCTCCTCTTCGTCCCGATAACGCTCGAGTACAGCTTCAATCGCCTTGTCCTCGTTACTCTCCGCGATGATGGGGAGCACGTCCTTACGTCCTTCTTCCATGAGATCGCGAAAGCGCACCATAAGTACATCTAAGCCTTCGACGACACCCTGGATATCTTGCGAGTCAAACGCCAGGGCCCGCTCGAGATTGTCGAAGATGCCCACGAAGTCCATGATCAGCCCGCTCTTTTTCTTGCGGCCTTCA
Organism: Saprospiraceae bacterium; assembly: GCA_015490715.1. Taxonomy (GTDB): domain Bacteria; phylum Bacteroidota; class Bacteroidia; order Chitinophagales; family Saprospiraceae; genus S141-43. The sequence goes on along the minus strand of WFXH01000082.1, from coordinate 2,305 downwards.
TCGTCTTGATGGGGGCGATTGACGCGCGCAATGGCCTGCAGGAGCACATGGTCCCGCATGGGCTTATCAAGGTACATTGCGTAAAGAATAGGAGCATCATAGCCGGTCAGTAGTTTTTCGGTGACGATGAGGATTTTCGGGACTTCGTCGGGTTTGCGGAAGCGCTTGCGGACTTCTGCTTCTTGCTCGTCCGCAAGGTGGTAGCGCTTGAGCTCGGGCAGGTCGTTGTGGCCACGACTGATGACGACTTCGCTCCACGCGTGGGGTAAGTAACGGTCGAGAGCCTCTTTGTAAAGACCGCAGGCCTCGCGGTCGACTGCGACTAAAAAAGCCTTGTAGCCCATGGGGTCGACGAAGTTATTGAAGTGCTCGGCGACAAAAGCCGCCACCTGATTTACTCGATCCTTATTTTTGAGCATATTTTTGAGCGTGACGGCGCGATCTAAGACTCGGTTGATCTCCTCCACGTTGGCGACGCCCTCGAGCTCGGCTGCGGCCCAAAACTCTTGTTCCATGGCCTCGCGATCAATGAGCAGATGGTTTGGAGCCATCTGGTAGTGCAACGGCACGGTAGTCCCATCTTCAATGGAGTCCCTGATGGAATACTTATCCAGGTAGCGCTTGCTATCCTCGCTGCCGAAGACTTTGAAGGTGCCCTTCCCGTGGGCAGTTTTGTCGATGGGCGTGCCGGTGAATCCGATGAAGGTGGCATTGGGCAGGGCGCCCATTAAGTAGTTGCCTAAGTCACCGCCAGTGGTGCGGTGGGCTTCGTCGATTAGGACAAAGATGTTTTTTCGCGTGTTGAGGTCGGCATCGGCATCGTCAAACTTGTGGATCATAGTGACGATAAGACCACGAGTATCCCCTTTTAAGAGCTGGCGGAGGTGACGCTTACTCCTTGCCACGTAAACGTTTTTCAACCCCACGGCATCAAGGTTTTGGAAGAGCTGCTGCTGCAGCTCGTTGCGGTCGACGACCATGAGCACAGTGGGGTTTTCAAAACGAGGATCCCCCAGTAACTTTTTGGCTACCGTGATCATTGTGAAAGTCTTGCCAGAGCCCTGGGTATGCCAAACGAGACCTCGGCGCTTTTTAGGATCGGCTGCACGGCCCACTACCTTTTGGGTAGCCCGCATTTGATGGGGTCGAAGCACGACCTTGGAGAGCTCTCCGTCCTTGCGCACGAAGAGAATGTAATCGTGCAGCATCTTTATCACGCGCCTGGGGGTAACAAAGGCCTTCACAAAGGTCTCAAAATCTTCCTTCCGGTCGACCCTCCAGTTGAGGGGTGCACGCACGTTCCAGGTCGGGCCGTAGTAGACATGTGGTGTCTGGATGAGCCCGTAGACCTGCGTCAAGGCCATGAGCTCGGGCCCCTCTTCATGGTAGCGGCGAATCTGATCCAGGGCCTCGGCAAGCCCTTCCCTACGCGTAGCAGCTTTGGCCTCAACCACGAGCACCGGAATACCGTTTATGAGAAAGACAATGTCCGGACGGATGGCAAAACGGCCATTGGTGAAGCGGTATTCCTCAGTGACGTGAAAGGTATTATTTTCCAAAGTCTCAACGTCGAGCAAACGGACGTTTTTCTCCCGCTCTTCGGCGGCTACGAAGACCGTCTTTAACCCCCGCAAGTACTCCCATGCTTCCAGGTTTCCCTCGATATCAGGGCGAACGCGCAAAAGCCGACCGAGAAGCTCTTCTGCAACTTCATAAGAAGTCACTACACCAGGATTCAGTCGCTGCACCTGCTCCAAGAAGACCATGCGGAGAATGGGACATTCCGGGCCACCACGCAGCCGAAGCGCCTCCTCAGGTGCAAGAAATGTCCAGCCTATCTCGGCACTATATCTCCCAAATGGCTCTTGCACCATTCCGTATTCACTGCTCAATCTGGCCATCCGTCGTTGGATTGTTTTCTAAAGTATAAAATCGTATTTAAGGCGCTACATGAACGAACCTATTATTTTTTAATGCATACCCACATAAAATATTCGTCACCCCACAAGTTAACACTAAATCGTCATGCGCCGACGATTTTATACCCGTAAACCCGTAAAGAGATAGCTTTCTGCACTGTTTAGCAGTGGAGCTTCAGTATAAGGATCCGTTCCTTCCCGCTATCCGCCCCACCCAAGGAGTGAGGCCTTGCCACGCAAAACCCTTAATGGAGTGGCATTTTAGCATAGCCTTGGTTTGACGATTGGGTTAGAGATTGGAATCCCTCGCGTACGATAGCAGCCATACGACGGCGACGTTCTTCCAAAAACGATGGGTAATCCATAGCATACCAACGCTCCGGCAG